>JAUXWH010000048.1 GCA_030681365.1 Bradyrhizobium sp.
CGGTGATGCGCTGGGCGAGGCTGTCGGGCGAGAAGCCGGCGAACACCACCGAATGGATGGCGCCGATCCGCGCGCAGGCCAGCATGGCGTAGGCGGCTTCCGGAATCATCGGAAGATAGATGGTGACGCGGTCGCCCTACACGACGTTGCGGGTGCGCAGGATGTTGGCCATCTTGCAGACTTCGTCGTGCAGCTGGCGGTAGGTGATGTGTTTCGACTGCGAGGGGTCGTCGCCCTCCCAGATGATGGCGGTTTGGTCGCCGCGGGTTTCGAGATGCCGGTCGATGCAGTTCCAGGCGACGTTGAGGACGCCGTCCTCGAACCATTTGATCGAGATGTTGCCGGGCGCAAACGACGTGTTCTCGACCTTGTGGAACGGCTTGATCCAGCCGACACGCTGGGCCTGTTCGGCCCAGAAGGCGTTGGGATCGCTGACCGAGCGCGCATACATCTCGCGGTACTTGGTCTGATCGACATAGGCGCGCTTGGACCATTCCGCGGATACGTCGTAAATCTTCTCGGACATCGTTACCCTCCACCCATGCGGCCAGTGAACGCGAGCACTGCAAGCCGTCTCATTTGTTGCGCCAATTATGCGTCGGGCCTACCGGCACCGACAAGCGGAAGAAATAGGACCTTAGGCGGGGTTCCCTGCCATGACCGGCATCAAACCGCCGCCGAACATCTCCCTGCGGGTACCGGGCTCCATCACGATCGCGTTGGCCGTTAGCCAAAATGCCGCTGCATGGCGCCCATTCCGTCCAGAGCGGTATTTAGGGACCGTTTCGACCAAGGGATAGACTGGCGCTCCCAACCATTACCCCCTAAATGGCCTCCCCGGGGGCCAGCCCCCCGCCGGAACCAAAGACCGATAATCGGCATTACCGGAAGAACAGTTGGAGCAAGGCGTCTAAAGCCATGATGGATCAGCAGAATTTCGAGGCTACGCGGCCCGTTTCCGCCGATCCTGCCGTTGAGCTGGCGAAGGCGCTCGGCCAACTGCCGAAAATGGCGCCCGCCAAGCCGGCCTCCGCGCTCAAAGCCGCTCCCAAGACCTCGGTCGAAGACCTTGCCCAGGAACTAGGGCTCAAGCTCGGCGACCAGAACGAACTCACCATCCGCCGCATCAAGCGCGGCAAGAGCTATTCATTCGTTCGCGCCAACGGCACGCCGGTCCGCCACACCGGCACCATCCGCCGCCTGCACTCGATGGCGGTGCCGCCGGCCTATGCCGAGGTCCGCTATTCGCCCGACCCGAGTTCCCATCTGCAGGCCGTCGGCCGCGATGCCGCGGGCCGGCTTCAATACCGCTATCACTCCGACTGGGAAAAGGTCCGCGAGCAGCGCAAGGCCCACCGGCTGGCGCGGCTGGTCGGCGCCTTGCCGAAAATTCGCCGCAACGTCTCGATGCACCTCTCCGGCGATACGCCGACCCGCGAATTCGCGCTCTCGGCGGTGATCGAGCTGATCGCGCGCACCGCGATCCGCCCCGGCAATGAATCCTACGCGAAGCTCAACGGCACCCGCGGCGCCACCACGCTGCTGAAGTCCAACGTCACGCTGGAAGACGACTGTGTCGTGCTGACCTTCAAAGCCAAGGGTGGCAAGGCCGTGCGCAAAGAATGCAACGCCGCCAAGCTGGTGCGCGCCATCGGCATCCTGCGCACGGTGCCCGGCAAGCGCATGTTCCAGTATCGCGACGCCTCCGGCACGGTTCGCGCGGTCTCCACCACCACGGTCAACGCGTTCCTGCGCGAGATCGCCGGCATCAAGATCTCTCTGAAGGATTTCCGCACGTTGATGGCCTCCGCCGTCGTGCTGGAATCGCTGTCGCGGATTTCGCCGGCCGCCAGCGCGAGCGGCCGCAAGAAACAGGTGCTGGATGCGGTGCGCGCCGCCGCCGACGAACTGTCGAACACGCCGGCGATCTGCCGCAAGAGCTACGTCCACGACACCATCGTCACCGCCTTCGAGGACGGCATCCTGGAGCGCTTCGCCGCGACCATGAAGGGCTACCGCTCGCAGTCGAAGCGCGAGCAGCTGCTGGCGCAGGTGGTCGCAACCGCGGCGGCGTAGACTTCTTCCCTTCTCCCCTTGTGGGAGAAGGTGGCGCGAAGCGCCGGATGAGGGGTCTCTATCCGCGGGCAAATTATCCGTTGAGCTAACCCCTCACCCGTCTCGAATGCGCTAATCGCGCATTCGATCCACCCTCTCCCACAAGGGGAGAGAGGAAAAGAGCTACATCCCACCCCTTGATATCGACGCAGACGAATTTGCCGGTCAGGCGCCGGCTAAGTCATCATTCTCCGGGAATTCGTCACCGAGTGGCCCGATGGCGCGGCGACGGGCTGTGCCTGAGGCGTGCCTTCGACAGCGTGCGCGTTCGACAGGAACACGACGTTCCTGCCGCCGCGCTTGGCGTCGTAAAGGGCGTCGTCGGCCCATTTTGCGACCATCTCCGGCGCGGTATCCTCCCGCGCGAACGCGACGCCCAGGCTGATCGTCACCACGTCGCTGGAGCCGTCCACGGGATCAATTCCGGGATTGACTATGGCGAGCGCTTCCACCGAGCGGCGGATGCGTTCGGCGATGGTCCAGGCATGATCGGGCGAGGTGTCGGCGAGAACGACGAGGAATTCCTCGCCGCCATAGCGAAAGACGGCGTCTTCGCGCACCGATTCCCCGATCGTTTTCGCAATCCGTCGGATGCAATCGTCGCCGGCGGCGTGGCCGGCCGTATCGTTCAATAATTTGAACAGGTCGATATCGGCCATGATGAACGCGATACGGGCTTTCGGGATCGCCGGGTCGCGCCAGAGTCGATCGATGAGATCGGTAGCCGAACGGCGGTTGCCGAGCCCGGTAAGGGGATCGCGTGTCGCCAGTATTTCCAGCTGATGGTTGGCGCTTCGCAGCGCGTCGCTGCGATACTGGTTACGCAACGACATCAGGAAGGCTTTTTGACCGAGAATCGATTGGGTTTTCCGCGCGATCGTCGCCGCATACATGCCGGTCGCATAAAAGACCGATGTCCCGATCGCTTCCTTGAGCTCGATCTCGGGGTTGAAGATCTCGAAGCCGAAAAAGATCGCCGCGGAGCAGACCATCAGCGACAGCGTCCAGATATAGTCGACGTTGAGCACCACGATCGCGATCGTGGTCGCGTACATGACGCAGATCAGGATGCGCTCATAGTCGGCGCCGCCGGCCGCGACGGCGAGGGAGCCATAAGCGATCATGACGCTG
Source organism: Bradyrhizobium sp. (assembly GCA_030681365.1). Taxonomy (GTDB): domain Bacteria; phylum Pseudomonadota; class Alphaproteobacteria; order Rhizobiales; family Xanthobacteraceae; genus Bradyrhizobium. Next base: position 3,247 of record JAUXWH010000048.1, read on the forward strand.
ATCATCAGCAGCAGCACCGACAGGCCTTCGACGGAAGCGCTACGGGGCTTTCGCCAGACCAGATAGGTGCAGGCGTGCAGCGCCGGAACCAGCAGCCCGCTGATGGCGATGGTGAGCCCAAGGAAGTCGGGGGCCAGAAGCAGGCTGACCGGCACGAAGCTGACGCTGATCAGCCCGACCCAGACCATCCATGCGCGCGCAATCTTGCTTCGTTGCGGCCAGTCCTTTGCGCGATACAGGCGAACCATCTCCGGAGAAAACCGGATGTCGCGCGTGCGTTGCGACAGCAGCCGCTCCGTCTCGGCCTCGAGCGCGGGCGTCATGGCCACGCTCGCCGTGTCGAGCGGCGTCGGATTCAGGCGGCTGGCACCCGATTTCAAGACCTGGTCCTCCTCCCCGCGTTTCCGCCTGCCGCACGACCGGGAGTAAGCGCCTGAAATGCTAAATTTCCCCTGCGGCAAAGGCAGGGAAATCGTTACGGGGAAGTGAGAGGTTTTATGATACCTGCTTGAGCATGAAGGCATCTGCGCGAAGGAAGGAACTCTACATCCCGCCCATCTTGCAGACGATCTTCCATTCCTCCGCCGTCACCGGCTGCACCGACAACCGCGAATATTTCACCAGCGCCATCTCGGCCAGCCGCTTGTCGGCCTTGATCGCGGCCATGGTCACCGGCGTTTTCAAGGGCTTGTCGGCCTTGATGTCGACGCAGACGAATTTTCCGGTTTTGTCGGTCGGATCCGGATAGGCCTCCTTGACGATCTCGGCGATGCCGACGATCTCATTTCCCTCATGGGAGTGATAGAAAAAGGCGCGATCGCCTTCCTTCATCTTCACGAGATTCTGCCTCGCGGTAAAATTGCGCACGCCGGTCCAGGCTTCACCCTTGGCGCCCTTTGCCACCTGCTGGTCCCACGACCAGGCCGAGGGTTCCGATTTCACCAGCCAGTACGCCATTGTCATCCCTCTGCCTTGAACGGTCGCGTCAACAGGCTTTCGATCGCTTCGTCGATCGTCGCCGTGCCGCCCAATATCGCCGCGACCGCCGACGATACCGGCATATCGACATTTTGCGAAGCCGCCAGCTCGATCATGACGGGCGCGGTGAATTCGCCTTCGGCGAGCTTGTCGGATGGCCGCGGCTCGCCGCGTCCCAGCGCCACGCCGAGCGCGAAATTGCGCGACTGCGCGCTGGAGCAGCTCAGGATCAGGTCGCCGAGGCCCGAGAGGCCCGCCATGGTTTCGCTGCGCGCGCCGCAGGCGCGGCCGAGCCGCACCAGTTCGCTGAAGCCGCGCGTCGTCAGCGCCGCCTGCGCCGAGGCGCCGAGCTTGCGGCCGACCACGATGCCGGCGGCGATCGCCAGCACGTTCTTGGCCGCGCCGCCGATCTCGACGCCGCGGACATCGGAGGTGTGATAGGGCCGGAAGGTCGAAGATCCCAGCGCCTGCGCAAGCTCGGCCGCCAGCGCCTCGTCCTTCGCCGCCAGCGTCACCGCAGTGGGCAGGCCGCGCGCCACGTCGTCGGCGAAACTCGGTCCCGACAGGATGGCGGCAATCGCGGAAGGCGCTGCTTCCGATATCACCTCGGTCATGAATTGATGGGTGCCGCGTTCGATGCCTTTCGCGGTCGCGACGACAGGCACGCCGCGCGCGAGATGCGGCGCCAGCGCCGTGACGGCTTCGCGCAAATGCTGCGCGGGTGTCGCGATCAGGATGATATCGGCGCGCGCGCCATGCGCGATGTCGCTGGTGATGATGACGCGGCTGTCCAGCCGCACGCCGGGCAGCTTTGGATTGCTGCGACTGGCGACGATTTCGGCCGCGATCTCCGGGTTGCGGGCGTAGAGGACCACCTCGCGGCCGGCCCGCGCCGCGACGGCCGCCAGCGCGGTGCCCCATGCGCCGGCGCCGATCACGCTTACGGATTTGAAGGACGGCATGGCTGGCCCCCGCTAAGCGGCTCTGGAAGCTGGGTTTTCTTACTGTACATGGGGTTGTTTTCGCGATTCTCAGAAGCCCGCGCGGGTTTTGCCATATCCGGCCGGCGCCGTGGCGTTGGCGTCGAGCAGCCAGCGGGCGCGAGGGGCGGCGTCCATGCTGTCGACCATGCCCAATGCCAGCCGCTCCGCGCCGGCCCAGGCGATCATCGCGCCGTTATCGGTGCACAGCGCCGGCGGCGGAATGATCAGCGTGGTCTGCGCCTTGGCGGCGACATCCTGCAGCGCGCCGCGGATCGCCTGATTGGCGGCGACGCCGCCGGCGGCGACCAGCGCGCGCGGCGGGCCGAATCGTTCGTGAAACAGCCGCAGGCCGACGCTCAACCGGTCCGCCGTCGATTCCAGCACCGCGGCCTGAAAGCCGGCGCAGAGATCGCTGATGTCCTGGGGCTCCAGCGGCACCAGCCGGCTGGCCTCGCTGCGAACCGCGGTCTTCAATCCCGACAGCGAAAAATTGGCATCGGCGCGCCCGAGCATCGGCCGCGGCAATGCAAACCGTTTGGGGTCGCCGCCGACAGCGGCGCGCTCGACCTCCGGTCCGCCGGGATAGGGCAGTCCGAGCATCTTTGCCACCTTGTCGAAGGCTTCGCCCATGGCGTCGTCGACGGTGGTGCCGAGCCGGACGTAATTGCCGACGCCGATCACCGCGACGATCTGGGTGTGGCCGCCGGAGGCGAGAAACAGGCAATAGGGAAACGCCAGCGCGCAGGTCAGCCGCGGCGTCAGCGCGTGGGCCTCGAGATGGTTCACCGCGATCAGCGGCGTATCGTGCACCATCGCGATCGCCTTCGCGGTGGTGAGGCCGACGATCACGCCGCCGATCAGGCCGGGACCCGCGGCCGCCGCCACCGCCGCAAGCTCGGAGTAGCCGACCCCCGCCTGCTTCATCGCGCTGTCGACGATGCCGTCGAGCACATCGACATGGGCGCGCGCCGCGATCTCCGGCACCACGCCGCCGAACCTTGCGTGTTCCTCGGTCTGCGAGCGCACGATGTTGGACAGAATGCGGCCCGACCCGTCGCCCAGGCGCTCGACCACAGCGGCTGCGGTTTCATCGCAGGTGGTCTCGATTCCCAGCACCAGCATTCGCGTTCCGTTATCCAATTTGAGCCCTTGCATTGGCGGCCGAAGCGGCGTTTCGGTATCTCCAGATATCTCCCGGTAGCACTGCGGGGTCTCAAAGTGCAATCGTCCGCTGCTCCCGAAATCCAGCTCTAAAAAAGAGGCTGTCATTCCGGGACGATGCGAAGCATCGAACCCGGAATCTCGAGATTCCGGGTCTGGGCCTTCGGACCATCCCGGAATGACGAACGAGAAGTAAAACTGGTACTACGCATGGCTGTTCTCGTCACCCGCCCGCATCCCGACGATGAGGCCACCGCCGCGGCACTTCGCGCCCGAGGCTTCGAGGTGCTGCAGGCGCCGATGCTGCGGTTCGAGCCGGTCGCATTCCACGATGACCTGGATGCGCGCTACGGCGCGGTCCTCGTCACCAGCGCCAACGCGCTGCGCGGCATCGAACTCAAGGGCCACCGGCTGCTCGAATTGCCGCTGTTCGCGGTCGGCGAGCATACCGCCGCCGCCGCCCGCCACGCCGGCTTCACCCATGTAATGCCGGCCAGCGGCGATGCCGCTGCCTTGCGTGACCTCGTGCTGGCGAGGGTGAAGGCGAAGCAGCTGAAGAAAGCCTCAACGCTGCTTTATCTGGCCGGCGCCGATCTGGCCCGGGATCTGGCCGGCGAACTCGATCAAAGCGGCCTGCGGGTCGTCACCCACACCACCTACCGGATGGTTCCGGTCGCGAGCCTGCCGCGCGAGGTCTGCGACGCCTTCGCCGCCAGCCGGATCGAGGCGGTGCTGCATTATTCACGCCGCAGCGCGCGCGCTTTCCTGGATGCGGCGCGGGCCGGCGGCGTCGAAATATCGGCGCTGTCGATTCCGCAATGCTGCCTCTCGGCCGCAGTGGCTGCCGTGGTTCGCGAGGCCGGGGCCACGCAGGTCATGGTGGCGACGAAGCCGGATGAAAATGCCTTGTTCGAGGCGCTTGAGCGTGCTTTGCGGGCCTGATCGCGGTAAGAGAATTAGGCCGAATCTCGTAATGTTCGCCGCAATTGATGAGGAACCCTCATAATGGTCGATGACAGGCCCGAAGATACCGGACCATCGCCCGATACCGGCCGCGCTAGGCGCGAACCGCCGACCATCGACCTCGAGGCGACGGAGGTCTCCGCCGAGACACCGAATGCCGCCGCCTCTGTCGCGGAGTCGGAGCCGGAGTCGGAATCATCGGCGCCACAGCCTGCGCAGGCGAAGGGTTCCGCGGCCATGATCGGAGCCCTTTCGGGCGCCGGCGCAGCCGCGCTGCTGCTTGGCGTCGCCTGGTTCGCGGGATGGCCGGCGATGACGTCGCCGACGGCCCCCGCGCCCCAAATCAATCCTCAGGTCAATTCCCTGATCAGTTCCGCCGCCGTCGATGATCTTGCCGCGCGCATCGCGGGTCTCGAGTCCAGGATGGACAAGCCCGCCGCCGCGACGCCCGATCCCACGGCCGCCGCGCGCGCCGACGCCCTGGAAAAATCGCTGGCCGAGCTGCGCGGCGAACTCGCCAATCAGCGCGCGCAATCGGACAAGCTGGCTGCAGCGATCAATGATGTGAAATCGGCGCCGCGCGAAACACCACCGCCGCCGGATCTGTCCGCGATCAACGAACGCATCGCCCAGGTCGAGCGCGCCGTCCGGGCGCAGAGCGCCGAGATCACCAGGGAAAGCGCCAAGCCGGCCGACGATGTGCCGTTGCGCCGTATTGTGGCGGCGGCCTTGCTGGACGTTCTCGTCCGGACCGGCGATCCCTATCCCGCGGCGATCAGTGCCGCGAAAGCGCTGGCGCCGAATCCGGATGCGTTGAAGCCGCTCGAAGAGTTTGCTGCTTCCGGCGTGCCCAACGCCGCCAGGTTGAGCCGCGAATTGCTGACGCTGGTGCCGAAATTGTCGCCCCCGGCGCCGGACAGTTCGACGACAGGTACCGGCATCGTCGAACGGCTGCAGGCCGGCGCCGCCAAACTCGTCCGCATCGAGCGCAGCGACGCAACCGGCAACGATCGCGGCGCCGTTGTGGCGCGGGTCACGGCGGCGGCGCTGCGCAATGATTTCGCCGAGGCGCGGCGCGAATTGAATACGCTGGCGCCGGCCGATCGCGCCGCCGCGCAAGCCTGGCTCGACAAGGCCGATGCCCGCGATGCGGCGCTTGCGGCCTCCCGCCAGTTCGCCGCCGACGCGATGGCGACGCTCGCCAAGCCCACACAATAAGCCCGCGCACCAAGCCCGCAGAACAGGACTTTCATGTATCGGATCATTCTGTACCTGGTGTTGATCGCACTCGCAGCGGCCGGCGCCGCCTGGGTTGCCGATCAGGGCGGCGATGTCACCCTGAACTGGGGCGGCTGGCGCGTCCAGGCGTCGCTGCCGGTGTTCGCGCTGGCGCTCGGCGTCGCCATCGTCGCTATCATGCTGGTGTGGGCGATGCTGCGCGGGCTGTGGCGCGCGCCGGCGCGGCTCCGGCAGCGACGGCGCGAACGCCGCGAGGCGCGCGGCCGCCATGCCATCACCCGAGGGCTGCTGGCGATCGGCCACGGCGATTCCGCCGCGGCCCGTCGCCATGCCGATGTAGCGCGCCGGGATGCCGGACACGATCCGCTGGCGCTGCTGCTGCATGCGCAATCCGCCCAGCTCGATGGCGACCGCGAAGGCGCGCAACGCGCCTTCCACGCCATGGCGGAGCGTGAGGACACGCGGCTGCTCGGCCTGCGCGGGCTGTTCATCGAGGCGCAGCGTGCCGACGATCCGGTCGCCGCGGTCATGATCGCCGAGGAGGCGTTGAAGCTGGCGCCGGCCTCGACCTGGGCCTCGCATGCCCTGCTGGGATTTCGCTGCGCCAAGGGCGACTGGAGCGGCGCGCTCAGCATCCTCGACAACAATCTCGCCTCGGGGCTGATCGACAAGGCGCTCTACAAACGCCATCGCGGCGTGCTGCTGACGGCGCGCGCGCTCGAACTGGAAAAGATCGACCGCGACAAGTCGCGCGAAAGCGCGATGGAAGCGATCAAGCTGGCGCCGACACTGGTGCCGGCCGCGGTGCTGGCGAGCAAGTTTCAGACCGAGGCGCATCAGATCCGCCGCTCGATGCGGATCGTGGAGACGGCGTGGCTGGCGCAGCCGCATCCCGACCTCGCCGATGCCTATGCCCATGTGAAGCTCGGCGATTCCGCGCGGCAGCGGCTGGTGCGGATCGAGACGCTGGCGGCGAAGGCGCCCGGCCATATCGAAAGCGCGCTGGCGATCGCGCGCGCCGCGATCGACGCCGCGGAATTCGGGCGCGCCCGCGAGGCGCTGGAGTCGTTCACCGCGGCGCCGACCCAGCGGGTGGCGCTGCTGATGGCGGAGATCGAGCGCGTCGAGCATGGCGACAGCGGCCGGGCGCGGGCCTGGACCTTGCGCGCGGTGCGCGCGGCGCACGATCCGGTGTGGACCGCGGATGGCTATGTCAGCGACCGCTGGCGGCCGGTATCGCCGGTGACCGGGCGGCTGGATGCGTTTCAGTGGCAGACGCCGCTGGCGGCCTTGCCATCCGACAGCAGCGCCGCCATCGAAGCCTATGCCCTCGAAGAGGAGATGCTGGCGCCGCCTCGCCGCGTCGAGCCGCCGAAGGAACCCGTCGCCGAGATGTCCGCCGAGGAGGCCATGCCTTCAGCGGCGCAGGACAATTCCCCGGTGCCGGCGCCAACTGCCGAGACCACCCTTCCCGCGGAGCCCGAACCAGAGCCCGCGCCGTCACCGCCACCGCCCGAATCCGTGGCCCCGGCGCCCGCACCCCTGTTCCGCTCCCGCCAGGACATCCCCAAGACCGTCCGCCCCGTACCCCAGGTGATCCCCATCGTCCGGGCTCCCGACGATCCCGGGATCGACGACGACAGCGCGGGCGATGAATTCCGGGAGCAAATAAGCCCCGCGCCGAGCCAGGCCGGCGGCTGGCGCGGGTTTCTGTCCCGCTGGGGCAGCTAGGCGCAACGTTTTGCCGCGAAACATGCCCCGGGCCATGACCCGGGGTGGAGACCGGTTCGCGTCAAGAAAACGCGTCCAAAAATGAGCCAGTCAGAGATTTCGGGAGCGTTTTTCTTGCAAAAACGCGTCCTGCCCGATATCAGGGGCCAGCGTTTTCGGGCCGTTGCTTGAGCGCATCGCTTGGTCCGCCGCAATAGCTCAGTTGGTAGAGCACGTCATTCGTAATGACGGGGTCACAGGTTCGAGTCCTGTTTGCGGCACCAGTTTTCTTATTCCGATGAAACCGCCCGGCCTGTTCGAAGGAAGGTCCCAGACGGCAACCCGCCGCCCTCACCCCTTCCACCTTCTGGCCCTGCGCAAGGCGGCCGAAGGCAACTCGCCGAATACATTGCGATAGTCGCGCGCGAAATGACCGGGATTCTGGAAACCGCACTTCAGTGCGATCTGTATCACCGAGCCATTTTCATTCGGTTGTTCGAGCATTTCGCGCGCGCGGTTGAGGCGCACCTGTTTTGCAAAATCCGCCGGTGAGTAGCCGCGGTCCTTCCTGAACTGCCGGAACAGGCTTCGCCCGCTGACCTTGGCCACCGCGACCATTGTCTCGATGTCGATCGGCTTGTCCCAATTGGCTTCGATGAACTCCTCGACCCTCCTCACCGCAGTCGAGGAAACCGGAAGCGGCTGGCGCAACAGCAGGTTCGTATAAGTGTGCCGGTGGCACATCAGGAATTTCATGATCATCATGCGCTGGACTTCGGCAGCAGCCAAATCGGAGAAGAACCTCCCGCGCTCATTGTAGTCGATGGCAAATTGAAATACCCGCCGCCGCAGCGCATGCATCGCCGGCTGGCGTGCCGGGGTTTCGTCGAATACCAGCGTTCGGCCGATGTCCTGACCAAGCAGGGCACCGAGATTGCGCAGCAGCGCGTCGAATTCGATTCGCAGCACAAGCTGTCGATAGCCGGACCGGAAGTCGAGCTTGAGTGGCTCCTGCGCGTGCAGGACCGGGGTCCAGGAGCCCGGCGTTATCTCTCCCGGTTGTTTACCTGCCGCGTAACGCGCCACACCTTCGATATTGAAGATCTGCCGCACGAAGGACGCTTCGCCGAAACCGACCGATACATCGCCGCTGTAGTCGCAATAGGAAACTCCGAGTTCGCCTACCTGCAAATGATTGGCATTAACGGCAAAAGCCCGATTTGCCTTTCCGGCGTCGAAGCTGTTTGCACCAAATACCTTGAACAGCCGATCCTGCACGAACGCGGGATCGGCGGAGCGCATGACCGGATAATTGCTTAGAGGGACGAAACGGGTGGGCATGGTCCCTACGGCGCCATCGGTTTGGAGTCCAAACGATCTGTACGCTGAGTCGTCCCGGACTCAACTGACCTATGGTTGCCGCGACAGGAAAAATCGTCGCACCCAGCGCTCAATGGATGCCACGACTATCTGCATTCTGCCGTGCGACCCTTCGTTCTGGCAGAATCCGGCCATGCCTGTCGCTGCACGGACTTAGCGCCTGCTAACTCCATTGTCCTATTTTGTCGGTCGAGCGTTCGCTTCCCGAACGCAGCGTAGAGATCGACGAGGCGTCGAATGGCACAGGTAATAATGCTCGATCGAGAGGTATGCGCGCGCTCGACGCAGCAATCGCCCCCGCTCCAAGCCTCCGGCATCGGAATCGCGCCGGCTCTGCCCGTCGCCAGCCGACGAGCGCCGAGGAGCGAAGACGTCTACCGCGCGATCCTGCTCCTCGACCAGGCCGCGCAGCATGCACGTCTGCTTGTGAAGTATATTTCCGACTCGTCGCGAAGAGCGAACTTTGAAGCGCAGATCGCCGCAATCGATCACCTGCTTCAAATCGCGCGCGGCATGGCGCTGAGACTGTGAGGCGGCGCCGGGCCTCGCCCTGTCAGACGGCGGAAATCGAACGGCCTGCCGCCGCGGGGTCTGGTTCGTCGCAAACCCAATTCGAACGCTCTCACTGAAAACCCGTGAGCGCTGCGCTGAGCCACCCAAACGGAGACTTGTGATGTCGATTGATCGGCGAATGTTGATGCGTGGAGCGTTGGCCTGCGCGTGCTGTTTGAAGGCCGGCGTCGCCACCGCATCGGATGCGCCTCCACATGGTGGCGCGGCATCGACACACTGGAGCTATGAAGGCGACGGCAATCCAGAGAAATGGGGTGAACTTCAATCCGATTTCAAGATGTGCCAGCTCGGCCTTGAGCAGACGCCGATCGATCTCAGCAACGGTATCAAGGGTGACGTCGGTTCGGTCGATTATGACTACAGGCCGCTGCCGCTCCGTATCGTCAACAACGGCCATACCATCCAGTTCAACGCCGATCCCGGCTGTGCCTGCGTTATCGGCGGCACGCGTCATGAGTTGCTGCAGTTTCATATGCATCACCCGAGCGAGCATCTGCTGGCTGGAAAAGGCTTCGATCTCGAATGCCACTTCGTGCACAGGTCGAGCGCGGGAGCGCTTGCGGTGACCGGCGTGTTCATTCGGCCGGGTACGGCGAACGCGGCCCTGAAGACGTTCTTCGAGCAGATGCCCGCCAAGGCGGGGCCGGAGGTGCGGGCCGACAGCTCGATCGATATCGCGGGCATCCTGCCGAAGACCGGCGGATATTTCCGTTACATGGGTTCGTTGACCACGCCGCCCTGTTCCGAAGGCCTCACCTGGACGGTTCACAAGGAGCCCATCGAGGCATCCGTCGAGCAGATCCGGAAGTTCGCCGCCCTGTTTTCCAACAACGCTCGTCCGCTTCAGAAGCGCAATCGCCGCTTCTTGCTCGACGCGTCCTGATCTTCCGGTCCTGTTTTTAATTAGAGGAATAATGCCATGAGCAAGTCTTCGTCTTTAGCAGCATCCGCGCCGTCCGGCCTGTCCGGGTTCTTCGCCAACCGCAAGATCAGCACCAAGATCGCGATCGGATTTGCCTCTATCCTCGTCATCACGGGCCTGATTTCCGCGATTTCCTACGTCGAGTTCGGGAAGATAGATCGGGATTTCCACGATTACTCGCGAAAGGTGACCAACGGCGCCGTTATCGGCGACATCGATCGGCAGTTCCTGGCGTTCCGGCGCTATGCCGGCGAGGTCTCGGAGAACATCGAAGAGAATTTCGCCGCTGCCGACAAGACGCGCAAGATCGTGCGCGAGCGGCTCGACCAGGCGATGAAAGACATCAAGGACACCGGGCGTCTCGCCAAAGTGAAGCATATGTCCGATCAGTTCGACATCTATTCGAAAGATTTCGACAAGGTCGTGCCGATGCAGCGCGAGCAGGCGAAACTCGTGAAGGAAGTGCTCGATCCGGTCGGACAGAAGTTGCGTCTCGATCTGGAGCGGTTGCAGAAGAACGCCGCGGTCCAGGCCGGCAACAGCAATACCGTCATTCTCGCGGGCGAAGCCATCAAGCTGCTCATGCAGGCGCGCCTGAATTCCGACAAGGCGCTTGCGCGCCATGACGAGGCCTTCGTGAAGGTCGCCGAAGTCGCGTTTGTGGACCTCAAGCGTGTTTTGGCGACATTCGAGGCAGCAGTAACCAATCCCGAGGTGCGCAAGCAATTCGACGAAGTCAAGTCCAACTCCGACAAATTCCACGATGCCTTCGCCAAGGCCATGCACGACTCCAAGGAAGTAAGCGCCCTCATGCACGGCGAGATGCGGAAGGCGGCCCGTGAGATTGCCGCCGATGCCGCTTCGATCAAGGAGGCCGTGGTCGCCGAAGAACACAAGATCGAGCAGGAAGTGACCAGCCTGATTGCCTGGGCCAACACGATGATTGTCTGGGTTGCCGTCGGCAGTCTGGTGCTCGGCATGGTGCTGGCATGGCTGATCGGACGGGCGATTTCGAGGCCTGTGGTCGGGTTGTGCGCCGGGATGCGCGAACTCGCCGAAGGCAATTTCCAGGTCGTATTGCCCGGTCTCGGCCGCGGCGATGAAGTCGGCGACATGGCGCAGGCGGTCGAAACCTTCAAGGTCAAGGCCGAGCAAAAGGCCCGCGATGAGGCCGAAGCCAAGGTGAAGCAGGATCAGGTCGCGGCGCAGCAGCGCAAGGCTGACATGATCAAGCTGGCGGATTCCTTCGAATCTGCCGTCGGCGAGATCATCGAGACCGTTTCGTCGGCCTCGACCGAGCTGGAGGCTTCCGCCTCAACGCTCACCTCGACCGCGGAACGGGCGCAGGAATTGACCATCATGGTCGCGGCGGCATCCGAGGAGGCATCCACCAACGTGCAGTCGGTCGCCTCTGCGACTGAGGAAATGTCGTCCTCCGTCAACGAGATCAGCCGACAGGTGCAGGAATCGGCACGGATCGCCAACGATGCGGTCGATCAAGCGCGCAAGACCAACGATCGTGTCGCCGAACTGTCGAAGGCGGCGGCGCGGATCGGCGACGTCGTCGAGTTGATCAACACCATCGCAGGACAAACCAACCTGCTCGCGTTGAACGCTACGATCGAGGCTGCCCGTGCCGGCGAGGCAGGCCGCGGGTTCGCGGTCGTCGCTTCCGAGGTCAAGGCGCTTGCCGAGCAAACGGCGAAGGCGACAGGCGAAATCGGCCAGCAGGTTACCGGCATTCAGGCGGCAACGCTCGAATCGGTGGGTGCGATCAAGGAGATCAGCGGTACGATCGCAAGACTTTCCGAGATCTCCTCAACGATCGCGGCTGCGGTGGAGGAGCAGGGCGCGGCGACGCAGGAAATCGCCCGCAACGTGCAGCAGGCCGCACAGGGCACCATGCAGGTGTCTTCCAACATCACCGACGTCCAGCGCGGTGCCACCGAGACCGGATCGGCTTCCTCGCAAGTTCTGTCGGCGGCACAAATGCTGTCCGGCGACAGCAACCGTCTCAAGACCGAAGTCGGAAAGTTCCTCGAGACAGTACGGGCCGCTTAGAAAAAAAGCCCGGCTCCGAACCCCCCGGGCAATGCGGCTCCCATATTGGGACGCATTGCTCGGGCGCGACCCGAGACCCACGGGCGTGGCAGGTATCGGGCGCGAGCATTTTCAGGGCGTTGTCGATACGTGCCTGGTCCGCCGCAACCGTCCGGTTCGTAACGTCCGGCATTCGTGGTGACGAGGTTACAGGTTCGAGTCCGGCTTGCGGCACCGACAAAGCCGGACATTTCCCGGAAAGGCCGGCTTCACAAATCTAAGCAGGTCTATACGTGGGGTTTCTGCTCGAGTGCTGCCCGTGCCATGATGCCGCTTGATCCCGAATCAGGCAGCCATGCGCGTTTTCAGCGTCCCCGTATCCGCGCCGTTCCTGCGCACCGTCATCGCCGCCCTGGTCGATGGCCGCCTGGTCGATGGCTTCGAGGCCCGCACCGATCCGGCGAAGCTGGCGCAGGCGACGCTGTATCTGCCGACCCTGCGCGCCGGGCGCATGGCGCGGGAAATCTTTCTCGACGAACTGAAAACCGACGCGGTGGTGCTGCCGCGCATCGTGGCGCTGGGCGACATCGACGAGGACGAGCTGGCGTTCGCGGAAGGCGACGAAGCCGGCGGCATCGCCCCCCTGGACATTCCGCCGAAACTGGGTGAGTTGGAACGCCGGCTGGTGCTGGCGCGGCTTGTCGCCGCCTGGGCCAAACGGCCGGTGCTGTCGCCGCTGGTGGTCGGCGGCCCCGCATCGACGCTCACATTGGCTGGCGACCTTGCGCGGCTGATGGACGACATGGTGACACGCCGTGTCGACTGGAACGCGCTCGACCGTCTGGTGCCTGACCAGTTCGACAAATACTGGCAGCACACGCTGGATTTCCTGAAGATCGCCCGCGACTTCTGGCCGGCTTTTCTGGCCGAAACCAACCGGATCGAGCCTGCCGCGCGCCGCGACCTCCTGATCGATGCCGAAGCGGAGCGCCTCACCAGCCAATCCGATGGTCCCGTGATCGCGGCGGGCTCCACCGGTTCGATGCCCTCAACCGCGAAATTCCTGCAGGCGGTAGCGAAGCTGCCGCACGGCGCAGTGGTGCTGCCGGGCCTCGATACCGACCTCGACGAGGAGGCCTGGCAATCGATCGGCGGCGTCAGGAATGCCAAGGGCGCCTTCACGACCGCGCCGGCCTCCAACCATCCGCAATTTGCGATGCATGCGCTGCTGTCGCGCTTCGGCATCCAGCGCCGCGATGTCGATACGCTCGGCAAGCCGGCGCGGAACGGCCGAGAGGTTCTGGCATCCGAGGCGATGCGGCCGTGGAACGCGACCTCGGAATGGCATGATCGGTTGAAGCGGCTCGATATTGCGGCGCAGATTGCCGCCGGCATGGACAACCTCGCCGTGGTCGAAGCGCCCAATCCGGAGATAGAGGCGCTCGCTATTGCAGTCGCCATGCGCGAGGCGCGGCATCTGAACAAATCGGTGGCGCTGGTGACGCCGGACCGCGCGCTGGCGCGACGGGTGACGGCGGCCCTCGGCCGCTGGAATCTCGAATTCAATGATTCCGGTGGCGATGCGCTGATGGAAACACCGACCGGCATCTTTGTACGGCTGGTGGCCGACGCCGCCACCAAGGGACTGGAGCCGCCCACCCTGCTGGCGCTGCTCAAGCATCCGATGTTCCGGCTCGGCGGCATGCATGACGCATTGAAGCGCGGCATCGAAGTGCTCGAACTGGCACTGCTGCGCGGCACGCGGCCTCAACCCGGAAGCGGCGGTCTGGCCGCGGATTTCGCGCGCTTCCGCGATGAGCTGCGCAAGTTACATAGCGGCGAAACCTCGTCGCTGCACCATGCCGAGCCGCGCGCACGGCTGAAAGACCACGAACTCGACCCGGCGCAAGTGGTGATCGCGGCGCTCGGCAAGGCGCTGACGCCGCTGGAACGGGTTTCCGGCTCGCAACTCCATGATTTTGCCGAACTCGCGCAGCGTCATCGCGAGACGCTGGTGAATCTCTCCGCCGACGAGCGCGGTGTCGCTACAGCATTCGAGGGGCCGGACGGGCGCGTCCTCGCATCGTCCTTCGACGAACTGCTGGGCCGGCAGGAGAAGATCGGCCTGATGGTCGGGGTCGGCGACTACGCAGATGTATTCCAGGCCGCCTTTGCCGACCGTCAGGTGCGGCGGCGGGAGTTGCCTGGCGCGCAACTTCATATCTTCGGCCAGTTGGAGGCGCGGCTGACGGAATCCGACCGAATCATCATGGGCGGACTGGTCGAAACGGTGTGGCCACCGGCGCCGCGCGTCGATCCCTGGCTGAGCCGGCCGATGCGCCATGAACTCGGTCTCGATCTTCCGGAGCGCCGCATCGGCCTTTCCGCGCACGACTTCGCGCAGCTGCTCGGCCATCAAGAGGTGATCCTCACCCATTCGGGCAAGGTCAATGGAGCTCCGGCGGTCGCCTCGCGTTTCCTGCACCGGCTGGAAGCCGTCGCAGGCGAGGAGCGCTGGAAGACGGCGAAGGCGGCCGGCAACAGATATGTTCATTACGCGGGTGCGATCGATCAGCCTGACGAGGTCAAGTCGGTGGAGCAACCGCAACCCACGCCGCCGCGCGAGACACGCCCGACAAAGCTCTCCGTCACAGCGATCGAGGACTGGTTGCGTGATCCCTACACCATTTATGCCCGCCACATTCTCAGACTCGACCCGCTCGATCCCGTCGATATGCCGCTGTCCGCAGCCGATCGTGGCTCCGCCATCCACGAATCGCTCGGTGAATTCACCAGGGAATACGCAAACGCCCTGCCGGACGACGTTGTCGGTGTGTTGCGCGGCATCGGCGAAAAGCATTTTGCGCCGCTGATGGAAAAACCGGAGGCCCGCGCGCTGTGGTGGCCGCGCTTCCTTCGGATCACGCGCTGGTTCGCCGAATGGGAGGCCATGCGCCGCGGTGACATCGACGCCATCGCCGCCGAGATCACGGGCGAAATCAAGATTCCGCTCGATCATGCCAGGATATTCACGCTCTCCGCGCGCGCCGACCGGATCGAGCGCCACGGCGATCGCTACGCCATCCTCGACTACAAGACCGGGCAACCCCCGACCGGAAAACAGGTCCGGATGGGATTGTCGCCGCAGCTAACGCTGGAGGCGGCGATCCTGCGCGAGGGAGGTTTTGCCCATATCGATGCCGGTGCCTCCGTCGGCGAACTCGCCTATGTCAGGTTGAGCGGCAACAATCCGCCGGGCGAGCACAAGACGGTGGAATTGAAGATCAAGCCGAACGACACGCCGCAGTTGCCGGATGACGCGGCCGATTATGCGCGGGCACAACTGGAGGCGCTGGTCCGCCGGTTCGAGAATCCCGACGAACCGTATCGGTCGCTGGTGCTGTCGATGTGGACCGCCCGCTATGGTGATTACGACAACCTCGCCCGCGTCAAGGAATGGTCCGCCGCCGGCGGCGTGGCGCTGGAGGAGTGGTGATGGCTCCGCGCATCATTCCTCCGCCCGTGCGTGACGCGCAGGCCCGCGCCTCCGATCCCGCGGCATCCGCCTTCGTGTCGGCTAATGCCGGCTCCGGCAAGACCCATGTGCTGGTGCAGCGCGTGATCCGCCTGCTGCTCGCCGGCGTGCCGCCGGAAAAGATCCTGTGCCTCACCTTCACCAAAGCGGCCGCGGCCAACATGGCCGAGCGCGTGTTTACGACGCTGGGCCACTGGGTAACACTCGACGACGACGCACTCGATGCCGCGATTCGCGACGCCGGCATCGCGCACCCGACAGTGTCGCTGCGCAAAGCCGCACGCGAACTGTTTGCCTCAGCGCTGGAGACACCGGGCGGCCTGAAGGTGCAAACCATTCACGCGCTGTGCACCCGCCTGTTGCAGCAGTTTCCGTTTGAAGCCAACGTGCCGGCCCGCTTTGCCGTGCTCGACGATCGCGACCAGACCGAGATGATGGAGCGCGCCAGCCTCGCCGTGATGCTCGACGCCTCGCGGGCGCCCGACAGCGCGATCGGGCGCGCATTGCAAGCCGCGATGGCAAACGCAGCCGACGTGACGTTCAAGGATGTCGTGCGCGAGGCTTGCCTCAGCCGCGACCATTTCATGGCCTGGACCGATGCGGCCGGCAGCGCCGAGGCCGCGGCGGCGCAGGTTTCGGCTTTGCTTGGGATCGCCGCCGATGACCGCATCGAAGATGTCGAGCGGGAAATCGTCGACGGGCCCCATTTGCCGCGATCGCGCTGGGAAGCGACCGCGCAAGCGCTCGACAACGGCGCCAAGACCGAGCGGAACAACGCGGATCGGTTGCGCGCCGCGCTGCCTGCCGCTGGCGCGGCCCAGGTTGACGAATATCTCGGCCTGTTCCTGACCGATACCGATCGCACGCCCCGCAAATCGGTGCTGACGAAGAATTTCGTACGGGACAATCCGACGATCGGAGACCGCTTCGATGCCGAGGCGAGCCGGCTGGTGCCGTTGATCGAAAAGCGCCGCGCCGTCACCACGCGCGACCGTACCGAAGCCTTGCTCCATATCGCCATCGCGGTGGCCGCGAACTACCGCCGCGAAAAGCGCGAACGCGGCCTGCTCGACTATGACGACCTGATCGACAAGACGCTGGCCCTGCTCGCCAGCGGCGCGTCCGGCTGGGTGCACTACAAGCTCGACCGCGGCGTCGATCACGTGCTGATCGACGAGGCGCAGGACACCAGCCCCCGGCAGTGGGACATCATCGCCCATATCATCTCGGAATTCACCGCCGGCGCGGGGGCGCGCGACGGCGTGAAGCGCACCGTGTTTGCGGTCGGCGACGAGAAGCAGTCGATCTTTTCGTTCCAGGGCGCTGCGCCGCGGGAATTTGCAGCCCGCCGCGGGGAATTGAAGAAGCGGTTCGAAGACGCCGAACTCCGATTCGAGTCGATTCCGTTCACCTATTCGTTCCGGTCGGGACAGGCAATCCTGAGATCCGTCGATCATGTGTTTCGCGACGAGGCGGTCTACCGCAGCATCCATGCGGAAAAGGCCTATCCGCTGCACGAGGCGCTGCCCGATGCGGGTCCGAGCCAGATCGACCTCTGGGAGCTGTCGGTCGCCGACGAGAAGCAGGACATCGAGGGCTGGCGTGCACCGTTCGATGGCGTGCCGCTGACGAGCGCCGAGGTCAAGCTGTCGAAACGCATCCAGAGCGAGATCAGGCGCCTTGTCACCGGCGGCACCATGACCGGGAGAACAGGCAACCGCCGCCGCCTGATTTACGGCGATGTGCTGGTGCTCGTGCGACGCCGCGGCAATCTGTTCGACGCCGTGATCCAGGCGCTGAAGCACGCCGGCGTCCCCGTGGCCGGCGCCGACCGACTGAAACTGACCGAACACATTGCCATCATCGACCTGATGCATCTCGCCGACGCGCTGCTGCTGCCGCAGGACGACCTCGCGCTCGCCGTCGTGATGAAGAGTCCGCTGTTCAACCTCACCGAGGAGGACCTGTTCACGCTCGCGCGGGATCGCAAGGGATCGCTGCGCGACGCGCTGACCGCTCATGCCGCCGACAACGCCGCATTCGCGGACACGCTCGACCGGTTAATCGAGTGCGAGCGGCGCTTCTGCACCGGGACGCCGTTTGCCTTCTATGCCTGGTTGCTCGGCGGCGATGGTGGTCGTGCGCGCATCCTGCGCCGGCTCGGGCACGAAGCCAACGATGCCCTCGACGAATTCCTCGAACTGGCGCTGTCCTATGAGAAGAAGGCGCCGGCCTCGCTGCAGGGCTTCATGGCCTGGCTGCGCGCCGCCGATACCGAAGTGAAGCGCGACATGGAAATCTCGCGCGACGAGGTGCGCGTGATGACCGTGCATGGCGCCAAGGGGTTGGAAGCTCCTGTCGTCATCATGGCCGACACCACGACATCGCCATCCGACACCCAGCGCCTTCGCCTCATTCAATTGCCGCAGGGAAATGCAGGCGGGGCCATGGTATGGGCCGGACGCAAGGCGGAGGATCCGCCTCGCGTGACCGAGGCGCGCAACGCCATGATCGAGGAGACTGAGGACGAATATCGCCGGCTGCTCTATGTCGCGATGACGCGCGCGGCCGATCGGCTCATCATCGCCGGCTGCCTGCCAGGCAACAGGAACAGCGTCCGCGAGAATTCCTGGTACGATCTGGTCAAGCGAGGCCTGGCGAATTCAGACCTCTCCCTTCACGAAATTCCCGCTGGCGATGGCGTCGTGAAGAGCTACCGGCGGGCGGCAGACGCGTCGCCCGGAACCGACGTAGCCCCCGAGGCTGCGCCAGGCGCGCATCCATCGCTGCCGGAATGGCTGCTCACCCCAGCGTCGGCCGAAGTGCCGGCCGACAATCGGCTGCGTCCGTCCGATCCCGCCGCGGGCGAGGGCCATCCGGTCCGATCAGGCGAATCGCTACAGCTGCGGGCGCGGGCGCTGTTGCGCGGCACGCTGGTGCACCGGCTGCTGCAATCCCTGCCGGACGTCGCCGAAAAAGGCCGCCGCGATGCGGCGCTGCGGTATCTCGCCCGCAACGCCGGCGGCTGGACCGAGGCTGAGCGCGAGGCATTGGCGAAAAGCATGCTGGCCCTGATCGGAGATCCGCGCTTTGCCCCGGTATTCGCGCCCGGCAGCCGGGCTGAGGTCTCGATCGCGGGCCGGCTGGAGCGGCCGGGGCGGCCGCCGGCGCTGGTTTCGGGGCAGATCGACCGGCTGGTGGTGACCCCGGCCGAAGTCCTGATCGTCGACTACAAGACGAATCACGCCCCGCCGACGGCCGAGGCCGAGGCTCCCACCGGCTATGTCAGGCAGCTCGCGCTCTACCGGGCCGTATTGCAGAAGCTTTATCCCCAACTGCCGGTCCGGGCAGCACTGCTTTGGACCGAAACCCCTGAATTGGTGGAGATTTCTACTCCTGCGCTGGACGCGCAACTGGCAACCATTGTCCGGGGGGATGAGCGAGCTTGACCCGGCAAGACCGCGTTCATAGGTTGATTGCATGATCTGGCGGGCGATTCTTGTCCCCGCGTCTTCCCCAACCCGAACGAGGTATTCCCATGGCCGTTGGCAAGGTTTCTGACGCCGATTTCGAAGCCGAAGTGCTCAACGCGACCGGCCCGGTCGTGGTCGATTTCTGGGCCGAATGGTGCGGTCCCTGCCGCATGATCGCGCCCGCGCTCGACGAGATTTCCGGCGCGATGGGCGACAAGGTCAAGATCGTCAAGCTGAACGTCGACGAGAGCCCGAAGACGGCCTCGAAATACGGCGTGATGTCGATCCCGACCCTGATGATCTTCAAGGGCGGCGAGATGGCCTCGCGCCAGGTCGGTGCCGCGCCGAAGGCGAAGCTGCAGCAGTGGATCACGGCTGCGGTCTGACCCGTTCGGGCCCATAATATTTTCCGACAACGGCCGGCGAATAGCCGGCCGTTTGCGTTGAGAGGTCATGCCGCCCTCGCGCCCGAAGTCCCCTCCCAAATCCGCCAAGCTTGCCGCGATGGAAGCGCGCTCTGTCGATGCGATCCCGCGGGGCGACGAATGGCAGTATGAGCCGAAATGGGACGGCTTCCGCTGCCTGCTTTCCCGTCACGGCGGCAAGGTCGAGCTCCGCTCCAAGTCGGGCGAAGACCTGACCCGCTACTTTCCCGAACTGGTCGGCGCCGCCCTCGGCTTGAGGGCGACGGAATTCCTGCTCGACGGCGAGATCGTGGTGCCGCATGGCAAGGCGTTCTCGTTCGACGATCTGCTGCAGCGGATTCACCCCGCCGCGAGCCGGGTGAAAAGGCTGGCGCAGGAGACGCCGGCGCTGTTTCTCGCCTTCGACCTGCTGGCGACGGCGAAGGACAGAAACCTTTCCGCGCAGCCGCTCGCCCGACGGCGCCCGGCGCTCGAGGCCTTCGCGAAAAGCCAGTTCAGATCGAATCCGACGTTCCGTCTGTCGCAGGCCAGCGCCAACTTTGCCACCGCGGAAAAATGGCTGACGCAGGCCGGCGGCGGCTGCGACGGTGTCATCGCCAAGCGCCTCGATCTGCCCTATCAGGCCGGCAGCCGCGACGGCATGCAGAAGATCAAGCACTTTCGCAGCGCCGACTGTGTCATTGGCGGCTTTCGCTACGCCAGCAAGCCGGTCGGCGGCAAGCAGGTGATCGGCTCGCTGCTGCTCGGCCTCTACGATGACGCCGGCCTGCTGCACCATGTCGGATTCACGTCGGCCATCAAGCAGCATGAGAAGCCGGCGCTGACGGCGAAGCTCGAACCGTTGATCGCAAGGCCCGGTTTCACCGGCAATGCGCCGGGAGGCCCGAGCCGCTGGTCCACCGAGCGTTCGGCGCAGTGGTGTCCGCTGAAGCCGAAACTGGTCGTCGAGGTCAGCTACGATCATTTCAGCGGCGACCGGTTTCGCCACGGCACCTCGATCCTGCGCTGGCGGCCGGACAAGGCGCCGAAGCAGTGCACCTTCGATCAGCTGAAACAGAAAGCGGTCAGTCCGATGAAGCGGCTGGTCTGACCGATCCGGTCGCCAGCGCGGATGCGAATTCGGCAAAGCCCTTGCGGCGCGCCAGCGCCGCCATCGCTTCGTGATCGTAGGGCACATGCCGGAAGGTCACGCGCCATTCGCTGCCGACCAGTTCCAAAATCGCGTAACGCGCGTCCGGCGTGCCGGCCTCGATCAGATGCGGATAGGGCACGTTATAGGAGAAGCCGGGAACGCCGACGCTGCCGGGATTGACCACCATGCGTCCGTCGCCGAGCCGCACCGCCCGCGCGATATGGGTATGGCCGCAAAGGATCAGCGACTGCGAAATGCCTTCCGCTTCCTTCTCGATGGCTTCCCGCGTCGACAGCGTGACCGAGCCATCGGGCATTACCGTCTCCATCCAGTAGAGATCGTCGTTGCCGGGCGTGGCGTGGCAGAGAAACACCTGATCGCGGTACACAAGCGTCGGTGGCACGTTGCGCAGCCAGTCGAGATGTTTCGCGTCGAGCTGGGCGTAGGCGGGCCGGTCCCACGCCCCCATCTTCTCCGGCGGCCGGTCGATCAGACAGCGGTCGTGATTGCCCCGCACATGCACGGCATCGAGCGCCATCAGCGCATCCATGGTCCGCCCGGCTTCGAGCGGGCTGCTCGCCACGTCGCCGAGGTTGACGATGGCGTCGATGCCTTGCGCGCGGATGTCGGCGACAACGGCTTCGAGGGCGAGATGGTTGCCGTGTACATCAGCGATCGCGGCAAAGCGCATGGTGATTCCTGTTTCGAGTCTAGCCCGGCGGGGTGCCATTGGCGGCCAGCACCTGCCCCGCGAGATACAGCGACCCCGTGATCAGGATGCGCGGCGGCACCTCATAGGCCAGCCGCGTCAGCGAACGCAAGGCGGCTTCTACACTGCCGAGCGTTTCCACGCGCATGCCGAGCGCGCGGGCGGCGTCCGCCAGCCGGTCCGGCGGCATCGCGTTGTCGAGACCCGGTATCTGCACCGCGATGATATGGCGGGTGAGGCCGGCGAAATTGGCGAGAAAGCCGCCGGCATCCTTGTTGGCCATCATGCCGACGATGACCACCAGCGGCCGCGATACCCGCTCCTCGAGATCGCCGAGCGCTGCAGCGACGACGCGCCCGCCCTCGGCGTTGTGCCCGCCGTCGAGCCACACCTCGCAGCCGGGCGGGGCCTGGTCGACCAGCGCGCCCGACGCCAGCCGCTGCATCCGCGCCGGCCATTCGGCGCTGATGATGCCGGCCTCAAATGCCGTGCTGTCGACTTTCAAGCTATCCAGCGCGCGCAGCGTGGCGATGGCGAGCCCGGCATTGTCGAACTGATGCCGGCCGAACAGTTTGGGCGCCGCCAGATCCATCAACCCGCGCTCGTCCTGATAGACCAGCCGTCCGCGCTCGACATTGACGTGCCACTCCTGGCCGGCGCTGTACAGCGGCGCGTGCATCCGCTTCGCCTGCGCCTCAATGATGGTGGCGGCATCGGGGGATTGCTCCGCGCAGATCACCGGCACGTGGCGCTTGATGATGGCGGCCTTTTCGCCGGCGATCGTGGTCAGCGTGTCGCCGAGATACTCGGTGTGGTCCATGCTGACTGGCGCAATCACGGTCGCCAAGGGCTGCTCGATCACGTTGGTGGCGTCCAGCCGTCCGCCAAGGCCGACTTCCAGCAACACCACGTCGGCCGGATGCCGCGCGAACAGGCAGAACGCCGCCGCGGTCTCGATTTCGAAAAGGGTGATGGGAGCGCCGGCGTTGGCCTGCTCGCAATGTTCCAGCACCGCGCGCAGTTCTTCGTCGCCGACCAGCATGCCGCCGCCGGCTGCGCCTAAACGAAAGCATTCGTTGATCCGCACCAGCGAGGGCGAGGTATAGGCGTGCACGCGCAGGTGTGCTGCTTCCAGGATCGCGCGCAAATAGGCGATCGTCGAACCCTTGCCGTTGGTGCCGGCGACGTGAACCACCGGCGGCAGCTCGCGTTCGGGATGGCCGAGCCGCTGCAGCAGAAGCTGCATCCGCTCCAGGCCCAAATCGATGCGGTTGGGATGCAGTGCGGACAGCCGCGCGATCAATTCGCCGAGCGGCTGATTCGGTTTGGCCGCTTGTGCGTTCACGCCTGGGGCGCTGCCGGCGTCACGTCCGCAGCCAAGGCTGGCTGGGTCGGTTCGATGACCTGACTTGCGGGCTTCGCGGCGGTTTCAACCGCGGGCGCTTTGGTCAGCAGCCGGCACAGCCGCGCCAGCGTCGCGCGCAGATCGTGGCGATGCACCACCATGTCGACCATGCCGTGGTCCTTCAGGTATTCCGCGCGCTGAAACCCTTCCGGCAGTTTCTCGCGGATGGTCTGCTCGATCACGCGGGCGCCGGCAAAGCCGATCAGCGCGCCGGGCTCGGCGATCTGCACATCGCCCAGCATGGCATAGGAGGCGGTGACGCCGCCGGTGGTCGGGTTGGTCAGCACCACGATATAGGGCTGCTTTGCCTCGCGCAGCATCTGCACGCCGACGGTGGTACGCGGCATCTGCATGAGGGACAGAATGCCTTCCTGCATGCGGGCGCCGCCGGAGGCCGCGAACACGATGAACGGCGACTTCTTTTCGACCGCAAGCTCGAGCCCGCGCACCATCGCCTCGCCGGCGGCCATGCCAAGCGAGCCGCCCATGAAATCGAAATCCTGCACCGCGATCACGACACCGGCGCCTTCGAGCTTGCCGTAACCGACCTTGATGGCGTCGTTCAGCCCGGTTCGGGCGCGCGCATCCTTGATGCGGTCGGCATATTTGCGCTCGTCGCGGAATTTCAGGGGATCGGCCGTCACCTCGGGCAGCGCCACGTCGAACCAGGTCTCGTTGTCGAACACCGATTTCAGCCGCGCCACCGCGCCCATGCGCATGTGGTAGTTCGACCCGGGAATCACAAACTGATTGGCCTCGACGTCCTTGTAGAACACCAGCTGACCGGAATCCGGACATTTGATCCACAGATTCTCTGGCGTCTCGCGGCGCAGGATGCTTCGGATCTTCGGTCGGACGACGTTGGTGAGCCAATTCATGCTTCGCTCCGAAATGCGGTCTTATCGTTTTGACGCGTTTTCTTGACGCGAACCGGTACCCACTTCGCTCGAAAACGCCATGGGACGCATTGACTGGAATATATGGCGGTGGGGGAATGCCCCGGCAAGCCGCCGCCAGGGGTCTATCTCCACCGCAATTGTGGCTTATTCCGCGGCCTGTTTGGCTCCCCGGACTCCCTGCGCCAGCGTCGCCACCAGATCAGCCACCGCACCGACGGTCCCGGCGGTCGCATGGCCTGCGGCATCGAGGCTGCCGGCCAGCGCGTCGACCAGCGCGGTGCCGACCACCGCGCCATCGGCGTTCTCGGCGATGCCGCGGGCGGCCTCCGGGGTCCGGATTCCGAAGCCGACGCAAACAGGCAGTTTGGTGTGACGCTTGATGCGGGCGACCGCCTGGCCGACCACGGCGGTATTGGCGCTGGCGCTGCCGGTGATGCCGGTGATCGAGACGTAATAGACAAAGCCCGAGGTGTTGGCGAGCACCGCGGGCAACCGCTTGTCGTCGGTGGTCGGCGTCGCCAGCCGGATGAAATTCAATCCCGCCTTCATCGCCGGCAGGCACAATTCGGCGTCTTCCTCCGGCGGCAGGTCGACGATGATCAGCCCGTCGACCCCGGCGGATTTCGCATCGACCAGGAACTTGTCGACGCCGTAGATGTAGATCGGATTGTAGTAGCCCATCAGCACCAGCGGCGTCGCGTCGTCGCTTTTGCGAAACTCGCCGACCATCGCCAGTGTCTTCTTCAGGGTCATGCCGGCCTTCAGCGCGCGCAGTCCCGCCGCCTGAATCGACGGACCATCCGCCATCGGATCGGTAAAGGGCATGCCGATCTCGATGATGTCAGCGCCGGCCTTCGGCAGCGCCTTGACGATCTCGAGCGAGGTCGCGGGATCGGGATCGCCGGCCATCAGGAAGGTGACGAAGGCGGCGCGGCCCTGTTTTTTCAATTCGGCGAAGCGGGTATCGATGCGGGTGGTCATGATGCGGCGTTCGCTGTGCTATACCTCTCCCCGTCGGGGAGAGGTCGGCTGCGCAGCAGCCGGGTGAGGGGGATGGACAAGTTCAAAGCGAGAGCCCGAAACCTTCGCTCATCGCAAACAAGCGCCGAGGCTAAGCTTTGGCAGGCGTTGCGCAACCGGCGGCTTGCGCGGTGGAAGTTTCGTCGCCAGCATGCGATCGATCGGTACGTCGTCGATTTCGTGACACTCGACGGCAAACTGATCGTCGAAGTCGACGGCGTGACGCACAGCGAACCGGCGGAAATGGCGAGGGATGAAGCCCGGTCCGAGGTATTGGAGGCCTGCGGATTTCTCGTGGTCCGTGTCTCCAACACCGACGTGTACGACAATCTCGAGGGCGTGCTGGAAATGATCGAAAGCACACTTCGATCAGATTGACTGAAAAGTCCCCTCACCCGGCTGCTACGCAGCCGACCTCTCCCCGACGGGGAGAGGTGAAGGAAGCGGCGGCGTTGGATACTCATTTCTTCCCCGCCAGAATTTCCGCCACTTGCGGGATGTCCTTGTCGCCGCGGCCGGAGAGGTTGACCACCATCAGGTGATCTTTCGGCCGCGTCGGCGCCAGCTCCATCACCTTGGCGATGGCGTGCGCCGATTCCAGCGCGGGTATGATGCCTTCCTGGCGCGACAGCAGCTGGAACGCGGCCAGCGCCTCGTCATCGGTGGCGCTGAGATAGGTGACACGCCCGGTCTCATAGAGCCAGGAATGCTCCGGGCCGATCCCGGGATAATCCAGTCCCGCCGAAATCGAATGCGCGTCCTGGATCTGGCCGTCATCATCCATCAGGAGATAGGTGCGATTGCCGTGCAGCACGCCCGCCCTGCCGCCCGCGATCGAGGCCGCGTGCAGCTGCGTCAGGCCATGACCTGCCGCCTCGACGCCGAAGATCTCGACGCCGGGATCGTCGAGAAACGGATGAAACAACCCGATGGCGTTGGAGCCGCCGCCGATGCACGCGACCAGCGAATCCGGCAGCCGGCCTTCGGCCTCCTGCATCTGGGCGCGGGTCTCGATGCCGATGATCGACTGGAAGTCGCGCACCATCATCGGATAGGGATGCGGGCCGGCGACGGTGCCGATGCAGTAAAACGTATCGTGCACATTGGTGACCCAGTCGCGCAGCGCCTCGTTCATCGCATCCTTCAGGGTGCGCGTGCCGGACTGTACCGGGACGACCTTGGCGCCCAGCATTTCCATCCGGAACACGTTGGGCGCCTGGCGCGCGACGTCGACCGCGCCCATATAGACGATGCATTCGAGGCCGAACCGCGCGCACAGCGTCGCGGTGGCGACACCGTGCTGGCCGGCGCCGGTCTCGGCGATGATGCGCTTCTTGCCCATGCGGCGCGCCACCATGATCTGGCCGAGCACATTGTTGACCTTGTGCGAGCCGGTATGGTTGAGCTCTTCGCGCTTGAAGTAGATTCTGGCGCCGCCGAGATGCTCCGTCAGCCGCTCGGCAAAATACAGCGGCGACGGCCGGCCGACATAATGCTTGAGATAGCCGTCCATTTCGGCGTGGAACGCCGGATCGGCCTTGGCGGCGGCGTAGGCCTTTTCCAGTTCGAGGATCAGCGGCATCAGCGTTTCCGCGACGAAGCGGCCGCCGAATTTGCCGAAATGCCCGGTGTCATCAGGGCCGCTGCGGAAGGAATTCGGAAGATTGGGATTCATTTTTGCCCTTCGTCCTGGCCGGGCTTGACCCGGCCATCCACGCCTTACTTGCTTCGAGTTTCAGCAGACGTGGATGCCCGGGACAATCCCGGGCATGACGCTGTTGCTATAGCGATCATCATCTGCCCCCCGCAGCCGCGAGGGTCGAATTATTTTCGATCGCGCGCGCGGCGCGAATGAAATGGCGGATCATCTCGGGATCCTTGAGGCCGGGCGTACGCTCGACCCCGGAGGAAACATCGACGCCGCCGGCGCGGGTGACGCGCACGGCTTCCGCGACATTGCCGGCATGCAGGCCGCCCGAGACCATGAACGGCAGTTTGAGATCGAGATTTTCCAGCACATGCCAGTCGAACACCGCGCCCAGGCCGCCCGGACGCGTGGCGTCTTTGGGGGCGCGGGCATCGAACAGGATGCGATCGGCGACCGCGGCATAGCCCGGCAACGGCGCCAGATCGGCCGCGGTCGCAACCGCGATCGCCTTCATGACCGGCAAACCTAGGGCTTGCTTGATGTCGCGCAGCCGCGCCACGGTTTCCTTGCCATGCACCTGCAAAATATCCGGCCGCAGCGCCTCGACGATATTGGCGAGCGTGGCGTCGTCGGCATCGACCGTGAGCGCCACCTTGACGGCGCGGCCCCTGGCCTGTTGGCCGAGGTCGCGCGCGGTCTCAAGGCTGATGTGGCGGGGCGAGGGCGGAAAGAACACGAAGCCGACCATGTCCGCGCCGGCCTGCAGCGCGACGTCGAGCGTCTCGCGCGTGGACAGGCCGCAGATTTTGACGATCAGGGACATGGTTTCCGGGCACGGTTAAGGCGGCAACAACAGGACCAAATATGGCAGCGGACGGGGCGGGTTCTACAACGTCGCGTCCTGCTTGTCTCGCCCGCCGGCCCCGTAAGGGCCGCCCTGCGTCAGCGCAGGCAGGTCGCCGCGCGGAGCCGCGGCACCCGCGCGCCAATCGGCCAGTTGCGCCCGCGCCGCCCGGGCGTCGGCCTCGTGCCGGCGCGCGGAACGCCGCCAGTGGCGCTGCCGGAACCAGGTCGCCGTGCCGCCCGCCACCACGCCGAGGATCGCCACCACGATGATGACCACGAACAGCGGCAGCGTCACCCCGACCGTGGGAAAGGTGGAATTGAACGGATCGAACGACACCGTCACCAGATGACGGTTGGCGACCGCAAAGACCACGAAGAACAGGCCCAGCGGAATCAGCAGCAGAGCGGAGAAGAATTTTCTCATGGTCATCTCTCGCTTGACGGAAGCCGGCCTGTGTCTCCCGCCACAATCGGCGGACCGAGCGCCAATACGCGTGCGACGCCTACGCGCCGGCCTCGGGAGTTGCGCCGTCGCGGTTCAGCCGTTCGCGCATTTCCTTGCCGGTCTTGAAAAACGGAACGCTCTTCTGGTCGACCGGCACATGCGCGCCGGTGCGCGGATTGCGGCCGGCGCGGGCGGGACGGTGCTTCACCGAGAACGCGCCGAAACCGCGCAACTCGACCCGGTCGCCGCGCGCCAGGGCCGCCACGATCTCGTCGAGGATCGCGTTCACGATATTCTCGACATCCCGCTGATAGAGATGCGGGTTGTGCTCGGCGATACGCTGAACGAGTTCGGATTTGATCATCTAGCTTGGGACCCGGAAAGTGCGGATATGCATTTCCGTGAAAATAGCTTGAACTGTCAAGACGCTAAATGAAATTTGGGCAGCGCGAAAACACGTGACAAACGGCCCAATTCGGGATTGCGACAACACCCGCAATGCGGGAGGAGGGCCGGATACCCGACATAGGCGGATCAATTGTCCCCCGCCGGCTGCCACAATGCCAGCATTCCATCGAGACCGAGGCGATCGACCGCCTGAGCGAGGCCCGCGTGTTCGACCCGGCGCGCGATCGCGTTCAACCCAAGCGCGTCCAGCGTAATGGAAGCCGCCGTTCGCAGAAAAGTCAGATCGCCGAGACGCGGCGACAGCTTGAAATCGCGCACCGGCAAATCGCGCTTGACGTTTTTCTGGGCAACCAGCCAGGCAATGGCGGTCTTCTCGTCGCCGAGCGCATCGACCAGCTTGAGTTCGACCGCCTGGCGGCCGGTGAAGACCCGCCCGTCCGCGACTTTTTCGAGCAAGGCGTCGTCCATGCCGCGCCGCTGTTTCACGAGGTCGCGAAACCACGCGTAGGAGTCCTTGACCAGTGAATCCAGCGCGGCGCGCGCTTCCGGACTGGTTGGCTCGAAGCCGTTGGGGGCTGCCTTCAGCGGCGAAGACTTCACCTCCTCGACCTTGACGCCGACGGTTTTCATCAGTTCGGTGAAATTCGGATACTGGAACAAGACGCCGATCGAGCCGACCAGCGAACTCTGCTGCGCCACGATGTGATCGGCAGCGATCGCGGTGATGTAGCCGCCCGATGCCGCCAGGCCCTCGACCACGACCACGACGGGCTTCTTCGCCTTCAGGCGCATCAGCGCGTCGTAGAGCTGCTCGGAGCCCGCGGTGGTGCCGCCCGGCGAATTGATGTGCACGACGACGGCCGCGGCGCCGGATTTCTCCAGCCGCTCCAGCGCCTCGACGCGCGCGCTGTCGCTGCGGATCAGGCCATCGATCTTGATCCGCGCGATCGAGCCCGACGTCGTGAAGGCGCCGCGCCCGGCCGGCGTCGCGACCACGGCAACGGTGACGATGGCCGCGATCACCACCAGGACGGCGAGCACCCGCCAGAACGTCAGCTTGCGGCGGATCCGGCGGCGATCGACGAGCACGTCTGAATCAAGCGACATCGAGAATTCTCCCAGCGAGCGGTCGTTGAGGGGCCGCACGGTATTCCCCGCACAGCCCTAATATGTCGTGCCTCAATTACATCAATTGCGATGCAATATGAAGAAAACAAGGCCTCTTCCTGCTTCCCTTCTCCCCTTGTGGGAGAGGGAAAGAGGGGCGCTGTCTCGCGAATGAAAAGGGCCCCGGTCGAAACCGGGGCCCGATGATCACACCAAGCAAGCGAGCTTACTTGTCGGTACGCTGCTTCAGCGCGGTGCCGAGAATGTCGCCCAGTGTCGCTCCCGAATCGGACGAGCCGTACTGCGCGATGGCTTCCTTCTCTTCGGCGACTTCCAGCGCCTTGATCGAGACCTGCACCTTGCGGGCCTTCTTGTCGAACTGGATCACGCGTGCATCGACCTTTTCGCCGACGGCGAAACGCTCGGCGCGCTGATCCGAACGCTCGCGCGCCAGTTCGGACCGCTTGATGAAGGTCGAGAAGTCGGTACCGGTGATCTTCACCTCGATGCCGCTTTCCTTCACTTCCAGCACTTCGCAGGTCACGACCGCGCCCTTCTTGACGTCGCCCGGCTCGGCGAAGGGGTCGCCTTCGAGCTGCTTGACGCCGAGCGAGATGCGCTCCTTTTCGACATC
>JAUXWH010000077.1 GCA_030681365.1 Bradyrhizobium sp.
CGTCACCGCAAACAGCATCGTCAGCGGCACCATGCCGAACACCTTGAACGCCACCCAGAAATCGGTGCTTTGCGTGCGCCAGATAATCTCGTTCAGAACCGCCATGGCGAAAAACCAGAATGCCCAGCGCAGCGTCAGCACGCGCCAGCCCTTTGGCGTGAGGTTGAACATCTGGTCGAACATGATGGCGATGAAGGAGCGGCCGAACAGCAGCCCGCCGCCGAGAATCGCCGCGAACAGCGTGTAGACGATCGTCGGCTTCATCTTGATGAAGGTCTCGTCCTGCAGCAACAGTGTCAGCGCGCCGAACACGATGACGACGACGGCGGTCACGATCGCCATCATCGGCACGTGCCGCGTCACCACATAGGACGCGACCATCGCGATGATCACCGCGACCATGAATGCGCCGGTGGCGATGAACAGGTTGAACCTGCCATTGGCGAAGAAGAATACCAGCAGCGGCCCAAGCTCGGTCGCGAGCTTGAACAGCGGATGCGGCGCGGTTTTGTCCATGGTTCGGTCACCAATCCAACTTGCCGCCATCCTTCGAGACGCATCGCTTCGCGATGCTCTTCAGGATGAGGACTTTTCCTCTTGCTCTGACCTCATCCTGAGGAGCGGCGTCTTCGCCGCGTCTCGAAGGATGGAGACTACTCAATCCCGGCGATCGCCTGCGCGAAATCCCGTGCGGTGAACGGCGCGAGGTCGTCGATACCCTCGCCGACACCGATAAAGTGCACCGGCAGCTTGTGCTTCTCGGCCAGCGCCACCAGGATGCCGCCCCGCGCGGTGCCGTCGAGTTTCGTCATGACCAGACCGGTTACGCCTGCGGTACGATGAAACGCCTCGACCTGCGACAGCGCATTTTGTCCCACCGTGGCGTCCAGCACCAGCAGCACCGCATGCGGCGCCGAGGCGTCGACCTTCCTGATGACGCGAACCACCTTTTCGAGCTCGTTCATCAGCTCGGCCTTGTTCTGCAACCGGCCGGCGGTGTCGATCAGCAGCACGTCGCGCTGTTGCTCGCGGGCCGCCGTGAGCGCGTTGAAGGCGAGGCTTGCGGAATCCGAGCCCTGCGCGGCCGCGATCACGGGCGATTTGGTACGCTCGCCCCAGATCTTCAGCTGCTCGATGGCGGCGGCGCGAAAGGTGTCGCCGGCCGCCAGCATCACCTTGCGGCCTTCGGTGGCCAGCTTGGCGGCGAGCTTGCCGATGGTGGTGGTCTTGCCGGAACCATTGACCCCGACTACCAGAATGACGAACGGCTTTAGCGCCGCGTCGATCACCAGCGGCCTTGCCACCGCCGCCAAAACCTTCTCGACTTCGGTCGCGACCACGGCCTTCACGTCATCCGCCGAGATCGTCTTGTCGTAACGGCCGTGGCCGACCGCGGCCGAAATCCGCGCCGCCACCTCGGTGCCGAGATCGGCGCGCAGCAGCACGTCCTCGATATCCTCGAGCATGGCGCGGTCGAGCTTGCGTTTGGTCACGAGATCGGCGACCGCGGTCCCGAGCGAACTCGAGGTGCGCTTCAGCCCGCTGGACAGCCGCCGCCACCAGCTCAGTTTGGTCGTTTCCGGAGTGTCGTTCATGCCGACGGTGTGTTAGCGGTTTCGCGCCATGAGCGAAAGTCTCGACCAAACGATCCCGGTTCCCGAGTTGACCGCGGAGCAAATCCAGTCCCGCGTGCTCCATCGCGACGGGCTGATGCTGGTGATCGACAAACCGGCGGGGCTGCCGGTGCATCGCGGCCCCAAGGGCGGCGCCAACCTGGAAACCTCGTTCGACGCGCTGCGTTTCGGCCTGCCGCGGCCGCCGGTGCTGGCCCACCGGCTCGATCGCGACACGTCGGGCTGCCTCGTGCTGGGACGCCACCGCAAGGCCACCGCCTCGCTCGGCCTGCTGTTCAAGCATGGCAAGATTGCAAAGACCTATTGGGCAGTGGTCGAGGGGGGCCCTGCTGAAGATGAAGGCACCATCGACATGCCGCTCGGCCGCCTCAATGCCGAACGCGGCTGGTGGCAGAAGCCCGACCCCGAGGGCCAGACCGCGATCACCAACTGGAAGGTGCTGGGGCGCGGCGGCGGCCTGAGCTGGCTGGCGCTCGAACCGGTCACCGGCCGCACCCATCAATTGCGGGTTCATACCTCAGCATCGGGCTGGCCGATCTTCGGCGACAATATCTACGGCAACGGGCCCCGTTTCGGTGAACCGACCCTGCACCTGCATTCCCGCGAGATCGTGATCCCGATTTCCAGGAACAAGGACCCGGTGCGCGTGGTGGCGCCGGCGCCGAAGCATTTGCATGAGCGGCTGAAGTTGTGCGGGTGGAACGGGGAGTAAGGGGCGGTAGTCGCGTCGCCCTCTCCCCTTGTGGGAGAGGGCATCGCTGGTAACGGCCACAACCTCACTTGGGTGAGGGGTTGGCTCAGCGAGTACACTGCCCGCGGAGACAGACCCCTTGTATCTGCACTTTGACCAAAATGTGCGATTTAAGCGACTGAGCGCTTTGGCCGGTGGCCACCGGCCAAAGCGCGCGGCGATGTCGCCCGAACCCCCTCCGGCACCAACCGTGGGTGAGCCTGGGATCTTCGCC
>JAUXWH010000054.1 GCA_030681365.1 Bradyrhizobium sp.
CAGAAGACCAGCATCAAGATAATGTTCTCGGCGAGGACCACGCCGAGCATGCCGCCCGCGAACGCGAGCAAAAGCGCATAGAAGCGTCCGAGGCGATCGGATGCCGGCATGTAGTAAGCCGCGTAGAGGACGATCAGCAACCCGATACCGAGGATGAGAAGGGTGAACAGCATCCCGAGGCCGTCGAGGCGCAGGGCGAAATCGAGTCCCCATTCAGGCAGCCAGGGAATTCGGGTCGTCAGTACCTCGCCGGACAACGCCGCAGGCATCAGCGGTACCAGAGCGACGAGTCCGGACGCCATGATCGCAGCGGCAGTCCAGGCTGCGGCCGTCCGTGAACGGCGCGCGGCAGCCACGACGAGAAGCGCTCCGACGAACGGGGCGGCCAGCATCAAGTTGAGCAGTAATGGTCCCATGTCGACAGATAGTAGATCCGTATGCCCGATCATAATGTTGATGCATCCTAACCGGCTCGATGGCGAGATTCGGCGAGTCAATTCCATTGTCGAAGCTTCGCTGTAAACCGACGCCCATAGCCTCGGCCGTACAACGGCCTTCTCTATCACTCCTTGGTGATGGGGAGGTTTTTTGAGCCGACAATCCGATAAAAAAACGATGGTTCATGCCGGTCAATTTGCTCGAGATGGTAAAGACCTTCGCCGCTTTGCCGTCAAGAACGCCGTAAGCCTGCGATCGGCGCCGGGCCCCGATTCAACGCAGACGGATTCGACGCCGAACAAGTTTCTCGAATTCGAGGATGGCGAATAGCACGACGCCTACCATCAGGATGGATAGCCCATCCTGAACGGAGACCGGGCGCGTTGCAAACAATCCCTGCATGAAGGGCGCGTAGGTGAACAGAAGCTGTGCTGCGGTGATCGAGCTGACGCCGATGAGCACCGCCGGCGTGCCGAGGAACCCCGTCCATGTGATGGATGACTGGTTCAGGTAACGCACGCTGAACAGGTAGAAGATCTCCATGACCACGATCGTATTGACGACGATCGTGCGTGCCTCCTCGATCGACAAGTTGCGCGCCTCGGCCCAGAAGAACATGCCGAACGCGCCGACGACGAACAGTAACGACACGAAGACGACGCGCCAGATCAGAAATCCCGACAAGATCGGCTCATTCGATGCGCGGGGTGGCCGCCGCATTGCATCGGGCTCCATCGGCTCGAACGCCAGCGTCAGGCCGAGTGCGACGGCCGTGACCATATTGATCCAGAGAATCTGCACGGGCGTCATCGGCAGGGTCAACCCGAACAGAATTGCGGTGATGATGGCCATCGCCTCGCCGCCGTTGGTCGGCAGTGTCCAGCCGATGACTTTCTGGAGATTGTCGTAGACGGTGCGGCCTTCCCGAACCGCAGCCACAATCGACGCGAAATTGTCGTCGGCCAGAACCATCTCGGCAGCTTCCTTTGCGGCCTCGGTACCTTTTTGTCCCATTGCGATGCCGACATCCGCCCGCTTCAAGGCGGGCGCATCGTTGATGCCGTCACCGGTCATGGCCACGACGGCTGCTTCCGCCTGCAATGCCTCGACGATCCTCAGCTTCTGCTCCGCGCTGGTGCGGGCAAAGACAGTCATGTCGCGCGCGGCAACGCGGAACGCCGCATCGTCCAGGCCTTCCAGGTCCTCGCCGGTGATCACGGCTTCATGATTGTCCATGCCGAGCTGGTTCGCGATGGCGCTCGCGGTAGCAGCGTGATCGCCGGTGATCATCTTCACACGGATGCCCGCAGTCCGGCATTCGTTGATCGCCGCGATGGCCTCCTCTCGCGGCGGATCAATCAATCCGACCAGGCCGAGCAGCACCAGCCCGTCTTCAATCGATTCAAAGGAAAGGTCCTGCGCGCCGCGCGGCATGGGTTTCATGGCGAGCGCCAATACGCGCTGCCCCTTGAACCCGAGCGTCTCTATCGCGTTGGCCCAGAAATCACGCTCGACCGGCTTCGGGCCCATTGCGTCGTACCGGGCGGAGCACATCAGGAGCACCTGCTCCGGCGCGCCTTTGATGTAGGCCACGGTCCCGTTCTCATGACCGTGGTGCAGCGTTGCCATGTAACGGTGGCGCGAGTCGAAAGGAATTTCGTCAGTGCGCGGAAATTGCTTGCGCATTGTCTCGGCATCGA
This sequence comes from Bradyrhizobium sp., assembly GCA_030681365.1. Taxonomy (GTDB): domain Bacteria; phylum Pseudomonadota; class Alphaproteobacteria; order Rhizobiales; family Xanthobacteraceae; genus Bradyrhizobium. The sequence continues at coordinate 2,139 of JAUXWH010000054.1, forward strand.
AGCCTGCCTTTCCGGCGAGGGACACCAGCGCGCCCTCCATCGGATCGCCATCGACAATCCACCCGGCCTCCGTCCGGCGTAACGTCGCGTCATTGCACAGCAATGCCGCCCGGGCGAGTTCGCCGAGAACCGCCTGTTCGGCGGCGTCGATGTCGCGCCCGTCCAGTTGGAAGGATCCGCGCGGCTCGTAGCCGACACCCGTGACCTCGACGCTGCACGATGCCGTGACCGTCGTCTGCACCATCATTTCGTTGCGCGTAAGGGTCCCGGTCTTGTCAGAGCAGATGACCGAGACCGATCCCAGGGTCTCGACGGCAGGAAGCTGCCGGATGATGGCGTTCCGCGAAGCCATCCGCTGCACCCCGATGGCGAGCGTGATCGTCATCACCGCCGGGAGGCCCTCCGGGATCGCAGCGACGGCCAGACCGACGACGGCCATGAACGCTTCCGGCCAGGAATAGGCCCGGAACCAGACCGCAAAGGCAAACGCCGCAGCCGAAATTCCGAGGGTGACGACCGTGAGCTGCCGCGCAAACTGGTTCATCTGCCGCACCAGCGGCGTCGTCAGCGTCTCGACCCCTCCCAGCATTGCGCTGATACGTCCGATCTCGGTCTCGAGCCCTGTGCCAACCGTGACTCCCAGACCCTGGCCGGCAACGACGAACGTGCCGGAATAGGCCATCGATGTTCTGTCACCGATTGTGACGGCCGCATCGACGGGCAGGACGCCCTTGTCGGTGGCGACCGATTCTCCGGTAAGGATGGCCTCCTCGATCTTCAGATTGCGGGCGCGAAACAACCGCAGATCCGCCGGTACGCGGTCGCCCGCTTCGAGCAGGACGATGTCGCCGGGGACGATATCTTCGGAGCCGATCGTGATTCTCTGCCCGTCGCGCATCACCGATGCGTGCGGCGTGACCATCCGCTTGATGGCATCGAGCGCCTTCTCCGCACGCCCCTCCTGGATGAAGCCAATCGCGGCATTTGCGATCACGACAAGCAGGATGACGGCGGTATCGATGGCATGTCCGAGCAGCGCCGCGACCAGCGCCGCGGCCAGCAAGACATAGATGAGGAGATTATGGAACTGTCCGAGGAATCGCATGAACGCGCTGCGCGGTCTCGATGCCGGCAACCGATTATGGCCATACTTCTCCAGCCGCTCCGTTGCCTCCGCTACGGTAAGGCCGCCGGGGCGCGTTCGCAGCCGCTCGATCGCCGCGTCGAATACGACCGCATGCCAGGCTTCACGCGGCTCCGCGCCGACGGCAGCCTTATCGGTCCCTACGGACTTCTCGGACGAGGCCATATCATGAACTCCAGAGCATTACGGAAGAGAGCGGCGGGCGCTTGCACGGACAAGATTTCAGTTGCCGTGGATGCCTCCTCCTCCTCGACTTCAGATGAGGCAGCATGCGCATGCCATCCTCATGCTGCCCGCATCTGCAATTTGCGAATATCATAGACATGCGCCCATGGCGCCTCAACAGAATGCGATCGGCGCGCACGATAATTCAAACGCCTTTCTTGGGCCGATCGCTTGATCCATGTCATAGCTGATGCTGAAGACGCAGCGTCGCCCCCCACTTTCGGACGATGGCGCGATCAACTGCGACGAATGCCCGCACTGCTTGCCGTGACTCCGCCCACCCGAGCGAGTTACATGGCATCTCGCGCCGGATCGAAGCGGTGAACAAGGAGCCGATCTTGCCTGGTGACCATATCGCGGTCTTTTATGAAATGGCCGTCATCCTGGTGATAGCGACCACCGCCGGCATCGTCGGCGTGCTGCTGAAGCAGCCGCTTCTGATCGCGTTCATAGCGGCCGGCATTGTTGCGGGACCGGCCATGCTGGACCTGATCCGCTCGACCGGTCACATGAATGTGCTGGCCGACATCGGAGTCGCCGTCCTGCTTTTCATGATTGGGCTCAAGCTCGATCTGCACATCATCCGCGCGCTCGGCAGAGTCGCGGCTGCGACCGGTCTCGGACAGGTCGCTTTCACTTCCCTGCTCGGGTTCGCGATCTGTCTGGGGCTCGGACTCGATGTCCTGACCAGCGTTTACGTCACGATCGCACTGACCTTTTCGAGCACGATCATCATCGTCAAGCTTCTTACCGACAAGCGCGAAGTGGATTCGCTGCACGGCCGCATCGCCATCGGTTTCCTCATAGTCCAGGACATCGTCGTGGTCGTGGCGATGGTAGCTCTCTCGTCGTTCGGGCTCGGGACCGGCGGTAACCCGGCCGGGTTGAGCATGCCGGCGGTGTTGGGCAGCTGCGTGTTGCTGCTTGCGGGACTTGGACTGTTCATGCGATTTGCCGCGGAGCGGCAGCGCGTTGGGCCAGGTTCTGCATGACCGCGGCCTACGCGTTTTGGGCGTCGACTTCGATCCTGAGGCACTCGCCCGCTGGAGGGCGCGGGGACTTCCTGGCACCTTCGGCGATGCTACCGACCCGGAGTTTCCGATTTCACTTCCTCTGCAAGGGGCCTCCTGCGTCATCATCGCCACGCCTCCATCGATCCCCGGAACACTGAGGCAGATACCCATCTCATTCTCAAGGACGCTCTCAGGCGCATCGGCTTCAAGGGGCGCATTGCCGTGCGAAGTCACGGCCACATGGATAGCCAGCGTGTGGTCGATGCCGGAACCGACATTATCCTGTCGCCATTTGCCGACGCCGCGACACGGGCTGCGGAGCTGCTGGAACTCGACGGCGGCTCGCGAAGTGTTGCGACGCAACTCACAGCTGCGGCACGTTCGAATGCCGGCAAACCCACTCGATCCGGGAGATAGCACCTCGTGACAACAATCGTAGCCGCAACCGATTTCTCCACCCGATCAGAGCGTGCGCTACGGCGCGCTGGCCTCCTGGCTCGACAACTGAAGGCCGAACTGGTGCTCGTTCATGTCGTGGACGATGACCAACCGGCATCACTGGTCGATCTCGAGCGCCGCGAGGCGGGCAGCTTCCTCAACGAGCAGATTGGCGCGGTTGCCGAATTGCGGGACGTCCGCTGCCGCGCGGTGGTCGCGACCGGGGAAGCGTTCGATGGCGTCCTGCAGACGGCGAGAAATGTTTCAGCCGATCTCATCGTGATGGGAACGCACCGCAAGCAATTGCTGCGCGACATCTTCGTCGGCACGACCATCGAGCGCGTCATCCGCACGGGGCCTTATCCCGTGCTGATGGTGAACAGGGATGTGAGGCATTCCTATGGGCATGTGCTCGGCGCCGTCGACTTGTCCGAGCCTTCGGCGCACGCGATCAAGACAGGCGACGTGCTGGGATTGATCGGCGATGCCTTCGTTACGATCGTCCACGCCTTTACTGCTCCGGGACGGGGCAAGTTGTTCGTCGCAAATGCGTCCAGGGAGCGGATTGACGAATATGTCGCCAGCGAGCGTCTCCAGGCCAGTGAGGAACTCATGGCCTTCCTGACAGCACATCAGATTCGCGGCCCACGATGGAGGCACCGTATCGAGGAAGGAGGAGCGTTCGAAGTGATATCCCGTATCGTGACGGAGACGATGCCAGATCTCGTCGTGATTGGAACTCATGGCCGATCGGGTATCGCGAAGATGCTGCTTGGCAGCGTAGCCGAGGAGGTTCTGCGCAGCGTTGACGTCGATATCCTCGCGGTGCCGCCCATCCGTTGAGCGGGCCTCTGGGTTGCATCCCCTAATCCCGCGTTAACCTTTGTGTAACCAGCTCTTAAACTGCGAACGCTAGCGTGCGGCGGAACCGGTGCGGGCGGCGTTGGCGTATGGCGTGGGGACGGAAAAAGAGCGGCGGACGCAAGGAGCCGCAATTCGGGCTCGCCGCATCGCTGAGCGAGCTGCGCCTCGGCCCGCAGGACCGCGTGCCCGGCGGCGGCGACGAGCCGAAGAAGAAACCTGCCCCAAAACGCAAGGCCAGCGCTTCCGGCGATGATGCGCCGCGCGAGCGCAAGCCACGTGCGAACGGCGCGAACAGCAAGCGCAAGTCCGGGGCTCGCGCCCGCGGCGGCCTCGGCCGGCTGGTTTATTGGGGAGCGGTCCTCGGTCTCTGGGCCGTGATCGCGGCAGTCGGCGTCGTGATCTGGGTTGGCGCGCATCTACCGGCGATCCAGTCGCTGGAAATCCCGAAGCGGCCGCCGACGATCCAGATTGTCGGCTTCGACGGCAGCGTGCTGGCGACCCGCGGCGAGATGGCCGGCGCCAATGTCAGGCTGAAGGACCTGCCGCCCCACTTGCCGAACGCGTTCATCGCCATCGAGGACCGCCGGTTCTATTCGCATTACGGCATCGATCCGATCGGCATCGCGCGCGCGGCGGTGGCCAATATCCTGCACCGCGGCGTCTCGCAGGGCGGCTCGACGCTGACCCAGCAACTCGCCAAGAACCTGTTCCTGACCCAGGAGCGCACCGTCATGCGCAAGCTGCAGGAAGTCGAGCTGGCGCTGTGGCTGGAGCGCAAGCATTCCAAGAACGAGATTCTCGAACTTTATCTGAACCGGGTCTATTTCGGCTCCGGCGCCTATGGCGTGGAGGCCGCGGCCCAACGCTATTTCGGCAAGCCGGCGAAGAATGTCACGATTGCCGAGGCCGCGATGCTCGCGGGCCTGGTCAAATCGCCCTCAAGGCTGGCGCCGAACCGCAACCCGGAAGGCGCCGAGAAACGGGCCCAGACCGTGCTGGCCGCGATGGCGGACGCCAAATTCATCACCGAAGCGCAGGCGAAGAGCTCGATCGGGCAGCCGTCCACCACTGTGAAGGCGGCGGGCGCCGGCACCATCAATTATGTGGCGGACTGGATCGGCGAAGTGCTCGACGATCTGATCGGCCAGATCGACCAGAACATCGTGGTCGAAACCTCGATCGATCCGAAACTGCAAAGCGTGGCTGAGGCCGCCATCATCGACGAGCTCGCGGCCAAGAGCGTCAAATTCAATGTCACCCAGGGCGCGCTGGTGGCGATGACTCCCGACGGCGCGGTACGCGCCATGGTCGGCGGCCGCAATTACGCCGAGAGCCAGTACAACCGCGCGGTGACGGCAAAGCGCCAGCCCGGCTCGGCGTTCAAGCCGTTCGTGTATCTCACCGCGATCGAAGCCGGATTGACGCCGGAGACAACGAGGCAGGATGCGCCGCTCGACGTCAAGGGCTGGAAGCCCGAGAACTATACCCGTGAATATTTCGGGTCGGTGACGCTGACGCAGGCGCTGGCAATGTCGCTTAACACGGTGGCGGTGCGACTCGGCCTGGAGGTCGGAGCCAAAAACGTGGTGCGCACCGCACACCGGCTCGGCATTTCCTCGAAACTCGAGGCCAATGCCTCGGTCGCGCTTGGCACCTCGGAAGTCTCGCTCAACGAACTGGTCGGCGCCTATGCGCCGTTCGCCAATGGCGGCCGGGGATCGACCCCGCATGTCGTGACCAGGATCCGTACCGCCGAAGGCAAGGTGCTGTATGTGCGGCCCGCCGACCAGCTCGGCCAGGTGATCGAGCCGCGCCATGTCGCCGCCATGAACCGCATGATGCAGGAAACGCTGCTGAGCGGCACCGCGCGCAGGGCGGAAATCCCCGGCTGGATGGCCGCCGGCAAGACCGGCACCAGCCAGGATTTCCGCGACGCCTGGTTCGTCGGCTACACCGCCAACCTGGTGACCGGCGTCTGGCTCGGCAATGACGACAATTCCCCGACGAAGAAGGCAACCGGCGGCGGATTGCCGGTCGAGGTCTGGACCCGCTTCATGAGCGCGGCCCATCAGGGCGTGCCGGTGGCGGCGCTGCCGAATGCGCGCCAGGGAGGATTGCTGACCAACCTCATTCAGTCGGCGTCGCAAGGCAGCGCGCCCCCGGCCCCGTCAGCTCAAGCGCAACCGCCCGCTCCGCCGGCGACAAGTCCTTCAGGCAACGCCTATCGTTCGCCGACGCCGACCCGCGCATCGAATCCATCCGCACGGCCGGAAGCGGCGGCTGGCCTGGACGGCTGGCTGGTGGATCGGTTGTTCGGCAGATAGGCCAATCACTCGTGCCCCGGACGTAGCGCATCGCGTCAGCGCTGCGCTGCTGAGCCGGGGCCCATGCTACGGCGGGAGTGCTGTCGGTCCCGGCTCTGCGGAGCAGCAAGAGCGCTGCACCGCGTCCGGGACACAGCAATTCCTAATCCTGAATCCCGTAACGATGCAGGTCGTTGCCATGGGTATCGAGCCAGGTCTTGGCGCGCTCGACATGGGCGCATTCCCGGGCGACCACCCGCCAGAACCGTGCCGAATGGTTCATCTCGACCAGATGCGCCACCTCATGGGCGGCGAGATAATCCAGCACGTAAGGCGGCGCCAGGATCAGGCGCCACGAGAACGACAGGGAGCCGGCCGAGGTGCAGGAACCCCAGCGGCTCGACTGGTCGCGGATCGACAGCCGTTTCACCTTGACGCCATACGCCTGGGCATAGGCCTGCGTGGTCTTCTGCAAATCGTTGCGCACTTCGCGCTTCAGGTAGTCGTGGACCCGCCGCTCGATATGCTCGGCCCCGCCGGCGACGCAGATAATCCGCTCGCCGCTGTCGCGCGTTTCGGTCCACACCGTGCCGCGCTGGCCGGCGCGATGCACGATCTTGTGCGGGACGCCACGCAGCGGCACCACGGTACCCGGAAGAAACGGCGCCGCCTTCGGCAACCGGCCGAGGCGCGCGGCGATCCAGCCGCCGTGACGCTGCGCAAAGTCCTTGGCGTCGGCGATGGTGCCGCGCGGCGGCATGGTGAGGATCGCTTCGCGGTCGCTGGGATGAATGCGCAGCGTGTAACGCCGCGCGCGGCGATGCCGGCGCAACCTGATCGAATAGATTTGCGAGCCGTGTTTGACGAGGAGTCGAGAAGGTTCGGCAGGCCGCCGATAGAGGAGCGCGCGAGTGGCCATATCTGCAAGTCCGGGGAGCAAGAGTTCGCCCGGATTCTGCCATATCCGCCGCCAGTGAAATCGCTCGGCGCAAAAACAAATCATTTGCCCAATATACAGG
>JAUXWH010000060.1 GCA_030681365.1 Bradyrhizobium sp.
ACCTGACCGGCCAGGTCAGAAACATCGCCGAGGTCGCGACCGCGGTGGCGAAGGGCGACCTGTCCAAAAAGATCACGGTAAACGTGTCGGGCGAAATCCTGCAGCTGAAGGAAACTCTCAATACGATGGTCGACCAGCTCAATGCGTTCGCCGGCGAAGTCACCCGCGTGGCGCGCGAGGTCGGCACCGACGGCAAACTGGGCGGCCAGGCCGAAGTGCCCGGCGTCGCCGGCACCTGGAAGGACCTCACCGACAGCGTCAACTCGATGGCCGGCAATTTGACCGCGCAGGTCCGCAACATCGCCGAGGTCGCGACCGCGATCGCCGGCGGCGACTTGTCGCGCAAGATCACCGTCGACGTACGCGGCGAAATCCTTCAGCTGAAGGAAACGCTCAATACGATGGTCGATCAGCTCAACCGCTTCGCCGGCGAGGTGACGCGGGTGGCGCGCGAGGTCGGCACCGAAGGCCGGCTCGGCGGCCAGGCCAACGTGCCCGGCGTCGCCGGCACCTGGAAGGACCTGACCGACAACGTCAACTCGATGGCCGGCAACCTCACCGGCCAGGTCCGCAACATCGCCGAAGTGACCACGGCGGTGGCGAAGGGCGATCTCTCCAAGAAGATCACGGTGGACGTGAAAGGCGAAATTCTCGAACTGAAGAACACCGTCAACACCATGGTGGACCAGCTCAACGCCTTTGCCTCGGAAGTGACGCGCGTCGCCCGCGAGGTCGGCACCGAAGGCAAGCTCGGCGGTCAGGCGCAAGTGCCCGAAGTCGCCGGCACCTGGAAGGACCTCACCGATAACGTCAACTTCATGGCCTCGAACCTGACGGCGCAGGTCCGCAATATCGCCGAGGTGGCGACCGCGATCGCCGGCGGCGACCTGTCCAAGAAGATCACGGTCGACGTCCGCGGCGAAATCCTGCTCTTGAAAGACACCTTGAACACGATGGTCGAGCAGTTGCGTTCGTTCGCGGCCGAAGTGACCCGCGTGGCACGCGAAGTCGGCACCGAGGGCCGGCTGGGCGGCCAGGCCGTGGTGCCCGGCGTCGGCGGAACGTTCAAGGATCTCACCGACAACGTCAACCTGCTGGCGGCCAACCTGACCACCCAGGTCCGCAACATCGCCGAAGTCACCACCGCGGTGGCGCGCGGCGACCTTTCCCGCAAGATCACCGTCGATGTGAAGGGCGAAATCCTCGAGTTGAAAAACACCATCAATACGATGGTCGACCAGCTCAACGCCTTCGCCGGCGAAGTCACGCGCGTGGCGCGCGAGGTCGGCACCGAGGGCAAGCTCGGCGGCCAGGCGCAGGTCCCCGGCGTGGCCGGCACCTGGAAGGACCTCACCGACACCGTGAACTTCATGGCCGCCAACCTCACCGAACAGGTGCGCGGCATCGTCAAGGTGGTGACCGCGGTCGCCAATGGCGACCTGCAGCAAAACCTCACGGTGAAATCGAAGGGCGAAGTCGCCGCCCTCGCCGACACCATCAACAACATGACCGAGACGCTGGCGACGTTCGCCGATCAGGTCACCAGCGTCGCCCGCGAAGTCGGCGTCGAGGGTCGATTGGGCGGCCAGGCCAACGTGCCGGGTGCTGCCGGCACGTGGAAGGATCTCACCGGCAACGTCAACCTGCTGGCCGCCAACCTCACCTCGCAGGTGCGCGCCATCGCCGAGGTCGCCACCGCCGTGACGAAAGGCGACCTCACCCGCTCGATTCAGGTCGACGCGCGAGGCGAAGTGGCGGAGCTCAAGGACAACATCAACACGATGATCGGCAATTTGAAGCTGACCACCGACGTCAATACCGAACAGGACTGGCTGAAGACCAACCTCGCCCGATTCACCAACATGCTGCAGGGCCAGCGCGACCTGACGACGGTGGGCCGGCTGCTGCTGACCGAATTGACGCCGCTGGTGAACGCCCATATGGGCGTGATCTACCAGGTCGAGAACGAGGACGCGTCGCAACTGCGGCTGCTGTCGGCCTATGCCGGCGACGGGGTCAACCCCCACCCGCTGTTCGTGCAGTTCGGCGAGGGCCTGATCGGGCAATGCGCGCTCGACAAGCGGCAGCGTCTGGTGTCGGACATCCCGGCCGACGCGATCCCGATCAATTCGGCGCTGCTTCGGGTGATACCGAAAAACCTCGTCGTGCTGCCGGTGCTGTTCGAGAACCAGGTCAAGGCGGTGATTGAGCTTGCCTCGGTGAGTTCGTTCACGACGTCGCAGATGACCTTCCTCGAACAGCTCACCGACTCCATCGGCATCGTGCTCAACTCGATCGAAGCGACGATGCAGACCGAGGGCCTGCTGAAGCAGTCGCAACAGCTCGCCGGCGAGCTGCAGACCCAGCAGAAGGAACTGCAGCAGACCAACGAACAGCTCGAGCAAAAAGCCCAGCAGCTGGCCGAACGCAACGTCGAGGTGGAGCGCAAGAATCAGGAAATCGAACAGGCGCGGCGCGCGCTGGAGGAAAAGGCCACCGAACTCTCGCTGACGTCGAAATACAAGTCTGAATTCCTCGCCTACATGAGCCACGAGCTGCGCACGCCGCTCAACAGCATCCTGATCCTCGGCCAGCAGCTCACAGAAAATCCGGACGGCAATCTGTACGGCAAGCAGGTCGAATTCGCCCGCACCATCCACGGCG
>JAUXWH010000063.1 GCA_030681365.1 Bradyrhizobium sp.
CTGCTGATCGAACTGATGATGGTGCGATCGGCGGAGCGCTCGGCCTTCGGACGCACCATCATTCAATACGACACCGTGCAGCGCTGGATCGCCGAATCCCGCGTCGAGCTCGAGCAGGCCCGGCTGTTGGCCTATCGCTGCGCCTGGCGGCTCGACCAGGCCGGCCACCACGGCGCATGGCGCGACGTTTCGCTGATCAAGGTCGCGGTGCCCGCGATGCTGCAGCGGATCGCCGACCGTGCCATGCAGGTGTTCGGCGCGATGGGCGGATCCGACGATACCCCGATCCACCAGGCGCTGGCCTGGGGGCGCCTGTTGCGGATCGGCGACGGGCCCGACGAAGTGCACCTGCGGCAGATATTCAAGATGGAAGCGATGCCGTCGTGGGGAATCGCCGACTCGCCATATCTGGCGGCGCCTGCGACATGATTTTCGCGTCGTCATGCCCGGCCTTGTGCCGGGCATCCACGTCTTGAGGATGGCGCGACAAGGAAGGCGTGGATGGCCGGGTCAAGCCCGGCCATGACGAAAAAGAGAATCGTTGATGGGCGAGGAAGGACAATAACATGACCCAAACAGGCACCAGCGAAACACCCAGGGAAACATCCAAGGGCGCCTCGGCGCCGGTAATGGCCCAGCATGCGGCGACGCTGAAGGCGCTGCCGTTTTCGGACACGCGCGATTTCGACGAAGCGGCGCGGGGTTTTCTCGGCACGCTGGAAAACGCGCGGATCACCTCGCCGCAGGGCAGAGTGGTCTGGAGCCTCGAGCCCTATGGCTTCCTGTCAGAGGCCGAAGCGCCGCCGACGGTCGACCCCAGCCTGTGGCGGCAGTCGCGGCTCAACATGAACCATGGACTGTTCGAAGTCGTGCCCGGCGTCTATCAGGTGCGCGGCCTCGACATCGCCAACATGACGCTGATCGAGGGCGATAGCGGCGTGATCGTGGTGGATACGCTGACATCGATCGAAGGCGCGCGCGCCGCGATGGCGTTGTATTTCCAGCATCGCGGCCAACGGCCGGTGGTGGCGGTGATCTTCACCCACACCCATACCGACCATTGGGGCGGTGCGCGCGGCGTGCTCGACGACGCGATGCTGGCCAGCGGCAGCGTCCCCGTGATCGCGCCCAATCTGTTCATGGAGCATGCGGTTTCGGAAAACATCATCGCCGGTCCGGCGATGCTGCGGCGCGCGCAATACCAGTTCGGGCCGCTGCTGGCCAAGGGGCCGCGCGGGCAGATCGATTGCGGCCTCGGCAAATCGATGGCGGTGGGGGCGGTGTCACTGGTGCGGCCGACCGACCTGATCATGGCGACCGGCGACCGGCGCAGCATCGACGGGGTTGAATTCGAATTCCAGATGGCGCCGAACTCCGAGGCTCCCGCGGAGATGCATTTCTTCATTCCGCGCTACAAGCTTTTGAATCTGGCGGAGAACTGCACGCACAACTTCCACAATCTGCTGCCGTTCCGCGGCGCCGACGTGCGCGACGCGCTGGCCTGGTCGAAATATCTCGGCGAGGCGCTGCAGATGTGGGGCGGCAAGGCCGATGCGATGTGCGGCCAGCACCACTGGCCGGTATGGGGACAAGAACGCATCGACACGATGATCCGCCAGCAGCGCGACCTCTACAAGTTCGCCCATGACCAGACCATCCGCCTGATGAACCACGGACTGACGGCAACCGAAATCGCCGAGACGATAAAGCTGCCGGCCAGTCTCGACGGCGCGTGGCACGCGCGCGGCTATTACGGCCACATCCGGCATAATGTGAAGGCGATCTACCAGAAATATCTCGGCTGGTACGACGCCAATCCCGTCAATCTCGATCCGCTGCCCCCGGTCGCGGCCGGCAAGAAATATGTCGAATATATGGGCGGCGCCGACGCGATCCTGGCGCGGGCGGCGAAGGACTTCGCAAACGGCGAGTTTCGCTTCATCGCCCAGGCGTTGAGCCATCTGGTTTTCGCCGATCCCGACAATCAAGCCGCCCGCGCGCTGCTGGCCGATACATTGGAGCAGCTCGGCTATGCCGCCGAGAGTGCGACCTGGCGCAACGCCTATCTGTTCGGCGCGCAGGAATTGCGGCAGGGCATGCCGAAAGTGCCGGCGCGCGCGGCGATGGCGCGCGAAACGCTGGCGGCCCTGCGTACCGAACAGCTGTGGGATGTGCTCGGTATCAGGCTCAACGGCCCCAAGGCCGAGGGCAAGCACATCGTGATCAACTGGAGTTTTACCGATACCGGCGAGACTTTCGTTCTGACGCTGGAGAACTGCGCGCTGACCTATGTCGCGGGCGCGCAGGCGGCCACGGCGGACGCCGGTTTCACGCTGCCGCGCGGCACGCTCGACGAAGTGATCGCGAAGCTGACGACGTTTCAGGAAGCCATCGGCAGCGGGGCGATCAAATTCACCGGCAATCCGATGCGGCTCGGCGAGTTGATGATGTTGATGGATGACTTCCCGCGGATGTTCGAGATCGTCGAGCCGAAGCGGACGGCGGTGAGCTGAGAGAGTAGGGTGGGCAAGGCGCACTCTTCGCGCCGTGCCCACCATCTATCCAAATTTTTCATTCAAAATGGTGGGCACGCTTGCGCCTTCGCTCTTCGAGCTACGGCGGAAGCTTTGCCCACCCTACAAACTACAGACTTCTACTCCGCGCTGCTCACCAGCTTGATGCGCGGCTCGGCGGCTTCCATCAGGCTGCGATAGGCGGCGAGATAATCCAGCGCCATGCGTCGGGCGGTGAAGCGTGCCTCGAACTGCTTGCGGATCGCAGCCCGGCTCAGCCCGGCCAGCCGGTCGACGGCGGCGACCGCGCTGATTTCATCCTCGACGATGAAGCCGGTGAGGCCTTCGTCGATGATCTCCGCGACCGAACCGCGGTTATAGGCGATGACGGGGGTGCCGCACGCCATCGCCTCGATCATCACGAGGCCGAACGGCTCGGGCCAGTCGATCGGGACCAGCAGGCCGATGGCGCCGCTCAGAAATTCCGATTTCTCGGCGTCGCCGATTTCGCCGATAAACTCGACCAATGGATTGTTGTCGATCAGCGGGCGGATCAGCTCGTCGTAGTACTCTTGGTCGGCCCGGTCGACCTTGGCGGCGATCTTGAGCGGAATGCCGCAGCGGGTCGCGATTCTGATCGCGCGGTCCACGCCCTTTTCCGGCGCGATCCGGCCGAGCACCGCGAGATAGCCAGGCTTGCACGGTTGCGGCGTCAGCAGTTTTTCCGGCAAGCCGTGGTGGATGGTGCGGAGCCAGTTGGCCTGCGGCACCGGGCGGCGCTGCGCGTTCGAGATCGAAATCACCGGTACCTTTGAGAAGGTGGTGAATACCGGCTGATGCTCGGGCAGGTCCAGCCGGCCGTGCAGGGTGGTGAGGAACGGCGTCGGCTGCCGGTAGAACAGCGAGAACGGATAATAATCGAGGTGGAAATGCAGGAAGTCGAATTCCTCATCGTCACATTTCTGCCGCACCCGCTCCAGCATCACCATATGCAACGCATTGGGATCGCGCACCGATCCGTCGAGGCGCAGCGCCTTCGGCCAGGTTGCGTCAAGTTTCGCCGAGGTATGGGAATCGCCGCTGGCGAACAGCGTGACGTCGTTTCCCAGTGCGACCAGTTCCTCGGTCAGCCAGTGTACGACACGTTCGGTTCCGCCATAAAGCTTGGGGGGAACAGCCTCCGTCAGCGGAGCAACCTGCGCGATGCGCATCTCACCGTCTCCTGTTGTGCATAGGGGTTGAACAATCGCTCTTCAGTGGTGCTGGCACCGGCATGCCGAGTCGGGAACGTTCTCGCATCTGCGAAGTTCCTTGTGCGTGCGCACTTCTTCCACACTGTGGTCTTGCTGATGCCATCCGGTCCGATCAGATTTCTGCCGTCGCTGATGCTGCAGGATTGTTGCGCAGTGATGGCCACGCGGTGGCAACTCAGACCTGCCTCTCTTCACGTCTCCGTGCGCGACGTCTCGCCGTAGAATCCTTCAGCTCGTTCAACAGGTTTGCATCGTCACATGGACAGTCTCTCAGGATATGCGCATCGGCCTTTTGCATTCGTGTTGCGCTATCTCCGCCAGCGTCTCGCGTCGCATGTGGTCATCCTGACCTGCGTCGTCGCAGCGGTTGCCTGTTCGGTAGGCACTCAGTATGGCGTCAAATCTCTGGTCGACGGACTGTCGGGCGGACCGGGCCGCGCAGGAAGCGTATGGCTGGCATTCATTTTTCTCATGTCGCTGATCGCTGCGGATAATTTCCTGTGGCGGATCGCGAGCTGGACCGCGAGCTTCACGTTTGTCGGCGTCACCGGCGATCTGCGGCGGGACATCTTTCGCCATCTCACCGGCCACGCGCCGAGCTATTTCTCCGACCGGCTGCCGGGGATGCTGACCAGCCGCATCACCGCGACATCGAATGCCGTCTTCACCGTTGAAAACATGTTCGTCTGGAACGTGTTGCCGCCCTGTATTGCGACGATCGCGGCCATTGCGCTGATCGGCACCGTCAGCCCTGTCATGGCGGGCGCATTGACTCTGGTCGCCGGCGCGATGGTGATCGCGATGTTCCATCTGGCCGCCAGGGGCAAGCCGCTACATGACGAGTTCGCCGACAAGGCCGCCGCGGTCGACGGTGAAATGGTCGATGTCATCAACAACATGTCGCTGGTGCGGGCGTTCTGCGGCCTCCGCCTGGAGCACGACCGGTTCGATACGACCGTCAACAAGGAGTTGACGGCGCGGGGCCGCAGCCTGCGCTATCTCGAAAAGCTGCGACTGAGCCATGCCGCGATTACCGTGGTTCTGACGATCGCGTTGCTGGCCTGGGTGATCAGGCTCTGGCAGAACGGTGGCGCCACCACCGGCGACGTGGTGCTGGTGTGTACGCTGGGGTTGTCCATTCTGAATGCAACGCGCGATCTCGCGGTGGCGCTGGTCGATGTCACCCAGCATGTTGCGCGGCTGACGGAAGCCATCGCCACGCTGCTGCAACCGCATGAATTGCGCGATCATCCGAATGCCGAACCGCTGGTGAAGGCGGGGGCGGCGATCGTCTTCAACAAGGTGTCCTTCCGTTATCCCGGCGGGTTACAGGTATTCGACAAGTTCAGCCTTCGCATCAATGCAGGTCAGAGGGTTGGGCTGGTCGGACAGTCCGGCGGCGGCAAATCGACCATCTTCACGCTGCTGCAGCGGTTTTACGACGTGGACCAGGGGCGCATTTCCATTGATGGCCAGAACATATCCCGGGTTACCCAGGAGAGCCTTCGAGCCGCGATTTCGGTGGTGCCGCAGGACATCTCGCTGTTCCATCGGTCGATTCTGGAAAACATCCGCTATGGTCGGCCGGACGCGACCGACGCCGAGGTGCGTCGCGCGGCAAACGCGGCGCGCTGCGATTTCGTCGAAACCTTGCCCGAGGGGATGGCAACCCAGGTCGGCGATCGCGGCGTCAAACTGTCGGGCGGGCAGCGTCAGCGCATCGCCATCGCGCGGGCGTTCCTGAAAGACGCGCCGATCCTGCTGCTCGACGAGGCCACGGCCGCACTCGACAGCGAATCGGAGGAGGCGATCCGCGAGGCGCTGGGCCGCTTGATGCGTGGACGCACAGTCATTGCAATTGCCCACCGCCTCGCCACCTTGCGCAATTTTGACCGGGTGATCATGCTGCAGGGTGGGAAAATTATCGAAGACGGTCCACCTGACCGGCTCATGCAGGGCAGCGGCCCGTATCAGGAACTGGTGACGCGGGAGATGGGTCGGCTTGCCACCCATGCGGCCTGAACGATAGCGGCACTGGCGTCAGGGTTTGTTCCAATTGGCGTACCTTCGCGGGAAGCGCGCAGCAAGCAGAACAGCTGAGGTAATCAATGGCAATCGAAGCCGTGACCCAAATGTCGAAGATTCGCGACGTCGAAGTGGCCCCGGAATCGGCGTTCTACATCCCGATGACCGGTCCGGCGGCGAGGCCGCGGCGCTCGCTCAAGCACGACGATACTTTTATCGTGCTCGACAGCCACGGCGATATCGGCGCCTCCGCCGGCGGGCCCGACGGCTTATTCAATGGCGATACCCGCTACCTCGCCCGGCTCGAACTGGTGCTGGACGACGTGCAGCCGCTGCTGCTCGGTTCCAATCTGCGCGACGACAATTCGGCGCTGACGGTCGACCTCACCAATCCCGACATCTATCGGGGTAACCAGATCGTGCTGCAGAAGGACATGCTGCACATCGTCCGGACGATCTTCCTGTGGCGCGGAACAGCCTATCAGCGGATCGGCCTGCAGAATCACGGCGACCGGCCGGCTAGTTTCGATCTGACGCTGCTGTTCGGGAATGATTTCGCCGATCTGTTCGAGGTTCGTGGCGAGCGGCGCCCGCGCCGGGGTATCGCGTCGAGCAAGTTGGAAGGCGACGTTGACGTGACGCTGGATTATCGCGGGCTCGACGGCGTCTCCCGGACGGCCGGGCTGCACTTCGACCCGCGGCCTACCAAGCTCTCGGCCAATGCGGCGACTTATCATTTCGAGCTCGCCGCCCAGCAACTGACTTCCTTGTTCGTCGCGGTATCCTGCAACAAGCCGGCGATGTACGAGCCGGCGCCGTTCTTTCGCGGATTGCTGGCGCATCGGCGCGAGATGCGCCGCTCGACCGCGGGCGCAGCCAGTGCCGAGACCTCCAACGACATCTTCAACGAGGTGCTGTGCCAGGCAATGGCCGATCTCAACATGCTGATGACGGAAACGCCGCAGGGCCGATATCCCTATGCGGGGATTCCCTGGTACTCCACGACTTTCGGCCGCGATGGCCTGATCACCGCGCTGCAGATGCTCTGGGTCGATCCGCGTATCGCGCGCGGCGTGCTGATGCGGCTGGCCTTCCATCAGGCAAAGTCGGTCGATCCGCTCGCCGATGCCCAGCCCGGCAAGATCCTGCACGAGATGCGCGGCGGCGAGATGGCGGCGCTGCGCGAGGTGCCGTTCGCGCAATATTACGGCAGCGTCGATTCGACGCCGCTGTTCGTGCTGTTGGCCGGTCTTTATCACGAACGCACCGGCGACGACGAAACACTGGCAGGGTTGTGGCCCGCGATCGAAGCCGCGCTGCGCTGGATCGACGGTGCCGGCGATCCGGACGGCGACGGCTTTGTCGAGTATCAGCGCGCCTCCGAGCAGGGGCTCGCCAATCAGGGCTGGAAGGATTCCTACGACGCGATCTTTCATGCCGACGGACGACTTGCCGAAGGCTACATCGCGCTGGCCGAAGTGCAGGGCTACGTGTTTGCCGCCAAGCAGCTGGCCGCGCGTTGCGCCCGGCGCATGGGGCTTTCGGAAACCGCCGACCGGCTGGCGGCCGAGGCGCAGGCGCTGGCCGTGCGATTCGAAGAGGCGTTCTGGTGCGAGGAACTCGGCACCTATGCGCTCGCGCTCGACGGCGCCAAGCGCCAGTGCCAGGTGCGAACCTCCAATGCCGGTCAGCTGCTGTTCACCGGCATCGCGAGCGAGGACCGCGCCCGCAAAGTCGCCGCCGACCTGATGCGGCCGCACTTCTTTACCGGCTGGGGCATTCGCACCGTGGCGCGGGGCGAGGCGCGTTACAACCCGATGTCCTATCACGACGGCTCGATCTGGCCGCACGACAATGCGCTGATCGCACTCGGGTTGGCGCGCTACGGGCTGAAGCACTCGGTCGAGCATCTGTTCAAGGGCCTGTTCGACGCCGCCAGCTATATGGATCTGCGGCGGCTGCCGGAACTGTTTTGCGGATTTCAACGCGAGAAGCGGCGCGGGCCGACGCTTTACCCGGTCGCCTGCGCGCCGCAGGCCTGGGCAAGCGCGACGCCGTTCACCTTGCTGGAGGCGGCGCTCGGTCTGGAGTTCGACGTCCAGCGCGGTGAAATTCGCCTGCGCGATCCACGCCTGCCGGTTTTTCTCAACGAGGTGGTGTTGCGCGATCTGCAACTCGGCCCTTCCAGCGTCGATCTTCGGATTCGCCGCCACGGCGAGGAGGTGTCGCTCGAGGTGATGCGTACGCGCGGCCAGATCCAGGTGTCGATCGTCTTGACCCATTGAAGCGGCGCGTTTCAGGAGGTTCGCATGAGTACCCACTTTCCGATCGCGCTTCTCGCAGCGGCGCTGGCGGCGGTCGCGCCGGCCCTGGCGCAAACCGGCACGGCACCGCCGCCTACGGCTCCGCACGGGGCTGCCAAGGGGTCTGCCAAGGAGCCGGCACCGCCGCCGTCGGTCTCAGTGATCGGCGCCCGGGACGCGCATGGCATGCTCGGCCGCGAGGTTCTCAGCGCCAAAAACGAGAACATGGGACGCATCGTGGATGTGATCGTCGATCGCGCGGGCCAGGCGCGGGCGGCGGTGATCGACTTCGGCGGTTTTCTCGGCGTCGGCAGCCGCAAGATCGTCGTCGACTGGAACGCGCTTCATTTCCAGCGCATCTCAAACAAGAAGGATGCCATCGGCCTGGAGCTGACGAAGGAGCAGGTGACCGCGGCGCCCGAATACAAGGAGGATGCGCCGCTGATCGTGCTGGGCGCCGCCGGCAAGCTGAGCCCGCTGGAGGTTGACCGCTAGGGAAAGAAGGAGAAGATATCCTGATCGCCCGCCCGTCCCATTCGATTGACGTCATCGACGGTGATCGCCCGCCGCGGTCGGCCGGCGATGGCGGCGGCGACAAGGTCGTGTCGCTGGTTCCGGAGCAGGTGACGACGGGATCGACATCGACCCCGTCGCGCCAGAGCCTGCGCGGCCTCGACTGGTTCGTCTTCTTTCTGGCGGATGTGCAAACCGGCTTCGGTCCATTCATCGCGGTCTATCTGACGACGCAGAAATGGACCCAGGTCGAGATCGGTTTCGTGCTGTCGATCGGCGGCATCATCGGCCTGATCGGGCAGATGCCGGGCGGCGCCATCATCGATGCCGCGCGCTCGGAGCGGCTGATCGCGAGCCTCGCGGTCGCGACCATCGGCGTGTGCGCGCTCGGATACGCCATATGGCCGATCTTCCCCGTGGTGGTGGCCGCCGCAACCCTGCATGCGGCCGCAAGCTGCGTGCTCGGTCCGGCCATCGCAGCGATCAGCCTCGGCCTGGTCGGGCCGCGTGCGATCGGCGAGCGGCTCGGGCGGAATGCGCGGTTTGCCTCGATCGGCAGCGGATCGGCCGCCGCTCTGATGGGCGCCTGCGGCTATCTGCTGTCGAGCCGTTCGGTGTTTTTCGTCACCTCGCTGCTGACGATCCCGACCATCCTGGCGCTGGGGCGGATCCGGGAGCGCGAAATCAACGTCGCGCAGGCACACGGCGCGCTCACCGTCCCCAAGGTCGGCGCGGCCCCCGAGGTCAGTACGACCAGCGTCCTGAGCCTGTTGCGCCGGCGTCCGCTCTTGATCTTCGCCGCCAGCGTATTGCTGCTGCAACTCGCCAATGCCGCGATGCTTCCGCTGATGGCGGGGCTGGTCACCACCCGTTCGAGCCAGTGGGCGCCGGTGCTGATCGCCTTTTGCATCATCGTGCCGCAGGCGATCGTGGCGCTGGGCGCGCCATGGGTCGGGCGCATGGCGCAGCGATGGGGGCGGCGGCCGTTCCTGCTCGCGGGATTCGGCGCGCTGGCGATTCGCGGCCTGCTGTTTTCGGTCGTGACCGATCCTTATCTGCTGGTCGCGGTGCAGATCTTCGACGGCATCACCGCGGCGGTGTTTGCCGTCATGATCCCGCTGATCGTGGCCGACGTCGCCTTCGGAAGCGGTCACTTCAGTCTTGCGCAGGGTATCGTCGGCACCGCGACCGGCATCGGCGCCTCGCTCAGCACCGTGCTGGCCGGCTACGCCGCCGATCGTCTCGGAACCAACGTCGCCTTCATGGGCCTCGCCGCCGTCGCGGCGACAGGCCTTGTGATGATCCTGCTGGTGATGCCGGAAACGCGGCGCAGCGCGCGCTGACCACGAAAAAGCCCGGAGAAGCTTTCTCCGGGCAAGTTTCTAGGGAGGAGAGAGGAGTTCACGCATCCATATTGTGCAGGCGCTGGCGGTTGCGGAGCACGATCTGGCGGGCGCCGGAAAAGCCCAGGACGCCCTGGGCCTGCAGCTGCGAAAGCGCGCGCGACACGGTTTCCAGCGTCAGGCCGAGATAATCGCCGATGTCGCGGCGGCACATCGGCAGCGCCATCATGCCCGCGACGGCCAGCCGGCGGTCCATTTCCAGGAGGAACGTGGCGACCTTTTCCATCGCGGTCTTGCGCCCGAGCAACAGCATGTGATCTTCGGCGTGCCTGAGGTCGCCGGCGGTCATGGTCCAGAGGCTGCGCGCGACCTTCACGTCGGTGCCTGCCGCCAGTTCGAGGCTGCGGCGTTTGACCAGACGCACGGTGGTATCGATGATGGCTTCGGCCGCCAGCCGGTGGATGGTGCCCGATTCGAGCCCGAAGACGTCGCCCGGCAGGTGGAATGCGCCGATCTGGCGGCGGCCGTCGGAAAGCAGCTTGTAGCTGCGAACCGCGCCTGAAATCACCTGATAGACGTACTCCGCCGGCTCGTCCTCACCATAGATTTCCTCATCCTTCCGGTAGCTGAATTCGGTGGCGATCAAGCCGGCGTGGCCGGTGACTGCGCCGAACTGGTCGAGGGCGCCCTGCGGAACCGGGCTGATGCGGCTGGCGACAGCGGAAGAGGTGAGGGATTGGGTGAGCATGGTCATCTCCTTGGGGCGGATGGCCATTGCTACCGGGAACTATCGTCCCTGAAAATTCGTGCGATATCTTAAGGAGGTTTACCTACGTATAATACCGGAGGTCACTGTCCGGCCGCGGTATGCCCGTCCTGAATGACACCCCGAATACGCGTCACAAGGCTCTCATCCAGCAGCGGCTTCAGCAGGACGTCGTGCACCCCTGCGGCCGCCGCCCGGGCTGCGATGTTCTCGTCGGGGTAGCCGGTGATGAGGATGATCGGCACCGCCATGTCGCGGTTGCGCAGGCGCCTCGCCAGGTCGATGCCGTTCATGTCGGGCATCTTGTAGTCGATCACAAAGCAGTCCACGCCGGTCGAGCGGACGGCATTCAGCAGCGCCGATCCGTTCCTGAAGGTCCGGACGTTGAATCCGTCCGTTTCAAGCAGAAACCGCAGCGAGCGGAGCACATCGGCATCGTCGTCGACGACATAGACAGTAGGTGTGGCGGGCAATGGCATCGTGCCAGCTAACACCCGTTGCGGGCTTAGCGGCTTGATTTAGCTCAATCGTTCAGCAGCCCGGCCCGCATCGCCAGCCGCACCAGTTCCGAAAGGCTGTTGGCCTGCATCTTGGTCATCACATTGGCCCGGTAGACCTCGATGGTGCGGGGGCTGATGTCGTAGTCGCGGGCAATCAGCTTGTTGGAAAGCCCGGCGATCAGGCCGTCCATGACCTGGCGCTCGCGCGGGCTGAGCGTTGCCACCCGCGCCGCGATTTCATGGGTGATCGTCTCGCTCTTGGCGGCAGGCTCGGCCTGCCGGATCGCCGCCTCGATCATGCCGATCAGCCGGTCGTCCTCGAACGGCTTCTCCAGAAAATCGACCGCGCCCAGCTTCATCGCTTCGACGGCGAGCGGGACGTCGCCATGTCCGGTCATGATCAGAATCGGAAACGTGCTTTGGCTGGCTTTCATGCGCTTCAGCATCTCTATTCCGTCGATGCCCGGCATGCGAACGTCGGAGACGACGCAGCCGAATTCGAGGCCAGCCAGGCGATCGAGAAAATTCTGGGCGGACTCGAACAGCGTGACGTGGAAGCCGGCGGAATCGAGCAGGAAGTTCAGCGAATCCCGCATCGCCTCGTCGTCGTCGATGACATAAATCTTACCCTTGTTCGGCATCTGTCAGCTCACATTGTCTGCTGCGGGCAACGTGAAGCGGAACGTTGCGCCACCAGCGGCATTGCTTTCGGCCCACATCCGGCCGCCATGCGCCTCTATAATCGAGCGGCTGATGGAGAGTCCTACCCCCATCCCGGTTTCCTTGGTCGTAAAGAAGGTCTGGAATAGATTGAGCTTCACGTCGTCATGGAATCCCGAACCGGTATCGGATACCTCGATTTCGACCATGTCGTCCGCCACCTTGACGTTCCTGACGATCAGTTCCCGCCGTGGCGATTGCGCCATCGCTTCCAGCGCATTGCGAAACAGATTGACCAGAACCTGCTGAATCTGGACCCGATCCGCCAGTACCAGGTCGGACTCCGGGTCGAGATTGAAGCGAAGCTGAACGTTCTGTTCGCGGGCGCCGGCGAGGCCGAGCGCCCCGGCCTCTTCGATCAGCTTGGAGAGACTTTCGACGCGCTTCTCGGATTCGCCGCGCGAGACGAAGTCGCGCAGGCGCCGGATGATCTGGCCGGCGCGCAGCGCCTGTTCGGCGGCGCGGTCCATCGCGCTTTCGATCTTCGGCGTATTGGGATCGGCGCTGCCGGCCAGCAGCCGGCGCGAGCCCTTCATGTAGTTGCTGATGGCGGCGAGCGGCTGATTGAGCTCATGCGCGAGCGCCGAAGCCATTTCTCCCATCGCGCTCAGGCGCGAAACGTGGACCAGTTCGGACTGCAGTTCCTGCAGCCGTGCCTGGGTTTGCTGGTGCTCGGTGAGGTCGCGCACGAAACCGGTGAAGTAGGGCTCGCCGCCGGATTGCATCTCACCGATCGACAGGTGCATCGGAAAGGTCGTTCCGTCCCGGCGTTTGCCGGTCACGATCCGGCCGATGCCGATGATGTGCCGCTCCCCTGTGGAATGGTAGCGTGCGAGATAGCCGTCGTGGCGGGTCCGATCCGGTTCGGGCATCAGCATGCTGACGTTCTGACCAATGGCTTCCTGTTCGGAATAGCCGAACTGGCGCTCGGCGGCGGTGGAGAAGAATTGCATGATGCCATGTCCGTCGATGACGATCATGGCATCCGGCACCGTGTCGAGGATCGAGCGGAAGTGGTTTTCTCGCGTTCGCAGTGCCTCTTCGAGTTGCTTCTGCTCGTCGATATCGAGAATAATCCCGCTGAGATGTCGGGCGACACCGGCCGAATCCCTGATGAGTCCACCGCGCGAGCGAACCCACCGGCCGGCCTCCTGCGATCCACCGATCTTGAATGCGAGGTCGTACTTGCCGCCGGACTCGGTAACCCGCGCGATCTCCCGCTCGGTGCGCTCACGATCTTCCGGTTCGAGCAGCGAAAGAAACCGATCGTAGCTGATCGCCTCGTCCCGCGGAATTCCGAAGAGATTTCGCGTCGTCTCGGACCATTCCAGCTCCCGGGTCTCAAGGTTCAGATCCCAGGTTCCGACGCCGAATCCCTCGATCCGGAGCCGGAAATGCTCATTGCGGGCCGGATCGTCCGATTGAGTTTTACCGGTCACGTTTCAGTCTTCGCCTTCCATCGACCCGGCTTCCCGTCGCCGGCGCGGACCATCGTATATTCTTCCCGGTGTCTTGCCAAACCCCGCGAGCGCCGTCTGCCGGCCATTGCGGGACCTTGATCTATCTCATTTCGCGCTTCGGTTCATGGTCTAGAAGGGACGGCATTTCGTGACAACGGAGAGATTGAATGAGCTACGCGACCGTCATGGTCAGTCTGGCGCTGGACCAGCCGAACGAGGCTCGTCTTGAAGCGGCCTGCCGAATCGCGGAGCGTTTTGACGCAGGCGTCATCGGGATCGCGGCGGCGCAGTTCAGCCCGCCGCTTTACTTCACCTCGGGAGAGCAGGCCCAGAACCTGATCGACGAGGGCCGGGCGGCGGTGAAAAACCGCATGGCGGAGCTTGAGGCGCAATTCCGCGGGGCGGCAAAAAATCGAGCCAAATCGGTCGAATGGCGCAGCGCTCTGGACTTTCCGGCCCGGTACATGCTGCAGCAGGCGCGTTGCGCCGACATCATCGTCAGCGGCGGGCATAGCGATGTGTTTTCGGATCCCTTTGTGCGGACCGGCCCGAAGGATCTGGTGATGCAGGCCGGACGGCCGCTGCTCGTTGTCCCCGACACCGTAACCGGGCTCGACCCGAGCAGCATGCTGGTGGCGTGGAAGGACACCGCCGAGGCGAGGCGGGCGATTGCCGACGGGCTGCCGCTGCTGCGCAAGGCAAAGGACGTTACCGTCGCGGAAATCGTGGAAGGCGACGACAGCCGGCCGGAGGCCCTTTCGCGGGTGCGCGATGTCGTGGCCTGGCTGTCGCGTCACGGTATCGTCGCCCGCGAGCTGGTACCTGAGAGAAACGGCGAACGCGACGCCCCGGCTCAACTCGACCGGATTGCCGCCGACGTCGGCGCCGGCGTCATAGTCGCGGGCGCCTACGGCCATTCGAGGCTCCGCGAGCTGATTCTCGGCGGCATCACCCGGCATCTTCTCGCCCAGACCGCGCGTTGCGTGCTGCTGTCCCATTAGAGAGCGTTACGCAACGATTGGAACCGGGAGGATTGTGCTGTGTATCAATTTCTCGAGCAAACCGTCGCCGGCCACATGACGCGTACCGTCACGACGGTGACGCGCGGGCTCGGCATGCGCGAACTGGGCTCGATGTTCGGGCGTGACGATTTCAACGCCTATCCGGTCGAGGACGACGGACAGATGCTCGGACTTGTCACCAAGTTCGACTTCCTGAAGTGTTTTGCCTTTACGCCAATTCAGTTAGTTCCGCGCTATGACGACCTGATGAAGCGTACCGTCGCCGACGTCATGACCTCGGAATTCATTTACGTTCGTTCCGACACCAGATTGACGCGGGTGCTGCAGCTGATGGTGGAACATCGTTTCCGCAGCTTTCCCGTGATCGACAGCGGTCACCGGCTGGAGGGCATGATCGCCCGCGGGGACATCCTCAGGGCGCTCGAGACCTGTGCCGGCGGTAACGGCTAGAGCCCGCGGGGCTAGCGCAGGTTAGGGGTTCCGGCCTGACGGTGGCGCTCCACGCCAGCATCGGGAAGCGGCCTCACTTCGCCTTGGCCAGGCCGTCGTCTTCCGGAGCGATCAGGTAGAGTCCGGACATCGGGTCGACCCAGCACAGATGGTCGTGGATCTTTTTTACGCCGGTCACGTTCTCCGCGGCGACGATGGATGCCTGCCGGGACCGTTCGTCGGTAATGATGCCGCCGAGATGGACGATGCCGTCGCGGACGACGATGTTGAGGCCCTGTGGACACCAGTCGTTCTTGTGAAGCGCATCGATGATGCGATTGCGGATGTGGTCGTCGTCGGCCGTGGGGTCTGCGATCTCGCGGGCAAGACTCGCCACCGCCTGCAGCAGGTTGGCGCGCGATACAATGCCGACGATTCGGTCTCCGCGCATCACCGGCAGACGCTTGACGTGATTCCTTTCCATCAACGCCACGATTTTCTCGAGCCGGGTGTCTTCGGTGATCGTGAGCGGCTCCGGCGTCATGACCTCGGCCACCTTGCGGCCATGCTCGCGAACGAAATCGGTCGCAGCCTGGCCCGGGCCGAGAATGAATGCCAGGAAGCGGCCGCGCTTGCGTCGCGTATCGAGTTCGCTGCGGCGAATGAAGTCAGCTTCCGAGACGATGCCGACGAGCTTTCCACCCGGGTCCACCACCGGCAGCCCGCTGATATGCCGCTGCAGCATGGTGTTGGCGGCCTCGGCGATCGTGGTCTCCGGCGTCACGGTGATAACCGGTCGGGTCATGATCTGATGGGCGCGCATGACGGCCTCTGCAGTTGGCGTTGGGCTTGAAAAAAATACGGCAATGGACGCCGGCAAACTTGATCGATATCAAGCAGCGATCGGTCTCCCGCATCGATGCAACCCGGCCCGCAGTCCTGGCGGGCGATGGAAGACGGCCGCCGACGATTTACTTCTGCTGTGCCGCCGCCGTGGGAGTCGATGACGCCGCCCGCGTCTTCAGGCTCCTGATGATGACGGTGATCAGCGGCACGATCAGCGACGGCAGGATTCCATTCAACGGATGCTGGATCATGCCGCTCAGCTGCGACTGGAGGGCCCGCGCCTCGACCTGCAGCGCCTCGACCGAGGTCTCGTGAATTTGGGTGGCGAGCTCCAATTCTCGGCCCGACGGCGGTCTCGAAGCGAGAACGAACAACATCGCGGCGATCGCAAAGTTGACGGCGCCGAGAATAGCCGCGGCGGATATGGCGCTCAAGACCTGGACCAGCGCGAAATAGGCCGATAGTTCCAGCATCAACAAGCCGAAGCCCGCGATCAAGGCAGCGAGAGCCCTGAGCGCGAGACCGACGAGCAGATGCCGCATCCGGATATCGGCGATGATCCGGTCGGTGCGCCAAAGTACGCGCAGATTCGTCAGTATGCTCTCGATGTTCACTTTAGTGCCTCCTCAGCATGAAGCCGACGACGACGCCAAGGGCGAATGCCGAGGCGACTGACGTGATCGGCCGATCCGAAACGAAATGTGCGACCTGGTCTTCTTGCTCGCTGAGGGTCTCGCCAAGCTCGTTCAGCGCGGCCTTGATCTGATCGGCAAGCGCCTCGGCGTGGGTCCTGGAGGTGTCGCGAATTCCCTCGCCCGCCGTATCGAACAGGCGCGACACGTCGGCCTTGAGCGCATGCAGCTCATCTCTGAGCTCGCTTGAATCGAACATCGATCTGGACCTCGCTGACATAATACAACTACATTCTAGGCGGAGTGGGAGCGACGCTGTTGATTTGCGTCAAGCGCCGCGGGAATTCGGCCTTGAGAATTCGGTCTTGAGGCAGGTCAATCCGATTGCCGCGCTCGAGTTTAGAAACACAACGCACTTTTCAAAGGATACCGACCTTGGCGACTGCACCGGAATTGACCGCCACGCCATCGGGCGATGTGCTTGAGCTGCGTCCTGCGGGATCCTGGACCGCAACCAATGTGATGATGCTGGAGGCGCTGTCCAACGGCGTCGCGCCGCAGCTCGATCGGTCGAAGGCAATCAAGCTGGACCTGGCCGGCCTGCGGGAACTCGACACGCTCGGGGCCTGGCTGCTGGAGAAGCTGTCACGGCGGGCATCGGCAGCCGGCCATCCCGTCGAAGTGGTTGGCGTTGACGACAACTACGCCGGACTGATCGAGGAGGTCCGTCAGGTCAATCGCCGCAATCCGGCGCCGGCGCCGGCACTGAATCCCGTGGTCGCCAAGGTGAACGATATCGGCCGTTCGGCCCTCAGCGCGAGGGACGACGTCGCCGTGTTCCTGCGGATGATGGGCTCACTCTTTCTGGCCCTCGTCGGGGTGCTGCGCAGGCCGAGATCGCTGCGGCTGACATCGCTGGTGTATCAGCTCTACCGCGTCGGCTGGCAGGCAATACCGATCGTCGTGCTGATCACTTTCCTGATCGGCGCCATCATTGCGCAGCAGGGCTTCTTCCATTTCCGCAAGTTCGGTGCCGATTCCTATGTCGTGGACATGGTCGGCATTCTGGTGCTGCGTGAACTCGGCGTGCTGATCGTTGCCATCATGGTCGCCGGCCGCTCCGGCAGCGCCTACACCGCCGAGCTCGGTTCGATGAAAATGCGCGAGGAGATCGATGCCCTGTCGACCATGGGTCTCGATCCGGTCGAAGTGCTGATCCTGCCGCGCATCATCGCGCTGGTGCTGGCGCTGCCGATCCTCAGCTTCATCGGGGCGATGGCGGCGCTTTATGGCGGCGGCCTGGTGGCACAATTTTATGGCGGCATGGGGCCGCCGATCTACATTGCGCGGTTGCATGAAGCCGTATCCGTCACGCATTTCGAGGTCGGGATCATCAAGGCGCCGTTCATGGCGCTGGTGATCGGCATTGTCGCCTGCAGCGAAGGCCTGCGGGTGAAGGGAAGCGCCGAATCGCTCGGCAAGCAGACCACCACCTCGGTGGTAAAATCGATCTTTCTGGTGATCGTGCTCGACGGGCTGTTTGCGGTCTTCTTTGCATCGATCGGAATGTAGCGATGTCGGAGGCCCCCGAGTTTGCGATTCGCGTACATGACCTGGTGGTCGGCTTCGGCAAGACGGTGGTGATCAACCAACTGTCGCTGGACGTCCGCAGGGGCGAGATCCTCGGTCTGGTCGGCGCCTCCGGGGGCGGTAAGTCGGTGCTGATGCGAACCATCATCGGCCTCATTCCGCGGCGCAGCGGAGAAATCGAGGTGATGGGCTCCATGATCGGGGGCGCCAACGAGCGTACTACCCAGGCCGCCGCCGGAAGGTGGGGCATCCTGTTCCAGCAGGGTGCGCTGTTCTCGTCGCTCACCGTGCTGCAGAATATCCAGTTTCCCCTGCGCGAGAACCTGACGCTGTCGCAAACGCTGATGGACGAGATCGCTACCGCCAAACTCGAAATGGTCGGGTTGAGGCCGGAGGATGGCGACAAATTCCCCGCCGAACTGTCGGGCGGCATGACGAAACGCGTGGCGCTGGCCAGGGCGCTTGCACTCGATCCCGCCATCGTGTTTCTCGATGAACCGACCTCGGGTCTCGACCCGATTGCGGCGGGCGATTTCGACGCCCTGATCACGACATTGCAGAAAACCCTGGGGCTGACGGTTTTCATGGTCACCCATGATCTCGCCAGCCTCAACACCGTCTGCGATCGCGTGGCGGCGCTGGCGGATGGCAAGATCGTCGCCATCGGACCGATGCGCGAGCTGCTTCAATCCGAGCATCCCTGGGTACGGGCCTATTTTCACGGCAAGCGCTCCCAGATGCTGCAACCCAAAGCGAGTTAACAGATGGAAACCCGCGCTCCCTTCGCCGTCGTCGGCGCCTTCGTCCTGGCGGCCATCATCGCCGTATTCGGCTTCGTCTACTGGCTGCACAATACCGGCGGGCTCGGCCCGCGCACGACCTATCGTGTCCAGTTCGACGGCTCGGTGCCGGGGCTGCTGATAGGCGCCGGCGTGCTGTTCAACGGCATCCGTGTCGGCGAAGTGACGGATCTTGGGCTGGCGCCGGACAATCCGCGCCGCGTCAACGCGACGATCTCGGTGGCGTCGACGACGCCGGTGCGATCCGACACTAGGGTCGGCCTGGAATTCCAGGGCTTGACCGGCGTTCCCGTCATTGCGCTGGAAGGCGGTACCCTGCTGGCGAATACCGGTGCCGTGCCGACGCTGATTGCCGACCCCGGCGCGGGCCAGAGCATGACCCAGGCTGCCCGCGATGCTTTGCGCAAGGTGGATACGGTCCTGACCGAGAATTCGGAACCGCTGAAGAAGACCATCGCCAATCTGCAGACATTCACCGACGGACTGGCGCGCAACACCGGCAAACTCGATAGCATCATCGCCGGTCTGGAGAAGCTCACCGGCGGCGGCACTCCCGCGCTGAAGATCACCTATGATTTGCGCGCGCCGCGGGATCTCGGACCCGCGGACAAGACCCTCAAGGACCCGTTGGCGATCCCCGAGCCGACGGCCGTTGCCATGCTGGCGACGCAGCGCATGCTGTTCTCGCCGGCAGGGGACTATCCGGGATTTGCGGATTTTCTCTGGGCCGACAGCATTCCGAAACTGCTGCAGGCCCGATTGATCGAGAGCTTTGAAAATTACGATATCGCGCATGCGCCCTTGCACGCGTCGGATATCGGACAGGCCAACGTTCAGCTTCTGGTAGATATCAGGCGCTTCCGAATCGCGGTGGATGCGGGACCGGCGGCGGAGATCGGGTTGTCGGCGCGGATCGTCGACAAGGATGGAAAAGTCATCGCCTCGCGGCTGTTCGAGGAAAGTCAGAAGTTCGACAAACTCGAGCCGCCGGCAGCCGTCGCCGCCTTCAGCGACGCGTTCGGTCGAATCGCGAAGGATATGATCGCCTGGACCGTGCAGGCGCAGTAGGCGCTGCGGCGCGTGGGCGCCCGCGGCTGACGGCCGACCCTCTTTTCCGCAGCGTTGCCGTGATCGAAGGCATGAGACCACCACGGATTTGATCTCGATCAAATCGCGCCCGGCGGGATTGTGGTTGTTGAACTGGTGTCATCACGAGAGATTCCACATGCCTAAAGCGAAGACCATGACGACAGGTGAAGCCGGCTTGACGCTGGTGTTCGCCGTCACCGCCTTTCTCTGCATGATAGGTGCGGCGAAAGCGCTCGATGCGCCCTTCGCATTTCATGCCTCGCTCAGCGCCGCCGCCAGTCTGGCGGCGGTCTTTGCGATTCTGAACCGGTACTACGATCGCCCGGCGGCGCTGCCGCCGCAGGAAATCAACGGCCGGCCAAACTACTCCATGGGCCCGATCAAGTTTGCCGCCGTGGCGTCGGTGTTCTGGGGTATTGCCGGGTTTCTCGTCGGGTTGATCATCGCCGCCCAGCTGGCGTGGCCGGCGCTCAATTTCGACCTGCCGTGGACCAGCTTCGGCCGGCTGCGGCCGCTGCATACGTCGGCCGTGATCTTTGCGTTCGGCGGCAATGTGCTGATCGCGACCTCGTTCTATGTGGTGCAGAAGAGCTGCCGGGCGCGGCTCGCCGGCGATCTTGCTCCGTGGTTCGTCGTGCTGGGCTATAATTTCTTCATCCTGATCGCGGGCACCGGCTACCTGTTCGGCGTGACGCAGTCGAAGGAATATGCCGAACCGGAATGGTACGCCGATCATTGGCTGACCATCGTCTGGGTGGTGTATCTGCTGGTTTTCCTGATGACGCTGGTGAAGCGCAAGGAACCGCACATCTTCGTTGCCAACTGGTTCTACCTGGCCTTCATCGTCACCATCGCCGTGCTGCATCTCGGCAACAACCCCGCTTTGCCGGTGTCGGTGTTCGGTTCGAAGTCCTACATCGCCTGGGGCGGCGTGCAGGATGCCATGTTCCAGTGGTGGTACGGGCACAATGCGGTCGGCTTCTTCCTGACCGCCGGCTTTCTCGCCATCATGTACTACTTCATCCCGAAGCGCGCCGAGCGGCCGATCTATTCCTACCGGCTGTCGATCATCCATTTCTGGGCCCTGATCTTCCTCTATATCTGGGCCGGCCCGCATCATCTGCACTACACCGCCTTGCCGGATTGGGCGCAGACGCTGGGCATGACCTTCTCGATCATGCTGTGGATGCCGTCATGGGGCGGCATGATCAACGGACTGATGACGCTGTCGGGCGCCTGGGACAAGCTTCGCACCGATCCCGTGCTGCGCATGCTGGTGGTGTCCGTCGCGTTCTACGGCATGTCGACCTTCGAAGGTCCGCTGATGTCGATCAAGGTGGTGAATTCGCTCAGCCACTATACCGACTGGACCATCGGTCACGTCCATGCCGGCGCGCTGGGCTGGGTCGGGTTCGTCTCGTTCGGCGCGTTGTATTGCCTGGTTCCCTGGTTGTGGGAGCGCAAGGGACTTTACAGTCTTAAACTCGTCAACTGGCACTTCTGGATCGCGACCGTCGGCATCGTGCTCTACATCTCCGCGATGTGGGTGTCCGGGATCCTGCAGGGCCTGATGTGGCGGGCCTACACGTCGCTCGGCTTCCTCGAATATTCCTTCATCGAGACCGTCGAAGCGATGCATCCATTCTACATCATCCGCGCCGCCGGAGGAGCGCTGTTCCTGATCGGGTCGCTGATCATGGCATACAATCTCTGGATGACGGTGCGCGTAGGCGAGAAGCAAGTGCAGTCGCCCGTCGCTCTTCAGCCGGCGGAATGAGGAGCGATTAAATGTCTTTCTGGACGCGGCATCAAATCTTCGAAAAGAACTCGATCGTCCTGATCGCCGGAATTCTGGTGGTCGTCGCCATCGGCGGCCTGGTCGAGATCACGCCGCTCTTCTATCTGAAGAGCACGATCGAGAAAGTCGATGGCATCCGGCCGTACACGCCGCTGGAACTGACCGGCCGCAACGTCTATGTTCGCGAAGGCTGCTATCTCTGCCACTCGCAGATGATCCGGCCGTTGCGCGACGAGGTCGAGCGCTACGGTCACTTCTCGCTCGCGGCCGAGAGCATGTACGACCATCCGTTCCAGTGGGGATCGAAGCGGACGGGGCCGGATCTGGCGCGGGTTGGCGCGAAGTATTCCGACGAATGGCACGTCACGCATCTTGTCAACCCGCGCGCCATCGTTCCGCAATCGGTGATGCCGGGATACCCCTTCCTGGCCGAGACCGAAGTCGATGTCGCGGGGATGGCGGACCATCTGCGCACCAACCGTCTGGTCGGCGTACCCTATTCGGACGACCAGATTGCCAATGCCGTTGCCGACCTGAAGGCGCAGGCCGACCCCGACAATCCCGGGGTGGAGGCCTTTACCAAGCGCTATCCGAAGGCGGTCGCGCGCAACTTCGACGGCAAGGCCGGCATTCCGACCGAAATGGACGCGCTGGTCGCCTATCTGCAGATGCTCGGCACGTTGGTCGATTTCAAGCTCTACAACGAAAAAGCAAATCTTCGCTGAGAAGGCGCAAACGATGAAAGCAATCCTAACGGTCCAGAACATCACCTCGGATTTCGTCACGAGTTTCTGGACGCCGATCTTTGTCGGAATCTTTGTCGCGATCGTGACTTACGCGCTTTGGCCTCGCAACAAGGCGACTTTCGACGAGGCGGCGAGAATCCCGTTGCGGGAGGAATGAAGTATCATGGCTGAGCACAACGATATCGACCAGGTCACGGGGACGTCGACCACGGGCCATCAGTGGGATGGCATCAAGGAACTGAATACACCGCTGCCGCGCTGGTGGGTGATCACGTTCTACATCACCATCGTCTGGTCGTTCGGGTACTGGATCGTGTATCCGGCATGGCCGCTGGTGACGAGCCACACGACGGGCATATTCGGATATTCGAGCCGCGCCGACGTCGCCGTCGAACTCGCCAATCTGGAGAAGATCCGCGGCGACAAGATGGTGAAACTCGGGGCCGCGCCGCTGGCGGAAATCGAGAAGGACCCGGCCTTGCTGGCGCTGGCGCGCGCCCGCGGCAAGACCGTGTTCGGCGACAATTGCGCGCCTTGCCACGGCAGCGGCGGCGCCGGCGCCAAGGGTTATCCCAACCTGAACGACGACGAATGGCTGTGGGGCGGCTCGCTCGACCAGATCCTGCACACGATCCAGTTCGGGGTGCGTTCGGGACATGCGAAAGGCCACGAAAGCGCCATGCTCGCCTTCGGCAAGGAAGGCGTGTTGAAGAAGGACCAGATCGTCACGGCCGCCAATTACGTCCGTTCGCTGTCGGGCCTCGCCACCGCCAAGGAATACAATGCGGCCGAGGGCGGCAAGATCTTTGCCGAAAACTGCGCGGCCTGTCACGGCGACGCCGGCAAGGGCAATCAGGAACTCGGCGCGCCCGACCTCACCGACAAGATCTGGCTCTACGGTTCCGACGAAGCCACCCTGGTCGAAACCATTACCAATGGCCGAGCCGGCGTCATGCCGGCCTGGGTGGACCGTTTCGATCCCTCCACGGTCAAGGCGCTGGCGGTCTACGTCCACTCGCTCGGCGGAGGAAAATAACCGGCGTTGCGGGCGGGAACTCGCGATCTTGTTGAGGTGGATCAATCATGCGTCCGAAGTTGAGCCTAGGTTCAACTGCGAATGCGAGATCAAGTCCCCCCATGAACAAGTCCGTACCAATCCCGCTGCCATTGGATGACGATGGGCCACTTTATGTGGCCCAGAAGAAAATCTATCCGCAGCGCGTCAAGGGCACCTTCCGCCGTATCAAATGGGGCCTGATGGCGTTTTGCCTCGGCGTCTACTATTTGCTGCCGTTCGTGCGCTGGAACCGCGGCCTGGGCGCCCCCGACCAGGCGGTGCTGGTCGATCTGCCCAACAGCCGCTTCTATTTCTTCTTCATCGAGTTGTGGCCGCAGGAAGTCTATTATTTTACCGGGCTGTTGATCGTTGCCGCCCTGACCTTGTTCCTGATGAATTCGGTGGGCGGCCGCATATGGTGCGGCTATCTTTGTCCGCAAACGGTCTGGACCGACCTGTTCTACGCCGTCGAGCGCCTGGTCGAGGGCGACCGCCGCGAGCGCATGCGCAAGGACGCCGCGCGCGGCACCAGGAAGCTGCAGCGCTTCGCGGAGATCGGGCTGAAGCACTTCATCTGGCTGATGATCGCCTGGTGGACCGGCGGCGCCTGGGTGCTCTATTTCAACGACGCGCCGACGCTGGTGAAGCAGCTCCTCACCTTCCAGGCGCCGATGCTGGCCTATATCTGGATCGCGATCCTGACCGCGACGACCTATGTGCTGGCCGGGTTCATGCGCGAGCAGGTCTGCGTCTACATGTGCCCGTGGCCCCGGATCCAGGCGGCGCTGACCGACGAATGGGCGCTCAATGTCACCTACAAATACGACCGCGGCGAGAAGCGCACCTCGCTGAAGAAGGCGAACGAATTGCGGGCGTCGGGCCAGATCGCCGGCGACTGCATCGATTGCTTCCAATGCGTCGCGGTCTGCCCGACCGGCATCGACATCCGTGACGGTTCGCAGCTCGACTGTATCCAGTGCGGCCTCTGCATCGATGCCTGCGATACCGTGATGACGAAAATCGGCCGGGAAACCCGCCTGATCGGCTACGACAACGACGTCAACATCCAGCGCCGCCAGGCCGGCAAGCCGCCGATCTACCGGATCGTGAGGCCGCGCACCATCGTCTACTCCACCCTGATCGCCTCGGTCGGCGCGATCATGCTGTACGCGCTGCTGACGCGGTCGCTGCTCGACATCAACGTGTTGCACGACCGAAATCCGATCGC
The DNA here is from genome assembly GCA_030681365.1 of Bradyrhizobium sp. Taxonomy (GTDB): domain Bacteria; phylum Pseudomonadota; class Alphaproteobacteria; order Rhizobiales; family Xanthobacteraceae; genus Bradyrhizobium. The sequence goes on from JAUXWH010000063.1 coordinate 24,634, forward strand.
GGTGAAGCTGAGCGATGGATCGATCCGCAATGCCTATACGGTCCGTCTCCTGAACAAGCGCGGCTTCGACCGGGTCATCGCGATCGACATCGACGGGCCGGTCAACGCGTCGGTCCATGTCGTAGGCGCCGATTCCGTAACGCCGGACCGTCCGATGATCGTGCTCGGGCGGGATCAGACCACCGAATTGCGGCTGCTGGTCACCGCGCCCGCCGAGAACAATCCGGACAAGTCGATCCCGGTGCGATTTCGGGTCACCGATATCGGGCTCGGCGAGGTTGCGTCGGCGACCGACAACTTCGTCTCTCCATGAGTGCACAGGAGCCTGGCATGAGCAGACCGCCCGTTTCTCCAAAACCGCTGACCGGAGGCAAGGTACTCGCCATGCTGGTCGCCTTCTTCGGCGTCGTGTTCGCGGTCAACATGACCATGATGCAGCTGGCGATCCGGAGCATGCCGGGCACCGAGGTCGACAGCGCCTATACCGCAAGCCTCGCCTACGAGAAGGAAATCGCGACCGCCCATGATCAGAACGCGCGAAACTGGAAGGTCGACGCCCATATCGAGCGCGGTCCGGACGGCGGCGCGACGTTGCGGGTGGAGGCGTGGGACAATGCCGGCAGGCCGATGTCGGGCCTGAAGTTTCAGGGCCGGCTCGAACGTCCGACCGACCGGCGCGCCGATCAGCCGGTGGAGCTGGCCGAGATGGGGATCGGAATCTATCGCGGCAACGCGCCGCCGATCGCCGCCGGGCAATGGGACCTGGTGATCGAGGGCGTCGCGGCGGGACAGCGGATGTTCCTGTCGAAGAACCGCGTCGTGCTGAATTAGGAAAGGCTCGCGTGATGCAGGTGACACGGGATTTTTCACACTACGTCAAGGACGCGGGCGCGGGCCTCTCGCATATCGATCTGGCGGTCGAGGGCGTCAGTTGCGCCGGCTGCATGTCGAAGATCGAGCGCGGGCTTTCGGCGATGCCGGACGTGACGCTGGCGCGCGTCAATCTGACCGACCGCCGCGTGGCGTTGGAATGGAAGCAGGGCGCGCTCGATCCCGCCCGGTTCATCGACCGGCTGGCCGAGCTTGGATACAAGGCCTATCCGTACGAAACCGCCGGCGCGGAAGCCGTTGAAGCCGAACAATCGCGGTTTCTGCTGCGCTGTCTCGGTGTCGCGGCGTTCGCCACCATGAACGTGATGATGCTGTCGATTCCGGTGTGGTCCGGCAATGTCAGCGACATGATCCCCGAACAGCGCGATTTCTTTCACTGGCTGTCGGCGCTGATCGCGCTGCCGGCCGCGGCCTATGCCGGCCAGCCGTTCTTTCGTTCGGCCTGGAGCGCGCTGCGCACCGGCAACGTCAACATGGATGTGCCGATCTCGATTGGCGTCATTCTCGCGCTCGGCATGTCGGTGGTCGAAACCTTCAACCACGCCGAACATGCCTATTTCGATGCGGCGATCATGCTGCTGACGTTCCTGCTGGTCGGTCGCTTTCTCGACCAGAGCATGCGGCGGCGGACCCGTGCGGTGGCCGGAAACCTCGCCGCGCTGAAAGCCGAGACCGCCACGAAGTTCGTCGGCGCCGACGAGATTTCGGAAGTGCCGGTGGCCGCGATCGACCCCGGCGACATCGTGCTGCTGCGGCCCGGCGAGCGTTGCGCGGTCGATGGCACCGTGATCGAGGGGCGATCCGAGATCGACCAGAGCCTGATCACCGGCGAGACCCGCCACGTCGCGGCCGAGCAGGGCACCGCGGTCTATGCCGGTTCGCTCAACATGACGGGGACGTTGCGGGTTCGCGTTTCCGCGGCGTCCGAAGGCACGCTGCTGGCGGAGATCACCCGGCTGCTCGACAACGCACTTCAGGCCCGCTCCCGCTATGTGCGGCTCGCCGACCGGGCCTCGCGGCTTTATGCGCCGGTGGTGCATGCCACCGCGCTGCTGACGATCCTCGGCTGGGTGCTGGTCGGCGCGAGCTGGCACGACGCCATCGTGATCGGCGTCGCCGTCCTCATCATCACCTGTCCCTGCGCGCTCGGACTCGCCATTCCGACGGTGCAGACGGTGGCTTCCGGCGCGATGTTTCGGGCCGGCGTGCTGCTCAATTCCGGCGATTCGATAGAACGGCTGGCCGAGGTCGACCATATCATCTTCGACAAGACGGGAACGCTGACGCTGCCCGATCTCGAAGTCGTCAACGCTTCAGGCATTCCCGAGGACGTCTTCAAGCTGGCCGGCCAGCTGGCGTTGGCGAGCCACCATCCGGTCGCAGCCGCGGTGGCGCGGGCGTCGAATGCAAAGGCGCCGCTGGCCGGCGCCGTCGAAGAACCGGGTCAGGGGGTGCGGGCCACTCTCGACGGAAAAGAGCTGCGGCTCGGACGGCCGTCGTTCTGCGCGGCCGAGCAACTGGCCAGCGACAGCCGGGACCTCGATCCGGAAGCCTCCATTGTTGCGTTCACCGATGGCGAGAAAAGCTACGTTTTCTGTGTGCGGCAGGGACTGCGCCCGGATGCACAGGCGACGATATCGGCGCTGGGGCTTCGCAACATCAAGGTCGAGATTCTCTCCGGCGACCGCGAGCCTGCGGTTCGCGCCGCGGCGCGCGCGCTTGGCGTCAGCGACTGGCGGGCGGGCGTTACGCCTGCCGACAAGATCGCGCGCATCGAGGAACTGAAGGCGCAGGGGATCAAGGTGATGATGGTCGGCGACGGCCTGAACGATGCGCCGTCGCTGGCGGCGGCGCATGTTTCGATGTCGCCGATCAGTGCCGCGCATCTGAGCCAGGCAACCGCGGATCTGGTCTTCCTCGGCAAGCCGCTGGCTCCGGTGGTGGCGGCGATCGATTTCTCCCGCAAGGCACTGCTGTTGATGCGGCAAAACCTCTGGCTCGCGATCGGCTACAATGTGCTGGCGGTCCCGATTGCGATCAGCGGCGTGGTGACGCCATTGATCGCCGCGGCGGCGATGTCGGGCTCCTCCATCCTGGTCATGGTCAATGCGCTGCGCGCCCGCCGCGTCACGGACAGGAGATCCTGATGGAAGTGCTCGTTTATCTCGTGCCGCTGGCACTCGGGCTCGGGTTGATCGGCCTGCTCGGCTTCCTTTGGTCGCTGAAGAGCGGGCAGTATGACGACCTCGAGGGCGCGGCCTGGCGCGCCATCGCCGATGACGAACCGCCGCGGGAAGTTGCGCCGACGGTCGAGGCGAAGCCTTCGACGGTGCGACCGGCGTAGCCGGTCCTGCGATCCCTGCTTTGCATCCGCCTGATTTCGTATGCCAGGCTTGCTGGTCCGGACTGGGGCGGTTTGGGCACGGCTCTTGCTTGCCGCTCGGCATCACCTTCTGCCGAGGTCTTGATGCTGAGAATACCCCGCCGGTTCAGTCACTTCGTCTTCGGATTCATTCAGTCCGGTCTGACCTGCGCGGTCGCCGCGGCCATCGCCAGCGTTCCGTTCCTGGCGGCAGGAACGTTCGCTTTGCACTGGTTGCAGTCCTGGCTGATGGCCTGGGTCATGATGTTGCCGATCGTGCTGTTCGCAGCGCCCGCGATTCGAAGCCTGACCCACATCCTGACGCGGGAAGACTGACCGTCCGGGATCAAGGCGCTCCCGGCGCCAACGCAGCCCGGCTCTCGCCGCCAACGCAAATGTGTTCGCACGGCGCAGTGACAATGCCGGCCGCGCATGGTTGTTGGCCCAATGAGGTTGCTCCTGATATCGCTGGTATCATGGCTGGCCCTCGGACCGGCTGGCGCGGAATGGCGCGCCGAAACCGTGCCGACGCCGGGGCCCGTGACCTCGCTCGAGGTCCGGGGCGCGGATACGCGCATCGGGATCGGGTCGAACTGGTACCGGATTGCCCCCGCGACCGGTTCGCTGATAGCAGCGCAAGCGCCTGATTTTTCTGCCGTGCCGGCGGGCGGTCTTTCGGATGGGCGGGTTGCCAGCAGCGACGGCGCGATCGCCCGCGCCTGGCTCGCTCATCCGACCGATCGGTACCGCCATGGCGTTCTCGGCGACGCCATCGAAGCCGGAAGCCTGGTTATCCAGCGACGCGACGGGAGCATCGGCACCGTGACTTCCGGCGCCAACGCGGTGTTCGAAGACCTGGAGCCGCGCATCGCCACTCTGGATGGGGTCGACCGCATCGTGGTGGTGAAGTCGTATCTTCGGCGCGGTTCGGCGCTGGCGATCATCGATGCCGAGGCCATGAAGATCATCGCGGAGACGCCGCCGATCGGTCACGCCCATGCATGGCTCAATCCGGCGGGCATCGCCGATTTCGACGGCAATGGCTCGACCGATATTGCCCTCGTGCGCCAACCCCACGTCGTCGGCCTGTTGCAACTGTGGTCCTGGCAGGATCGGCAATTGAAGAAGGTTGCCGAGGTGCCGGATACTTCCAATCACTTTATCGGGTCGAAAGCGTTGGGCATGAGCTGGACGGCGGATTTCGACGCCGACGGCCACCCCGACCTGGCGGTGCCCAGTCTCGATCGACGCTCCCTTCGCCTCATCGCCTTCGTGCCAAAGGTTCGCGATATCGCCCGGATTGCGCTGCCGGCACGTGTCGCAACGAATATCGGATCGACTGGTGTCGCAGGACGTCCGGCGCTGGTTGCCGGCCTGGAAGACGGCCGGCTGGTCATCATTCGCGAATAGCGGGACAAACTGCAGAACCCGGATCGAGCGCACGGCGGCTTCAGCCGGACTCCGGCGGAAGCCTGAGCCGCGTCGTCAGGAGGCCGGCGACGATGAGGGTTGCGCCGACCCCGGCGACGCAGGCGGCCCATCCGAAACGGTCGAACAACTGGCCGAGGACCGCGCTGCCGACAAGACCGCCGAGGAAATAGCAGGCGAGATAGGTGCCGCTGGCAACGCCGCGGTTATCGAGGGCGGCGCGTCCGACAAAACCGGTCGCAGCAGCTTGCGCGAAGAAGGTTCCCATGCCGATCAGGATCATTCCGGTCACGGCGGCGGTGAGACGTGATGACAGCAGCAGCGGCAGGCCCGAAGCCGCAACCGCCAGCGCACCCCAGATCGCCGGCCGCGTGCCGAAGCGGTTGACCGCGGCCCCCGCCAGGAGCGTCGTGAGGACGGAAGGCAGGAAGACGAAATAGACCAGGCCCAGTTCCATCCGCCCCAGCGACAGCGGCGGTTTTATCAGCACGAAATTGACGTAGGTGAAGGTGCCGATGAAGGCAAACAGGATGCAGAAGCCGATGCCGAAGGCCGCGCGCAACGCTGGGCTGCGCCAGTGTGCGAGCATCGCCGCGAAGGGTGACCCGGCCATCGGCATCGCATGCATCGGCTGCGCCCGCTGGATGGTGAAGTAGACCAGAACCGCGCCCGCAAGGTTGAGGGCGGCAAAGAAGTAGAAGTTCGACGCCAGCCCGAACGTGTCGACGACACCGGCCGAAATTAGCCGGCCGATCAGGTTGCTGACGACATTGCCGGTGATGTAGGCGGCGAACGCGCCGCCGGCATCCATCGCGCTGCATTGCTCGCCGAGATGGGCCAGTGTCAGCGCGAACGCGGACGCCATGCATAAGCCCTGCGTCACCCGCAGGATGGTGAAGACGGTGAGATCGGGTGCGATGGCCAGCAGAGCGGTGGGGACCGCGAGAAATGCAAGACTGAACAGAATGCCGAGCCGCCGGTCGATGTGTCGGCTGAGCAAGCCGATCACAAGGCCGGATATCGCCATTCCCATCGTGCTGGCATTGACGGCAAAGCCCATCGCCGCCGGGGTGACGTTGTAGTGCCGGGTCAGCGAGGGAAGGATCGCCTGCGTCGCGAACAGATCGACCACTGTCAGGAATGCGGTGAGGCCAATGACCAGGGATCGCAGCATCACGCCCGGCGAACGGCCGTGCGTGTCCATGGTCTCGGATTTCATGCCGACGGGAATATCGGTCATGGCGCGCACATCCTGGCAAGGCATGAACAAAAAGGGGGGATGTGACGCCTGGCCGTGCGGGGCGACACGTGGGACTCCAGGACGTCACATCCGGCAACGAGGCGAAGCGCGCTCGTTACGTGGCGATGGTTACATGTGGTGGTCGCCGGGATCCTTGCGGATGTCGCCGACGTAGAGAATCACGGTCTCGGTGCCGAGGTTCTTCCACCAGTGCGAGGTGCCGGACACTTCCGGCCTGATCTCGCCGGCCTTGTGCAGGATCGGCTCTGCGCAGTTGCTGGCGTATTCGACGATCTCGCCCTGCTGCACGAAAATCAGCGCGGGCCGGTCGTCATGGCTGTGCCACGGCACGACGCCGCCGGGCGCGATGGTCAGCTTGCGAAACCGCAGCTCGCGGCCCTTGATCCTGGCGGGCTGTTTCCCGAGATCGATCGACCCGAGTGTGACGTCGGTGACGCCGACCGCCTTGAAATCGACCTTCTCGCGGGCGTTGACCTTGATCTTGTCGGCCGGGCATTCGCCGGCGAGCGCCGACGTTGTCACGGTGGTCGATCCGGCGATCACGCAGGCCAACGCCAGGCCTTGCCAGAGCGGGCGCGATTTTTCTGATGGTGTGAACATCTGGTCTCTCCTCTGTTGTGCCGCGGCCCCTGATGGCTGGCCGGCGGTGCGAACCATCGGTGAAATCGCCGGTTGAATGAAATGCCGGTTGGCTGTTGAATCGATAGCGCCGTGCTATGCGTGGTTACCGGGTGGCGATAGTCGATGTGATCGACCCGACCACCGCCGTTGCCATCCCGAACTGCGCGACGCGGTCTTTGATGCTGTGGCGCCTCGCTATCCATTCGAAGTCGGTCCAGACAGCCCAGACGTCGCCATTGTCGTCCTCGGTCAATAGCAGACGGACCGGCCAATCCAGCCCGGCGTTCGGGTTCGAAGTGATGAACTGGGTTCCGAGCGGTGGATTGCCGAATACCAGCAGCGTCGAAGGCCTGAGCTTGACGCCGGCATCGGCCGCCAGCTTCGACTGATCGATCTCCGAGAAGAACCTGATGCCCTTGCTGGCGATGTCGGCCTTGATGCGGGCGATCGCCTCGGACATCGCCACCGCACTCTTGACCCGGACAATGCCGTCATCATTGTCGGCTCTTGCGAAAGAAGCGGCCGAAACCAGCAGAAAAATCAACGCCAGCGATGTGGCAAAATTCGAGATGCGGGTGTTCATCGGATGTCTCCTGTCTGTTGATGCATACCGGGAGCCGGGCTTCGGAACAGCATCGAGGCTTTTCGTCTCCGGCTGAAATACGGTCTTGCTCTGAAGTCGATAGCGGCGCGCTATTGCCGGCCCGCGATGCTCCCCGGCTATCGAACCGATGGCGCAACAGTATTTCTAGTCTCCGACGAACTCATCTCTGATAGGCCAGCGCCCAATCGCGGGCGTTCAACTGAACTCGGAGGTGCTACCAATGACTAACCTATCGATGACCATGATTGCAGCCGCTGTGCTCGCGGCGATGGCAACATCGGCGTTCTCGCAGGTCGCTACCGAAATGAGCCCGGGAATGGCCATGATGTTCCGCAATGGAAAGATGATGTCGATGGCCATGGCGCCCGGGCCCAAGAATCATGAAGCGATGATGAAGGGTGCCAGGAAGGTGCCGAACAATACCGTGTTCTTCATGGACGGCGGACAATTGTACTCGACCTCGGGCACGCTCGATCCGACCGGAAATTTCTATCTGCCCTGAGCCGGGAGAAACGAATTTCCTGCGCAACCATGGGGTCGCCCCTTGCGGGCGGCCCGCAGTGAAAGCAATGTTCGGGAAACCCGACGCCGGAGCAGACATGACCTCGCTATCGCCAGACAATGCCGAGCGTCTCAAGCTGGCCTTCCAGGCCTGCCGCGACATGGAAGGGACGCTGAACGAACAGCTCGAAGCCTATGCCGCGGCGGGGCGCGAGTTTTTTCCGGCCTATGGCGAAGCGGTCGATCGGCTGGTAGCGCGGATCCACGAAAACGGTGGCGGCGAAAACGCACCGCGGCCCGGCGATCCGATGCCGGCCTTCATCCTGCCCGACGTGACCGGCCGGCTCGTCAGCCTGATGTCGCTGCTCGAAAAAGGACCGGTTGCCGTGATGTTTTATCGCGGCCACTGGTGTCCCTATTGCCGGCTGAATGTCAGGGCCGTGATCCTGGCGCTGGACAGGATCAGGGCGCTGGGTGGCCACGTGGTCGCCATCATGCCCGAGGTGCAGCAATTCGCTGAAAAATTCAAATCCGAAGCCGACGCGCCGTTCCCGGTGCTGACCGATCTCGACAACGGCTATGCGCTGTCGCTGAATCTCGCGATATGGCTCGGCGACGAAATCCAGCGGCTGTTGTCAAATCAGGACATGAGGGACTTTCACGGCAATGACGGCTGGGTGCTGCCGATACCCGCGACCTTCGTGGTCGGCCGCGACGGCCTGGTGAAGGCGCGGTTCGTCGATCCCGACTTCCGCAAGCGCATGGAAATTGACGACCTGATCGCCGCGTTGAAGAGCGCCAGTGACGACAATTAGGATCGCTTCTTCGAAACGTGCCAGTCGACCGTCATCCCGGCGACCTCGACGCCGTCTTCGCTGGTCAATTTCACCGCGACCTGCAGCACAGCCTTGCCGTCGGTCCGGACCGCGGATACGAGATCGTCGGCGTTGCCCTTGACCGTGGCCTCCGCGCGCACGGCGCCCTTGGCGACCGCAAGGAATTGGATCGCGGCTTCGGCCGCGACCGGTCTGATTTCCAGCAGCATCGAGGCGAACGCGCCAGCCATCGCTGCCCCGGAAGCGGCTTCGCCGAGCGCAAACAGGGCAGCGGCATGCTGGGTGCCGATATGATTGAGCCCTTCGGGACGGAACGGCAGGCTGGCGACCGCGCGGCCTTTTTCGATCGTCACGATTTCGACGCCGGCATGCCTGGCGAACGGAACCGTCTTGTTCAACTGCTTGACGATCAGATCATAGGCCATGTTTGGAGCTACCTTGAACAGGATGGAGAGAAGCCAGCGCATTGGTGGATACCTTCAGGAGCTGGGGCTCTGGTTCAGCACCTGCTGCCAGTCCGCACCGCGCAGCAGGCGCATCACGGCGGACGCCACGGCGGTGCGCTGACGGCCGGCGACGCCGTAGAGGTGGACCGTGCGACGTGCATCCAGTCCGTCGACCGCCGAACGTTTCAGGGTCCGCGGAATCGACGCCGTGTCGGGGATGACGGCAACTCCGATATCGGCCTCAAGCAGTTCGATCAGGTCGCGCTCCGACGAGACTTCGTGGCTGCGATCGACGTCGATGCCATGGCTGCGAAGCGACGAGCTCAACCGCTCCGCATGCTCGCAATAATTTCGCGACAGCAGTTGCTCGGCCCGCAGATCCTCGAATTCGATACGGTCACGGCCTGCCAGCGGGCGTTGCCTGTTCATGACGAGTTGAAAGCTCTCGGTAAACAACGGCCATGCGTCGAGCCGGTCCCAGTCCTCGCCGATTTCGGCGGCGATGCCGAGTTCGGCTTCGCCCTTCCTGAGGAGTTCGCCGACCTCCTTGCTGTTGCCGCGGAGGAAGCGGAATTCCAGGCGATTGAACAGCCGCTTGATCTGGTCGAGATGCGGAATCAGCAGCGTCAGGTCGACGGAATGGGTGAGGGCGATCCTGAGTGCGCCGACTTCGCCGCTCTTGAAGGACGAGGCCAGCTGGCGGGCGCCCGTCGCAGCCTCAAAGCACTGCTTGAGCAGGGGATGCATACGCAGGCCCAGCTCGGTCAATTGTGCCGCCGGCCGCTCACGGCGAAACAGATCGCCGCCGAGTTCGGCCTCGAGTTGCTTGATCGCCCGCGTCAGTGACGGTTGGGTGACGTTGCACTCGTCGGCCGCGCGGGTGAAGTTGAGGACGCGCGCGACGGCGAGGAAGTAGCGAACCTGGTGCATCTCCATGATCGAGCCCCGATCTGATCTGCCGATAAATTAGCTGACTGGATGCCGCAATGACATCGGAATTGCCATAGCGCCAACCTATCGTTTCGGAAGCCAAAGGGCATTTCCGAAAAACGCCGCCATACCGCAGGTTTCGCACAGCGAGATGCGCCTGTGCAGGCTGCGGCGTTACAGCGAAAGGATCGGCGATGAACATCCGGTTGAAAACCCAGGCCATATCGGCGGCGCGGCCGCTCGCCGGCAGGGTGTCGCTGGTCACCGGCTCCACCAGCGGCATTGGATTGGGCATTGCCCGTGCGCTGGCCGAGGCCGGCTCGGCCGTGGTGCTGAATGGTCTCGGCCATGCCGCCGAGATCGCCAGGACCCGCGGGCAGATGGCGGAGGATTACGGCGTCGCGGTAACCTATTCCGACGCCGACATGACAAGGCCCGAGGCGATCGCCGGGATGATCGAGACCGCGCTCGCCGAGCACGGCCGGCTCGACGTGCTCGTCAACAATGCCGGCATTCAGCATATCGCGCCGCTCGACCAGTTTCCGGTCGAAAAATGGGACGCGATCCTGTCGATCAACCTGTCGTCGGCGTTCCATACCATGCGGTCGGCGCTGCCCGCGATGCGCCAAAACAAGTTCGGGCGGATCATCAACATCGCCTCCGCGCACGGGTTGGTCGCGTCGCCGTTCAAGGCCGCCTATGTCGCCGCCAAACACGGCATCGTCGGACTGACCAAGGTGGTCGCGCTGGAGACCGCCGAACAGGGCATCACCTGCAACGCCATATGCCCGGGCTACGTCTATACCCCGCTGGTCGAGGCGCAGATTGACGGCCAGGCCAAGGCGCACGGAATCTCCCGCGAGCAGGTCATCCACGATGTGCTGCTGGCGCAGCAGCCGAACAGGCGCTTTGCCACCGTCGAAGAGCTGGGCGCGCTCACGGTGTTTCTCGCCGGCGACGCGGCGGCGTCGATCACCGGCACCGCGCTGCCGGTCGATGGCGGCTGGACCGCGCACTGAAAACGGATGTCAGCGAACGGGAGTGAGACATGAATGACGCGCGTGACAAGCGATCGCCGCAGAATTTGAAGACGCTGGGCAAGACGCTGCCCGGCCAGATCGTGCTGGTGCTGCAGGGCGGCGGCGCACTGGGTTCCTATCAGGCTGGCGTCTATCAGGCGCTGCACGAAGCCGGCATCGAGCCAGACTGGATCATCGGCACCTCGATCGGCGCCATCAATGCCAGCCTGATCGCCGGCAATGCGCCGAAGGACCGCTTGCCGCGCTTGCGGGAATTCTGGAAACGGATGGAGCAGCGTCCGGTCTGGAGCTTTCCGGGCGCGTTTCCCGGCTTCAACGAAAAGCTGCTCTACTGGTCGACCGTGTCGAACGGAATCTCGGGGTTCTTCAGACCCAATCCGCTGGCGCACGCCGGCAACGACTATCCGCTCGGTGCCGAGCGAGCCGGATACTATTCCACCGAGCCGCTGGAGCAGACCTTGGCCGAGTTGGTCGATTTCGATCTGATGAACCGTTGCAGGCCGCGGCTGACGGTCGGCGCCGCCCATGTCCGCACCAGCCGGATGCGGTATTTCGACAGCCGCGAAGGCGCTCTCGACGTCAAACACATCATGGCATCCGGCGCGCTGCCGCCAGCGTTCCCCGCTGTCCGGATTGACGGCGAGATGTACTGGGACGGCGGTATTCTGTCCAACACGCCGACCGAAGCGGTGTTCGACGACAATCCGCGCAGAAATTCCCTGATCTTCGCGGTGCACATGTGGAATCCGGTGGGCGCCGAGCCGACCACGATGGCGGAGGTGCTGAACCGGCACAAGGACGTGCAGTATTCGAGCCGGATTGCGAGCCACATCGAACGCCAGCAGCAGGCCCATCGGCTGCGTCATGTCATCAATCAGCTTGCCGCCCGCATACCCGAGGCCGAACGCAACAACGAGGCGGTGAAGGAATTGGCCAGCTACGGTTGTCCGACGCAGATGCATGTGGTGCGGTTGCTGGCGCCGCAACTCGATCGCGAAAACCATACGAAGGATATCGACTTCAGCCCGTCCGGCATCCGGCAACGCTGGGACGCCGGCTATGCCCATACCCGCGCCGTGCTCGATCGTTCGCCCTGGGTCGGCGAGTTCGATCCGCTATCCGGCGTCGTCCTCCACGAGCAGACGGAACTGATGGCGGTTGCGGCGGAATGAAGATTGGGCGGCCCTCTTCATGTTCGGGCCGACCCAGACTGTTTGCCACGAATGAGTGGGCGAGGGCAGAAAACCTATCTTAGCCACAGCTTGAGCGGAACGGCTGCCCGATCAGGGCAGGCCATCAGGCCGCTATAAGGGTTCGACGACCGTGCGCTGTAGGTGCACTCCTGACCCTCGACCAGCAACGTTGCATCCAGTTGCGACGAAAATGCTGATATCTGAAAACGGATTTCCCCGGTCTTCTGCTCTGGGCCATCCCGCGTACAGATACCGACGTGCTTCATCGACAATGGGCCGGAGAATTCCCTGGCCCACAGACGTGCCTTTTCGGTGACGGTGGCGGTTAACTCCCACTCGCCTAGCAAACCCGCATATCCGACGACTTGCAGCGACACGGCTTGCGGCGACTCGGCCTGCGCCGGGGCAGCAAGTGCACCGAGTGCCGACAACAGCAACAGCGCTCTCACGATCTTCTCACATAGCTTTGGGTACCGAATTATCACGACCTTTTCATCAAGAACGCGCGCGCATCGCTGACCTCGACCCGGGACTTGTCGGCATCGCCAGCGATGGTGAGGACTTTCTTGTAGTATTCCTGAGCCTTGGCGTTTTCGCCGGCTTTTTCAGCGGCCTTCGCAGCACCCGCATAAGCGCCCAGACGGTTCGGCTCCTTCTTCAGCGTCGCCTCGAAAGCGGCAAGCGCTTCCCCGGGCTTCCCGCTTTCGAGCAGCATGACGCCGTAGAGTTCGCGCGCCGGCTTGGGCACGCCCGGTGTCACCGGATGTTTCTCGGTCTTGTCCTCGGCATCGGCGGCTGCACTCATCGCCTTTAGCGCGTCGTCCTGCTTGCCCTCGGCATAGAGCAACCAGGCGGTCGCGACCTGCTGCTGAATGGCGACTTGCTCCGACCAATAAGCGTCCTTCGCATCGCGCAGCCTGTCGCGCAGCTCGGCGAGCTTGGCGATGTCAGCCTTGGCTGCGTCCGGATTGCCCGAGCGGGCCGCGCCGATCGCCCGTGCAAAATGGGTGATCGCCTGCACGTGGGCCAATGGGCTCGGCCGGATCTGCAGTTCCGCGGCGGCCTTCCAGTCTCCGCGTTCCACCGCGTAGCGGGCCGGCGAAACAGCCAGTGCATAGGGCCCCGGAAGGAATGTCTCCGTGAAGCCGGCGACCTTGGTCATGTCATCGATGACGGCCCTGGCTTTCGCGTCCTGCCCCAGCTGCAGATAGCCATAGACCTGGTAGTCCATGGCATGCAGCTGGTCGTGGAAGTCCTGGGATTCTTTCGCGACACGGGCCGCTTCGGCATTCGAGGCAATGGATTCGCTCCAATGGCCGACACGCGTAAAGATGTGCGACGGCATGTGCTGAGCATGGGCCGCCGCCGGGGCGATCTTGGCGTAGCGTCGCGCAGCATCGAGGCCTTTCTCGGCGATCGCCGGATAGTCGTAGAGGTGGATCAGGTAATGAGCCACACCGGGATGTTGCGGCTGACGCTTGGCGATAGGCTCCAGAATCGCCGCGCCCTTGAGCTGGCTGGTGTAGGTCTTGTCGGCCGGCGAAGCCGAGGTGTTGAGCGATAATGCGTAGTGAATCTGCGCTTCGTCATCATCGGGATAGCGATGGGCCAACTGCTCCATGGCCTTCGCGTACGCCACGATGCGGGTGCGATGATCGACCTTCTCGTAATCGGCGTACATGACCCCAAGCGCATCCAGATAGTCGCGCTCGCGCTGTGTGCCGGCGCCGACGCTCTTTCCCTTGGCGATCATGGCGGCGCCCTCGGCGAGATTCTTCACCGGCGTGGGAACGTGGGGATTCCACAGCAGGCTGAGCGCACTGCCCCAATAGGCGATGCCGCACTCAGGGTCGGCTTTCGCTGCATCCTCGAATGTTCGTTGTGACGCGCGGTACCAGAACGAGTGTTGATACAGCATTCCCTGGTTGAATAATTTCTGGGCGTCCGGTTTGCAGGACGTTTCGAAGTTGACCTTGCCAAGCTTCTCGTCGTCGGCACGGACTGGCTGGACAAATGAAAGGCCGACCGAAAGCACCACCATCGCTGCAGGCGTCATCTTCATTGCGCTTCTCCGTTTTTCCCGCTCGGAACAAAGCGGCAATTCTCGAATTTTGGCCATGACCCTAGGATCGAACTGGCCGGAAGTCATAGGCGAGAAGCGGGATTTCTATAGGAGGATCGTGCTAACCTTGGCGCCGGAGAAATCCATGCTGGATCGGATACTTAGCTTCGGACCCTATCGGCTTGAACCGCGCGGCGGACTGATGTCCGGGGACCGCAACGTGCGACTCACGCCGAAAGCGCTGGCGCTGTTGTCCTTCATGGCTGCCCGTCCCGGCGAGGTGTTTACCAAGGAGGAGCTGTTCGGCGCGGTGTGGCCCGAGGTCACCGTGGGTGACGCGGCGCTGGTGACCTGTATCCAGGAACTTCGAAGAGCCCTCGGGGACGATGCCCGGCGGCCCCGCTATATTGAAACGCTGCATCGCCGCGGTTACCGCTTCGTTGGAAAATTGGTGGAGCGGCGCCCGATTGCCGCCGGTGAAAAAGCCCGCGGCCTGCCGCTGCCCGACCGCCCCTCCATCGCGGTGCTGCCGTTCGACGACATGAGCGGCGATCCCGATCAGGAGCACTTCGCCGACGGGATGTCGGAGGATCTGATCACCGGGTTGTCCCGCATCCGCTGGCTGTTCGTGATCGCCCGTAACTCGACATTCGTCTACAAGGGCCGCGCCGTCGATGTGCGGCAGGTCGCGCGCGAGCTGGGCGTGCGTTATGTGCTCGAAGGCAGTGTTCGCCGGGCCGGCAAGCGGCTGCGCGTCAGCGCGCAGCTCATTGACGCGTCGACCGGCGGCCATCACTGGGCCGAGCAATACGACCGTGAGCTGGACGATATTTTTGCGGTGCAGGATGAGATCACCCGCAGCGTCGTCGCCGCGATCGAACCTCGCCTTCTGGCCGCGGAGGGCGTTCGCGCCTTTGCGCGCTCGTCCGACGATCTCGGCGCGTGGGAACTGGTGGCGCGTGCCCAGACCCACGTCCGGCGTCTGACGCGTTTCGATAGTGCAGCCGCGATCGAGGCGCTCCAACGGGCCGTCGATACCTATCCAGACTACGGACCGGCGCGAAGCTTGCTGGGGTATTGCCTGGTGTTTTCAGCGCATAACGGCTGGATCGACCGGGATCAGGGTTTGCTGGCCGGCCGCCAGCATATCGTTCGGGCGATTGCGCTCGATGATTGCGATCCGTGGGGACAGATTGCGTCCGGCTATTGGTCGATGATGGAACGGCGCACCGAGGAATCGATTGCGGCGTTCCGGCGCGCGGTCAGCCTCAATCCGAACTCGGCGGCGGCCCACTGTTATCTCAGCCACGGCCTGGCATTTTCCGGAAGGGATCGCGAGGCCGTCGCGCACGGCGAAGAGGCCATCCGGTTGAGTCCGCTGGATCCCGAGATGGCGATGTTTCTGGGCGGCATCGCGGTCGCTCACTACCTTGCCGGCCGATACCAGGAAGCGGTCCGCTATTCGGACGAACTGCTGCGGCTGCGGCCGGGATTTCACGGCGCGCAACGCATGCGTTGTGCCAGTCTGGCCCAGGCCGGCCAAGTCGAAGAGGCCCGGAAGTATCTCGCTGCTGTCCGGCTCGAGCAGCCGCAACTATCGCTCGCCTGGATCAGAGCGAGCGTTCCCTACCAGACGCCCGAGTTGATGGAGCAATTCCTGGACGGCATGCGGAAGGCGGGGCTGACCGAGGAATAGAGCAATGGGTTGATGTCTACGGCGACAGCGCCTTGCGGTACAGCGCATTGTAGCAAGCGGCCGAAATGCCCCAGCTGAAGGACCGCGACATGGCGCTGCGGCGCATGGCGTCGAGGCGGTCCTTCGCCGTGAAGGCCGCGAACGCGCGCCTGACGCCGCCGAGAAAGGACTCCGTCGAGGGACGATCGAACAGAAAGCCGGTTTCGCCGTCGGTGATGGTTTCGGCGAGGCCGCCGGTCTGGTGGCCGATCGGCAGCGATCCGAACCGCTGCGCATACATCTGGCTCAGGCCGCATGGCTCGAACCGCGACGGCATCAGGGTAAAATCGCTGCCGGCAAAAATCCGCCGGGCCTGCCCGTCGTTGAAACCGATGGCGACGCCGATCGCATCCGGCCGGCGGCGGTGCGCGTCGACCAGTGCCTGCTCGATGGCGGGCTCTCCGCTGCCGGTCACGATGATCTGGCCTCCGGCCGCGATGATCTCGTCCGCGGCGGCCAGCACCAGATCGACGCCCTTCTGGTGCACCAGGCGCGCGACCAGCCCGAAAATCGGGCCGCGCGACAGCGCCAGGCCGAACTGCTGACGGACGTAATCCGAATTGGCCTGCTTGCCGTCCCAGTCTCCGGCGCCGAACGGCTGCGCCAGCTGGGCGCAGGCGCGGGGATCCCAGCTCTCGTCGATGCCGTTCAGGATTCCCGTGAGTTCGGCGGCGTCGGAGCGCTGGCGCAGCAGGCCCTCGAGCCCGCAGCCGAGTTCGGGCGTCGTGATCTCCCTGGCATAGGTTTCACTGACGGTGGTCAGGTGCGACGCATAGACGATGCCACCCTTCAGAAAGGAAAGCTTGTCGTAGAATTCGAGGCCGTCGATGTGGAAGGAGGCTTCGGGCGCGCCGATCCGGCGCAGCGACTCCTTCGGAAACAGGCCCTGATAGGCGAGATTGTGGATGGTCAGGATGCTGGGGATGCTGACCGAGTTCCAGGCGAGATAGGCCGGCACGAGGGCGGCCTGCCAGTCGTTGGCGTGAACCAGGTCCGCTGCCCAATTCTTGTCCAGAGTGCCTGCCGCCAGCTGGGCAGCGGCCGAGGCAAATCGTCCGAAGCGCACGTCGTTGTCGCTCCAGTCCCGGCCCGAAGTATCGCCATAGGGATTGCCGGGGCGGTCGTAAAGCTCCGGGCAAAGCAGGACGTAAACCGGCACCCCATCCTTGGTCGCTGTCAACCCGAGCGAGCAGGCCGGCATCTGCGCCAACGCGGGGCATTGGCCAACGATCTGGATATGCAGGAATTGTTCGACCACGTCCCGGTATCCCGGAAGGATGATCCTGACGTCGCTGAGCGAGCGTAGCGCCCGCGGCAGGGCTGCGGAAACGGCAGCGAGCCCGCCCACCCGGACGAAATCATCCATTTCCGTGGTAACGAACAAGACTTTCAAGAAACGCCCTCGTACCAGCGCCTATCGTAGCTATGCAAGAAAGGGTCCAGTTTTCGTTTCCGATTTTGCAGAGGGTATAGGCGGCAGCCAAAGGGCCAGGTGCCGGGAGAAACGCTTCCCAGGCTGAGCTGTGCAATTTAGGGTCCGCCGCGCCCGGGCGGTCCGGGGAACTTGCAATGACGTTAGCTGACGACGATGAGGGTAATTTGACAAAGAGCTTCGAAGGCCTGCGCGTGCTCGATTTTTCGACCACCATTGCCGGTCCGCATTGCACGCGGATGCTGGCCGACATGGGGGCGGAGGTCATCAAGATCGAGACCACCGAAGGCGAGACGATGCGCACGCGTCCGCCGGTCCGCAACAATTGCAGCACCGCTTTCGGCCAGCTCAATGTCGGCAAGAACAGTCTGGTGCTCGACCTGAAATCATCAGGAGGGATCGAGGTCATCCGCCGGCTGATCGCGAGCACCGATGTGCTGCTCGAGAATTTTCGCCCCGGCGTGATGCGCAGGCTGAAACTGGACTACGATTCGCTGAAGGGGATCAATCCGAGGCTGATCTATTGTTCGATTTCCGGATACGGCCAGACCGGGCCATCGGCGGAACTGCCCGCCTATGCGCCGGTCATCCACGCCGCCTCCGGCTACGAAATGGCGCATCTGGCCTACCAGCCCGGGCGAAGCCGGCCGGACTATTGCGGCATCTATCACGCCGACGTGCTCACCGGCGTCTATGCCTTCGGCGCCGTTTCGGCGGCGCTGTATCAGCGCCACGGCACCGGGCTCGGCCAGCACATCGACGTCTCGATGCTGGAATCGATGCTTAGCCTGACGCTCAACGAATTGCAGTGGTCGCAATTCGAGGTGAAGCCGACCCAGCGGCCGATGTTCGGGCCGATCGCGACGGCGGATGGCTATGTGATGGTGGCGATCGCCAGCGAGAAAACCTTTCAGAGCCTGATGAAGGTGATCGGGCGCCCGGAATGGGTCCGCGATCCGCGTTTTGCCGCTTATGCCGATCGCCGCGACAACTGGGCGAGCCTGATGGAAGGCGTCGAAGCCTGGTCTGGCGCGGTGACGACCGAACAGTGCCTCGTGGCGCTGAACGCCGAGGGGGTCCCGAGTTCGGCCTATCGCACGGTGGCGCAGGCGCTGGGCGATCCGCAGATCGCGCATCGCGGGGCACTGGCCGAGGTGGAGGATGGCGGCGGCTCTTTCAAGGTTCTCAATTTGCCGTTCCGCATGTCCGGGGCCAGCGTCTCCGCGGGCAAGCGGATGGCGACCCTCGGCGAGCACACGGTGGCGTATCTCAGGGAGACCGGGCTTTCGGAAGACGAAATAGCGGCCTTCACCGGCAAGCGGCTGACGAAGGCGCCGGGCTGACCAACGCGTCAGCCTGAAGCCTGCGGCTTTTCATCCGTTGCCCATCTTGCGGCCTTGCCGCCGCCTGCAATTCCGGCCAATCTGCCGCGCAGTCGTCGACGATCCGGAATACCGGACGCAGGGTCTATCGGAGGGAGCATCAAATGAAAGCGGCAGCCCGCTCGCGCGCGTTTGCGCCAATATTTCACGTCGCGGTAGTTGGTCTTGCTTTGGCGGCAAGTCCCTGGGTTGTAAGCCCCGCCATGGCCCAGAAGCAGGGCGGCAGCATCACCATGGGCCTCGAACTCGATATTCCCGGGTTCGATCCGCTCAAGGTTGGCGTCTACGACACGGCGGCACTGACGGCCGCTTCGGCGCTTTTCGACACGCTCACCACGCTCGACGACAACGGCAAGCCGCAGCCCGAGCTCGCACTGTCCTGGTCTCACTCCGAGGACTTCAAGACCTGGACCTTCAAGCTGCGTCCCGGGGTCAAGTTCCACGATGGCACGCCGTTCAATGCGGCAGCGTTCAAGGCCAATTTCGACCGACAGAAAGATCCCGCGAACAAGTGCCGCTGCGCCTTCTATATCGCCAACGTCCTCAGCGTCGAGGCGCCCGACGAACTGACGGTGGTCTACAACCTCAAAGACCCGGCGGTGAACTACCCCGCACTGGTTTCCTATGCGAGCCAGACCAACGCGGTTCACTCGCCCACGGCCTGGAAGACCAAAGGCGACGACTACAACCGCAATCCGGTCGGCACCGGACCGTACATATTGAAGTCGTGGTCGGCGGGCGACCGCATGGTTCTCGAACGCAATCCGGACTACTGGAACAAGGGACGTCCCTATCTCGACCGCCTCGTGCTGAAGCCGCTGCCGGACGCGCAATCGCGCTTCGCCAGCCTGCAATCCGGCGAGGCCGATATCATCTGGGACGATGAATACGACGCCGACAATATCCAGAAGGCCCAGAAGGATCCCAAGCTGAAGGTGCATACCTATGTCGGCTCCGGCGCCGCGGTATACGCCTTCAACACCAAGACCCCGCCTTTCGACGATGTGCGGGTGCGTCAGGCCCTGGTGATGGCGATCGATCGCAAGAAGATGTCGCAGGCGATCACCAACGGCCTGGCTAGGCCGGCCAGCAATCCTTTTGGCGACGGTTCATGGGTCAAGTGCAAGGACGACGGCGCACTGCCTTTCGACATCGAAAAGGCCAAGGCGCTGATCAAGGACTACGGCAAGCCGGTCGAGTTCAAGATGATCGTCACCGCGACCCCGCGCGGTCGCACGGTCGGCCAGGTCCTGCAGCAGTTCTGGAAGCAGGTCGGCGCCAACATGGAAATCGAGCAGGTCGATCAGGCCACCATCGTTCCGCGCGCCTTCATGCGCCAGTTCCAGCTGACGCCGTGGCGGATCGTCGATCTCGCCGATCCCGATACCCAGATGTTCGCCAATTTCCGCAGCGGCAGTCCGGTGGCGCTGGCCAATTATTCGAATCCGGAACTCGACCAGCTGCTGGACCGCGCGCGGGTCACGCCGGACCAGGCCAAGCGGATCGAGGATTATTGCGCCGTCAGCCGGCTCGTGAACAAGGAGGCGATCTGGTTCTGGACCTTCCAGAACACCTATTACGCGCTCTCGAGTGCGAAGCTCAAAGGTCTGCCGAAAATATACAGCGGAGTGATCGACGTATCCGGCACCTGGCTGGAATAACCGTCGATGCTGGGCTTTGTCGCTCAAAGGCTCCTGTATCTGGTGCCGGTTCTGCTTGCGGTATCGCTGCTGACATTCCTGATCGCGTCGCTGCTGCCGGGCGATCTCGCCTACACCATCCTCGGCGACCAGGCGACGCCGGAGAAGGTGGCGGCGCTGCGCCATGACATGGGGCTCGATCAGCCGATCTGGTGGCGTTACCTCTCGTGGCTCGGCAATGTGCTGCAGGGCGATTTCGGCAGATCGTTCCGCACCGGGCAGACCGTGCTGCAGGCGGTGGCGGAACGGCTGCCGGTGTCGCTGGAGCTGATGCTGCTGGCCCAGCTCGGAGCATTGACGATCGGCATTCCCTTGGCGATCGCCTGCGCGGTGCGCAGCGGCAGCGCCTTCGACCGGTTCATGACCGGCACCGCTTTCAGCATGCTTTCGGTGCCGGCATTCCTCTCGGCCATTCTGCTGATCTATCTGTTCGCGGTCGAGCTCCGCTGGCTGCCGGCGACCGGCTACATTCCGTTCCACGAGGATCCGCTCGGCAATCTGCGCTGCTTCCTGCTGCCGGCGCTGACGCTGGCGCTCGGCGAATGGCCGGTGCTGATGCGCGTGCTGCGTTCCGATATGATCCAAACCCTGCAGGAGGATTACATCGCGATGGCGCGCGCCAAGGGCCTGAAGCCGTCGCGCATCCTGCTGGTGCATGCCCTGAAACCCTCGTCGCTGACGCTGGTGACCGTGACCGGCATCAATATCGGCCGGCTGATCGGCGGCACGGTCATCGTCGAATCGATTTTCGCGCTGCCCGGGATCGGCCGGCTGCTGCTCAGCGCCATCTTCACCCGCGACCTGATCATCCTGCAGGGCGTGGTGCTGATCGTCGCCCTTGGCTATGTGCTGATCAATTTCATCGTCGACCTGCTCTACGCCATCCTCGACCCCAGGATTCGTCATGGCCACGCTTGAGCTCAGCATCGACCAGGACGCCGTCGCCAGTCCGGTCCGGCGGACGCGCCGGCTGGGGCTGTTGTTCTGGCTGGCCATCGGCTGGATGACCTTCGTGTTTGCGTTGGCGGCGTTTGCCGATCTGTTGCCACTGCCGAGCCCGTTCGACATGGACATGCTCGAGCGCCGTGCGCCTGTCTCGGCGGTGCATTGGCTCGGCACCGACGGCCTCGGGCGGGACGTCTTGTCGCGGCTGATTTACGGCGCGCGGATTTCGCTGATCGTCGGCCTGTGCGCGCCGGTCATCGGCCTCACCATCGGCGGCGCGCTCGGCATTCTCGCCGGCTATTTCCGCGGTCGCTTCGAGACGCTGGTGGTCGGCAGCATGGATACGCTGCTGGCCTTTCCGCCGCTGATCCTGGCGCTGGCCGTCACCGCCTATCTCGGGCAATCCCTGGTCAACCTGACCGCCATTCTCGGCGTGCTCGGCATACCCGCGTTCATGCGGGTGGCGCGAGCCACGACGCTGACGCTGGCGCGGCGCGAATTCGTGATCGCGGCCCAGGCGCTGGGGGCAAGTCATGCGCGCATCCTGCTGCGCGAGCTGCTGCCCAATGTGTTCCTGCCGCTGTTCGCGTTCTTCCTGCTCGGCGTCGCCGTCACCATCGTCGTCGAGGGCGCACTGTCCTTCCTCGGGCTCGGCGTGCCGCCGCCGATATCGAGCTGGGGCATCATGATCGGGGAGGGGCGCGAGAGCCTGGAGATCGCGCCTCGGCTCGCCTTCATTCCCGCGGTCACCATGTTCCTGACCGTGCTGTCCTTCAACCTGGTCGGCGACACGCTGCGGGCTCTCACCGATCCTCGGCAGGGCGCGCTGTGACGGGACCCGCATTGCTTTCCGTCGAGGGAGTGGCCGTCGATCTGCCGACGCCGCGCGGCAATCTTCGCGCGGTCGATCATGTCGATCTCTCGATCGGCGCCGGCCGCACGCTCGGCATCGTCGGCGAATCCGGCTGCGGCAAGACCATGCTGTCGCGGGCGATCCTGCAGCTGTTGCCGAAAAAGGCAAAACTGACCGGCCGCGTGATGTTCGACGGCCAGGATCTCGTGCGGCTCGACCGCGAACGCCTGCGCAAGCTGCGCGGCCGTTCGCTGGCCGTGGTGTTCCAGGACCCGATGACCTCGCTCAATCCGGTGCTGACCATCGGCACCCAGCTGATCGAGACGCTGCAGGAACATCTCGAACTCGATAGTGTGGCTGCGAAAATGCGCAGCATCGAATTGCTGGCCGCGGTCGGCATTCCAGCACCCGAGCAGCGGCTGATGCAGTACCCGCACCAGCTTTCCGGCGGCATGCGGCAGCGCGTCGCGATCGCCATTGCGCTGTCGTGCGAACCGCAATTGCTGATCGCGGACGAGCCGACCACCGCACTCGACGTGACCATCCAGGCGCAGATCCTCGATCTCCTAGCGCGCGAACAGCGCCGCCGCCACATGGCGATGATCATCATCACCCACGATCTCGGCGTCGTCGCCGGCCGTACCGACGAGGTGGCGGTGATGTATGCCGGCCGCGTCGTCGAACGCGCACCGACGCCCGATTTGTTCAAGAGAATGCGGATGCCCTACACCGAGGCGCTGCTCGCCGCGATCCCGAAGATCGACGCCAAACCGCATACGCCGCTGCCGGCGATTTCCGGACGACCGCCGGATCCGACCCGGCCGCTGAGGGGATGTTCGTTTTCACCGCGATGCAAGTATGCGTGGGCCCAATGCCTGATCGAGAAGCCCGGGCTCGAGGACGCGGATTCGCCCGGTCACCAATACGCCTGCTTCCGTCCGCTCGCCGCCGGCGTCCCCGCATGATGCAGCCTGTTTCGCAACCCGCCTCCGCCGATCCCCTGCTGAGGGTGGAGAACCTCGTCGTCGAGTACCCCTTGGGCAACAAGACGGTCCACGCCGTGTCCAGCGTCAGCCTCGATATCGCCCGCGGCGAGACCCTCGGCCTGGTCGGCGAATCCGGCTGCGGAAAATCCACGCTCGGCCGCGCGGTGATGCAGCTGCGCAGGCCGGTGTCGGGCAAGGTGCTGTTCGACGGCCAGGACCTCACCGCGATGCAGGGCGATACGCTGCGGCGGATGCGGCGGCGCGTGCAGCTGATCTTCCAGGACCCGATTGCCTCGCTGAATCCGCGGCGGCGGATCGGAGACATCATCGCCGAGCCGCTGGTGATATCCGGCGTCAAGGATGCGAAGAAGCGCGAGCAGCTGGTCCATGACGTGCTCGGTGCGGTCGGACTGGACCCCCAGCTGGTGACCGGACGGCTGCCGCACGAATTTTCCGGTGGCCAGTGCCAGCGCATCTGCATCGCGCGGGCGCTGGTGCTGAACCCCGAATTCATCATCTGCGACGAGCCGGTGTCGGCGCTCGACGTGTCGATCCGTGCCCAGATTCTCAACCTCCTGGAGGAGATGAAGGCGCGCTACGGACTGACGCTGCTGTTCATCGCCCACGACCTGGCGGTGGTGAAGGCGGTCAGCGACCGCGTCGCCGTGATGTATCTCGGCCGGCTCTGCGAGGTCGGTCCATCCGAGCAATTGTTCGCGCAGCCCGCCCATCCCTATACCGCGCTGCTGATCGAGGCGATCCCGGTGCCGGATCCGGACGTGCGGCCGGCCGAGAGCGTGGCCGTGGGCGAGCCGCCGTCGCCGATCGCGCCGCCCTCCGGCTGCCGGTTTCGTACCCGCTGCCCGCGCGCGGACCAGCGCTGCCGCGACGAGGTGCCGGAGCTTCGCGAGGTCGCGCCGGCCCAGTTCGCTGCCTGCCATCATCCATTGATCGGGCCGGCTTAAGCGTTTAACAACGGGGAAGAGCCATTTGTTTTGGCGCGTTTTCGTTCCGCGAAAACGCCATGCTATCCGGCCAAAAGCAAAAACCATCGGGAGAGAAGCGATGAAGAGTTTCCAGGTTGCCGATTTCAACGCCCCCTTGAAGGAAGTGGATCAACCGACGCCGCAGCCGTCCGGCACCCAGGTGCTGCTCAAGGTCAAGGCGGCCGGCGTCTGCCACAGCGACCTGCATATCTGGGAAGGCGGCTACGATCTCGGCCACGGGCGCAAGCCGCTCTCCCTGAAGGATCGCGGCGTGTCGCTGCCGCGCACCATGGGACATGAGAGCGTCGGCGAAGTGCTGGCGTTGGGTCCGGATGCCAAGGCGGACAGTTCCGGTCTCAAGGTCGGCGACGTCGTGCTGGTCTATCCCTGGCTCGGCTGCGGCAAATGCGAGACCTGCCTCGGCGGCGACGAGAACATGTGCGCCATCAAGCCGAACGCGATCGGCGTCTATTGCGACGGCGGCTATGCCGATCACATGACGGTGCCGCACCCGAAATACCTGATCAACCTCGAGGGCCTCGATCCCGTCACCGCGGCGCCCTATGCCTGCTCCGGCGTCACCACCTACAGCGCGCTGAAGAAGGTCGAAAAGGATTTCAACACGCCGATCGTGATCTTCGGCGCCGGCGGCCTCGGTCTGATGGCGCTGTCGCTGCTGAAGGCGATGGGCGGCAAGGGCGCCATCGTTGTGGATATCGACGCGCGCAAGCGCGAAGCCGCGATGGCGGCCGGTGCGCTCGCGGCCGTCGACGGCAAGGCTCCCGACGCGCTGGAGCAATTGACAAAAGCCGCCGGCGGTCCGATCCGTGCCGTGATCGACCTGGTCGGCAATGCCGCGACCGCGCAGCTCGGCTTCGACTGTCTGTCCAAGGGCGGCAAGCTCGTGATGGTCGGACTGTTCGGCGGCGGCGCGCCCTGGGCGCTGCCGCTGATCCCGATCAAGGCGATCACCATCCAGGGCAGCTATGTCGGCAATCTCCGCGAGACCAGGGAACTGCTCGATCTGGTGCGCAACATGAAGATCCCGCCGATCCCGGTGACGACGATGCCGCTGGCCCAGGCCAACCAGGCGCTGCTCGATCTCCAGAAGGGCAAGCTGGTCGGCCGCGCGGTGCTGACGCCGTAGGATTCCCGCCGTCGTCACTTCCGTCATTGCGAGGAGCTCTTGCGACGAAGCAATCCATCTTTCTTTTCGCTGATGCATGGATTGCTTCGCTGCGCTCGCAATGACGTTGATAGTTCGTTGCTTCTTTCTCTCGTCAGGGAGTCCCCCATGTCCGCCCACAACGCCCTCAACATCGCCGTGCTCGGCGGCGACGGCATCGGTCCCGAGGTGATGGCGCCGGCACTGGACGTGCTGCGCAGGATCGAGGCGACGACCGACCTCAAATTCCGCTTCACCGAGGCGCCGGCCGGCGCCAATCATTATCGCGAGGCCGGCCAGTCGATGCCGGAGAGCACGATCCGGCTGTGCGACGAAGCCGACGCCATCCTGCTCGGCGCCTGCGGCCTGCCGTCGGTGCGCTACCCCGACAACACCGAGATCGCGCCGCAGATCGAGCTGCGCGTCCATTTCGATCTCTATGCCGGCGTGCGGCCGGCGCGACTCATTCCGGGCGTGGCGAGCCCGATCGTCGGCGCCGATGCGCGCGGCATCGATCTCATCGTTGTCAGGGAATCCACCGAGGGGCTGTTCGCTTCGATGGGCAAGGGCGTCGTTACCAACGATGAGGCGCGCGAGACGCTGGTGATTACGCGCAAGACCTCGGAGCGGTTGTTCGAATTTTCCTTCCGCCTCGCTGAACGGCGCAAGGCGCGCGGCAAGCCCGGTTCGCTTGCCTGCGTCGACAAGGCCAACGTGTTCAAGGCGTTCGCCTTCTTTCGCGGGATTTTCGACGAAGCCGCCAAAAATCATCCCGGGGTCAAGGCGGATCACATGTATATCGACGCCTGCGCGGCGCTGCTGGTGAAGCGGCCGTGGGATTTCGATGTCATGGTGACGGAAAACATGTTCGGCGACATTCTCTCCGACCTGACCGCCGGGCTGATCGGCGGCATGGGCATGGCGCCCTCGGCCGACATCGGCGACCGTCACGCCGTTTTCCAGCCTTGCCACGGCACCGCGCCCGACATCATGGGGCAGGGCAAGGCCAACCCGACCGGCATGATCCTCTCCATCGCGATGATGCTGGACTGGCTCGCCGACAAGCACGGCA
>JAUXWH010000065.1 GCA_030681365.1 Bradyrhizobium sp.
AACGGGATGTCGGCCTACCAGCGGCTGCGCGAGGAGCCGTTCGAGATGCTGCTCACCGATATCGTGATGCCCGAGATGGACGGCATCGAGCTGGCGCGCCGCGCCTCGGAACTCGATCCCGACATCAAGATCATGTTCATCACCGGGTTTGCCGCCGTGGCCCTCAATTCCGATTCGGAAGCACCGAAAAACGCCAAGGTGCTGTCGAAGCCTGTTCACCTTCGGGAATTGGTCAGCGAAGTGAACAAGATGCTGGCGGCCTGATTCAGCCGCCTTATCCGACTCCAGCCTGCTTGCCTGCCCGCTTTGGAGCCGATATACGGACCCCACCCGTAAAGATCACCCTGTGAGGGGCGCGTAGCTCAGCGGGAGAGCACCTCGTTGACATCGAGGGGGTCACAGGTTCGATCCCTGTCGCGCCCACCATTTTACCTGATCCAACCCCTGAAGATCGAAACGCCGGCCTGATCGGCCGGTCGCGGGATTGGCGTGGTCCAATGCGTGCCGAATCGGCGGTTTGCCGGACTTAGGTGGCCAGGGCCATGTCCGGTTGCCGGTCGGGAAGGGTGGCCAGGAACGGCAGGAACTGCTCGCCTGCCGGCGCCGCTTCATCCCTGACGATGATCGTTACGTTCCATCCCTCGCTGGCCCATACCCGCGCCTTGGCAATCGCGATCAGCGAACTGCTTCGCTGCATCGTTACCGTTTCGCTGTCCCGCTTCGCCACGATTTCAAATGCCATATCACTCCCCGATGTTCGACGCGGGGAAAGGTGTGGTTCAGGCGTTTGACTGCAATTCGCCGTCACCGTGTCGATTTGGCGGCGAGGCTGGACCGGAATCGGGCAGGACACGTGCCGGCATCGACGGTGATCCACCGTCTCAGGCCTGCGCGGCGATCCGGCGCGGCGTCTCGTGCACGACCATGTTGCCCAACGGGCAGATCTGCGCCTTGATCTGCTCGGCGACCTGGCGCGGGTCCATGTCCGGATTGCACAGCAGGATATCGACCAGCAGCAAATGGTACTCCGGCCACGTCGTCAGCACGATGTGCGACTCGCCGAGAAAGATCGCGATGGTGAGACCGTGCGGGACATAGCGGACTTCGTACTCGCCGACGATGGTCGCGCCAACGGACTGCGCCGCGGTCTTGGCGGCTTCCGCCAGCGCCTTGGCGTCATCGATGATCTCGGGACACTCGTACAGCTCGGCGAGGATATGGGTCATCAGCATCGAGACGCTCCTTCGGTCCGGACCGATCGGAACTGGCCCAACTCGCATTTGATACGGGTGTGTGCGATAAGGCTCTAGTTAACCGAATTGCCAACGAGATCAAGAAGTAATGGCCGCGACGTCGATTCTGGAGCTGATAGCGCAGGCGACGCGTTTGCGCGAGGGATCCCCGGGCGTCCAGGCCCTGCTGCGCGCGGTCTACCGCGCCGGCTCGCTGCGCCTGCAGGATGCCGCGCGCGAGGCGCGGCTGCCGCTGCCGGTGGCAAGCGCGGTGCGCCGCGAGCTGGAAAAGGCCGGGCTGCTCGAACGCAAGCAGGGGCTGTCGCTGACCGGCGACGGCCGGGAATTCGTCGAGCGCGATCTCGGCATGCGAACCCGGCTCGACTTCACCTGCACGACCTGCGCCGGCCATGGCATCGTCATTCCGGATTCGCTTCAAGCCGAGGTCGAACGTCTGGCGGAGATCATCGCCGGCGCGCCGTCGGTCGACGTCACGCTCGACCAGGCGCACTGCATTCCCGAGACCGCGATGCGCCGCGCGCTGCTGATGCTGCAGAACGGCGCGCTCGAGGGCAAGCGCGTGCTGCTGCTCGGCGACGACGATTCGGTGTCGATCGCGATCGGCCAGCTCGGCCGCCCGCACGGCAAGGGAGATCTCACGGCAGGCGTCACCGTCGTCGATGCCGACGAACGGCGCATTTCGTTTCTGCAAGATGCCGCCGCGCGCGAACAACTGGCGCTCGAAGTGGTTCATCACGATCTGCGCCGGCCGTTGCCGGCGGGCCTGCGCCCCGCGTTCGATACGATCGAGACCGACCCGCCCTATACGCTGGAAGGCGCGCGATTGTTTTTGGCCCGCGGCTGCGAAGCGCTGAGCACTGCGGCGGACGGTCATTGCTTCTTCTCGTTCACGCACTGGCCGGCGTCGCAGATGCTCGACCTGCAGAAGGTGTTCACCGGGCTCGGGCTGGCGGTGCGCGCGGTGTGGCCGAATTTCAATCGCTATGCCGGCGCCAGCATGCTCGGCAATCTCGGCCAGCTGATCGAACTCGTCCATGTCGCGGGATCAGCCGCCGAGTTGCCTGACTTCAGCGGGCCGCTCTATACGGCCGAGGTCAATCCGCGGCTGCGCGTCTATGCGTGCACCAATTGCGGCAAGGAGATCGTACTCGGCGAGGACGGGATACCGACCACCATCGAAGATGCCAAGGTTTCGGGTTGCCGCTCTTGCGGCGGGCACGTGTTCCGCCGGCAGTCGGTTCGACCGTCATGAAGCGTGCGCCTGTCGCCGTTTGAGCGTAGCGCCAGCGTGCTAATGGATATCAATCTCATGGAACCAAAAAATGTCTGAAAAACCAAGTTTTCGCCTGCGTCGCCTCGAGGAAAAGGACCTCGAGACCGTCGCGGAGTTCGAGGGGGAAATTGCCAAAATCTCGTTTCCCGACGATCCGATCACGGACGTCAATTTCTATGTCAAGAAGCTGAAGCAGCTGATGGCCAACAAGGACGCCGCCGCGTTCGTCGCCGAGAGCGGCGGCGAAGTGGTCGGCTGGGCCAATGTCAGCCAGCGGCAGAACTTCATCACCAAGGAAAAATACGCCGACTTCCACAGCATCTACGTCGCGCCCTCGCAGCGCGGCGGCGGCGTGGTCGCAGCCCTGGTCGAGGCGGTGTTCGACCACTGCCGGAAGAAAAACATGGGCAAGGTCGTGTTCCGCACCCGCGCCGACAACGAGCGCATGAAGTCGGTGCTGGCCCGGGTCGGCTTCGTGCCGACGCAGATCTATTACGAGAAGGCGTTCGACAAGGAGAAGACGGGAGAGTCTTGAGGGCGTTATTGCGAGCCCGATGACAGGCCCAGCGAAGCAACCCGGTCCATCAACGTCATTGCGAGCGAAGCGAAGCAATCCAGCTTCGCTGCAACAAGGCTGGATTGCTTCGTCGCAAGCGCTCCTCGCAATGACGACCTGCTTCACCGCGCCGGCATCATGAACACGTCGTAACGCACCGTCTTGCCGGTGATCGAGTGCGATGGCTTTCGCAGTCCCTCCAGCGGCGCTGCGCGAAGCGGCCATTTCAGCACCACGCGCTTGCAGTCGGCGGCCAGCGCCGCCTGCATCAGCTCGAACGCGTCGGGGTCGGTCCCGACCAGTTCGCGCAACAGCCGCATCTCCTGCTTCACTTCGGCGCTGTTGGTGCGCGGCGGGTGCATCGGGTCGACGATCACGGCATCGGCGCGCAGGCCGGGCAACAGGTCGCGCGCGTCGCCCGATATCAATGTCATCCGCGCCACCACGGTGGCGAGTTCGGGGCTCTCGGTCGCCGCCCGCGCCAGCGCATCCCGCAGGTGGTCATGAACGTGCGGGGAGCGCTCCAGCAGTGTGACCTGCGCGCCAAGGCAGGCCAGCATGAACGCGTCGCGGCCGAGCCCCGCGGTGGCGTCGACGATGGTTGGCGTATTGCCCTTGGCGAAACCGGCGGCCCGCGCCAGCGCGTCCTTGCGCGAGGCGCCGGACCTGTACCGATAGCCGACGGCGCCGTTGATGAAATCGAACGCGGATTGCAGCTGGCTCGTGCTCAAGGAAACGCAGCCCCGGTATGCCTGACCCCTACGGCCCCACGGCATAGCAGCAGGATTAACAAACTCCCAACAATTTTCGGCAAGTTGGCCCGGCTGCTAACCTTCATAAGTTAGGTTAAATTCAGAGCGAGATTGCGGTCTGCGCGTGGCATTGTATGGATCATTGCATGTCCAATTCATTCCACACCGCCGACAAGGGTACGCACCGCCGCATCATGCTGGTGGGCCTGATGTTCTGCATGGCCTTCGTCGCGTTCTCGTTCTTTGCCCGCGAGCAGCCGGCCAACACCTACGTTCTCCAGAAGGCCGACAAGCTGGTCCGCACCGCCGGCACGCCGCCGCTGGCGAACTAGAAGGCTTCGGACGTCGGCTGACTTCCCCTCGGCCGGTCATCCGGCAGCCGGGCGGGCTCCGCGCTGTCGTGCCGCCAGCCAGCGGATCAGCCGCGCCACGAGTTGCGCCGCATCGGATGGCGGATGATGCGAGCTCAGCGACATCCAGGTGGTCTGCAGGATCTTCGGCCTCAGAATCGGAATCGCAACCAATTCGCTCGCGGCGATCTCCCGTGAAAACACCTCGCGCGGCGAAATGGTAGCGAGGTCGGATGCCAGCAGCACGTCCCGGATCAAGGGGGTGGAGCCCGCCTCGAAGCGGATGTCGAGTTCGAAATGCTGCGAGGCCGCAAGGCCCGTCAGCACGCTGGTCAGACTGTTCGGCCGCACCGGCAGCGCCAGCGGAATATCGGCCAGCGACCGAACCGGCAGTTCGCGCCGGCGCGCCATCGGATGGTCGCGCCGCGCGATCAGCTGCACCTCGGCGCGGGCCAGCGCCTCGGCATTGGCGACCCGGCCGCGCCGATAGCGGTTGTAGATCGCGATCTCGACCCGCCCCGAGGCCAGCCATTCCTCGACCTGGCCACTATAGGCTTCCAGCGCGCGCAGCCGGATGCCCGGCGCGTGGCCGCGCAGCTCGGCGGCGAGCGACGCCACCAGCCCGCGCGATGCGACCGGCACCGCCCCGAGCGTGACTTCGCCGTGCGGCTCGGTGCGCTCGCCGCGCGCGGCGTCGATCCAGGCGGCGGCGTCCGCCACCAGCGCGCGGGCCCGCGGCAGCATGCGTTCGCCGAGTTCGGTCAGCACCACGCCGCGCCCGGTGCGGTGGAACAGCCGGCCGCCGATGCCGCGCTCCAGCGCCGAGATCTGGCGGCTCAGCGCCGACTGCGCGCTCGCTGTGATCGCCGCCGTCCGGGCGTAGCTGCCGTTGGCCGCGACGTCGATGAAGGTTCTGAGCTGTTTGATATCCATCATTTTACGAAATGCGATTTTGGCAATTCTGAATTATTGGACGTGACCATATCGCATGACGGAGTCGGTGGCTAGGTTTCGCGCATGGTTGCTTCCTCCACCGCGATCCCGATGCCTGCTCCGACCGGTCCTTTGGCGGGACTGCGCGTGCTCGACATCTCCACCGTCGTCGCCGGCCCGTTCGCGTCCGCCCTGCTCGGCGACCTTGGCGCCGAGGTGCTGAAAGTGGAGATACCCGGAATCGGCGATGCGCTGCGCCGGCTGGCGCCGCACAAGGATGGCGTGCCGCTGTGGTGGAAGGTCACCAATCGCAACAAGAAGGGCATCACGCTCGACCTGCGCAAACCCGACGGCAAGGCGCTGCTCGGCCGCCTCGTCGCGGAACATGACGTGCTGGTGGAGAACTTTCGCACCGGGACGCTCGACGAATGGGGCATCACGCGGGCCTGGCTGCAGGCGATCAACCCGCGGCTGACCATCCTGCGCGTCACCGGGTTCGGCCAGACCGGGCCCTATCGCAACACCCCCGGCTTCGCCCGGGTGTTCGAGGCGATGAGCGGCTTTACCCGGATGTGCGGCGAGGAGGGCGGCACGCCGCTGCATCTCGGCTATCCCATTTCGGACGCGGTCGGCGGATTGTTCGGCGCGATCGGCGTGCTCGCGGATCTGTATAGGCTGAAGAGCGATCCTTCGCTGCGCGGCCAGGAAATCGATTGCTCGGTCACCGAGGCGATGATGCGCACGCTGGATTTCCTCGCCATCGAATATGACCAGCTCGGCACGGTGCGGACCCAGAGCGGTAACCGCAGCCAGTACGCCGCGCCCGGCAACATCTACGCGACATCAGATGGCAAGTGGGCCTCGATCGCGGCATCGACGCAAAGCATATTCGAGCGGTTTTGCACGGCGCTCGACCTTCGACACCTGCTCGGCGACCCGCGCTTCGCCGATAATCCCGCGCGCGTGAAAAACTGGCAGGCGATTGATGTCATCGTGCGCGAGGCCGTCGGTCGCCTGACGCTGGAGGATCTGCGCAGCCGCCTGCACGCGCATGAGGTCGGCTTCTCACCGATCTATGATGCCGCCGATATCTTTGCCGATCCGCATTTCATCGCGCGCCAGGCCATCGTCAGCGTGGCCGACGACGAACTCGGCGATGTCAGGATGCAATGCGTGGTGCCGCGGTTTTCGGAAACTCCGGTGTCGGTGCGCCGCGCCGGTCCCGCGCTCGGCCAGCACAATGACGAGACTTACGCCGCGGTGGGATTGACGGCTCAGGAGATCGGGCGGCTGCGCGCCGCCGGAACAATCTAAAACAAAATCAAGGGAGGGGGCGATATGCGGGGCTTGCTGGTTGTTGTCACGGCGCTGGTTCTGAGCCTGGGCGATGCGCGATGCGCCGATCTCACGCGCATTCTGGTCGGCTTCCCGCCGGGGCAGGCGACTGATCTGGTGGCGCGCCTGCTGGCGGAGCGGCTCGGTCCGGCGCTCGGCGAAACCGTGATCGTGGAAAACCGGCCGGGGCAGGGCGGCAGCATCGCGCTGGCCTCGTTGGCGCAGTCGCCGGCGGATGGCCACACGCTAGTGCTGGCGCCGCTGGCTTCCCTGGTGGTCAACCCGCATCTTTACAAATCCATCGCCTACAACACGCGAAGGGATTTCGCGCCGATAGCGCTGGTCGCCGACCTGCCGATGGTGCTGGTGGTCAATCCGTCGCTGCCGGTGAAGACGGTCGCTGAACTGATCGCCTATGCCAAAGCCAACCCGGAAAAACTCGCGCATCCCTCGTCGGGCAACGGAACGCTGTCGCATCTCGGTATGGAAGTGTTCAAGCAGCGCGCCGGCATCACCATCCTGCATGTGCCCTATCGCGGCAGCGTACCCGCGATGACCGATCTCATGACCGGCATCGTCGGCGTTGCCATGGACACCGTCGCGGTCACCGAACCGTTCATCCGTGCCGACAAGATGCGCCTGATCGCCAGCGCCTACGGCAAACGGGTGGCGGCCTTCCCCGATACCCCGACCGTGGCCGAGCAGGGCTTCGCGGAAGTCGACCTCTCGGCCTGGCTCGGCATTGTCGCATCCGCCGCAACGCCGAAGGCGCGGGTCGATCGTCTGGGGGCCGCGATCAACAAGATCATCCAGTCGCCGGAAATCGTCACCAAGTTCACCGGTCTCGGCGCTATCCCTCGCTCGGAGGGACCGGCTGATTTCGGCGCTTTTCTCGCCAGCGAGGACGCGCGCTGGAGCGCGGTCGTCAAGGCCTCGGGCCTGCGGATCGAGTGAAGCCGCTCACCGCAATGCGGATGCTGCGGCGACGTTACGCAGGCCCGCGAGCCGCATGATCGACCCCGCCGCCAGCTTTTGCGCGAGTTCCATGCTGCTTTGGTCGTCGGCACCGTCGGCTTCGTCCAGGTAGATGTTCGACAGCTGCTCGGCGCGGCGCAAGGCGCGGTGCTTGATGGTCTCAAAATCTCCGGGTGCGGGTTCAATGCCGGCCTGATCTGGCGGCGTCAGGAAATGCGGCGGCAGGCGCGAGGGATCCATGGCCAGCAGCTGGTCGCGCTGCGCCGGCGTCAACCCTTGCGACCATGCGACGATGTCCCGGAGCAGCAAGCTTTCCAGCAGCGCCGCCGACGCGGATTCGTCGTCTGCGGTGGCATCCGCGGTCTCACCCGTCGCCGTCTTTCGCCCGGTTCTCCAGGCCAGCCGGCGCTCGCGGCGCCAGCGGTTGCCGTCGGACAGCGCTTCTCGCGCAAGGTTTTCCGCCGTGAGCCGCACCTGCGGATCTTCGGCCAGCGCGATGACGTAGGTCCAGAACACAAAGGCGCGCTGGCGATGGCGCGCGGCGAGCGCCCAGGCGGTGTAGGGCGTCGCCAGGCTGGAGTTCCCGATTTCGGCGATCTCGGTCGCGGCGACGAGATCGATCGGCTCCCAGCGTAGATCGGCCCCATCGGGGCGCTTGCCGCAGGCGGCAAGGCAGGCCGCGGACAGGCTGTCGCAGCGTTCGCGCTCGCGGGCCGAGAGCACCGCGAACACGGCGCGCACCGGCAACAGGCGCTCATCGGGCTGGGTGGCCAGTGCGCCGTATCGCTGCATGGCCTTCTGCGCCTGGTCGAACGCAATGGCATAAAGCTCGCTGAGGCTTTCCACCGGAGCGGGCGGCACGGCGGTCAGGAGCGGCTCTTTGCGCATGTCGCACCCTCTCTCATCACAAGTTTGAACCAATCAGACTGTAGCTTGTTTGATCCAGCGCAAGCAGCCCTTCTGCAAGGTGCTCTAAGATTACTTTCTCGATGCTTGCGCTCCAGAACAACGGCGTTCTGCTGACATCTGGAAGTGGCAAATTGCGAAAATCCGTCAACATCTATGTCCTTCTGGGGATTCTGGCCGTTTTCGGCTGGATTTCCTCGTCTGGAGAGGCGTGGGCCGCCGGCCGTCTCGGCGAATATCTTGAAAAGGCCGAGCCGGCCGAACTGGTTGCCGGCGCGAATCGCTTTGGAACTCCGCAGGGCGATCCTGCGATCGTGCCTGCGCTGAAGGACGATCAGGTCATCGGCTTCGTCTACCTCAACTCCGTTTTTGCCAATGCGACGGGTTATTCCGGCAAGCCGATCCAGCTTCTGGTCGGCATCACGCCGAAGGGCGTGGTGACAGGCCTCAAGATGGTCGAGCACAAGGAGCCGATCGTTCTGCTCGGCATTCCGGAAAAGCGCGTGGTGGATGCCGTCAACAAGCTGATTGGCGCCGACATGGACCAAGTCGCGCGCGGCACCGCGCCCGCGCCGCAAGTCGACATCGTCAGCGGCGCCACGGTGACCGTGCTGGTCATGGGCGACAGTATCGTTCGCTCCGCCACCAAGCTGATCAAAGGCGGCCGGCTCGGCGGTCAGGGCAGCGCCATCGCCAGCGCGGCGCCGCAAGTCAAGAAGACGATCGATCCCGGCAAAGGCGAAATCCGCGACTGGGAGACCCTGGTCGGCGACGGTTCCATCCGCCGGCTGGTGCTTTCCGTCGATGACGTCAACAAGGCCTTCGAAAAATCCGGCAATGCCGGGGCTATAGCGCATCCGGAAGAGGGCGATCCGGACGACACCTTTATCGATCTCTATGTCGCCGACGTCGCAGTGCCGGCCATCGGCCGCAGCCTGCTCGGCGAGGACGGATTCAACCGGCTGGCCGGTCGGCTCAAACCCGGTCAGCACGCCCTCGTGGTCGCGGGATCGGGACGTTACTCCTTCAAGGGCGCCGCCTATGTTCGCGGCGGCATCTTCGATCGCGTCGAATTGATCCAGGACACCAACAGCATCCGCTTTCGCGACCGCGACCACACGAGGTTGGGAAACCTCGAAGCCGAAGGCGCGCCGCATTTTCCGGAGATCGCGCTGTTCGTGCTGCCGCCGGAATTCACCTTCGATCCCACCGAGCCCTGGGTGCTGCAATTGCTCGTGCAGCGCGTGATCGGCGCCAGGGACAAGGCCTGGCTCACCTTCGATCTCGGCTACATCCTGCCGGACAGCTACATCAAGCGTCAGCCGGTCGCGCCGGCGCAGCAGGCAGCCAAATCATCCACACCTTCCGCCGCAACGCCGGGAACGCCAGCCGCCGCGCCGCCCAAGCCCGCGACAGGTTTCGTCGCCGAAGACGAACCGCTGTGGATGAAGATCTGGCGCGGCAACGTCGTCAGTATCGGCATCACGGTCGCAGCCCTCGGTGCGCTGACGCTGATCTT
This sequence comes from Bradyrhizobium sp., assembly GCA_030681365.1. Lineage (GTDB taxonomy): Bacteria > Pseudomonadota > Alphaproteobacteria > Rhizobiales > Xanthobacteraceae > Bradyrhizobium. Next base: position 9,853 of record JAUXWH010000065.1, read on the forward strand.
CTTCTTTCAGAACAGCCTGGTGCGGCGTCCCAGGGTCTATGTCTGGGTCCGCCGCGGTTATCTGCTGTTCATTCTGGTGTGGCTCGGCTGGTACGCCAACGCCCAGCTCTCGGTGGTCAACGTCCTGACCTTCGCCAATTCGCTGCTGACCGGCTTTAGCTGGGAATACTTCCTGTCGGCGCCGTTGATCTTCCTGCTGTGGGCCTCGATCGCGGCCGGCCTGCTGTTCTGGGGGCGTGGGCCGTTCTGCGGCTGGCTCTGTCCGTTCGGGGCGCTGCAGGAACTACTCAACAACATCGCCCAGGCGGTAAAGATCCCGCAATACCGTCTGCCATGGGGCCTGCACGAGCGGCTGTGGCCGATCAAGTACATCATCTTTCTCGGCCTGTTCGGCATGTCGCTCTATTCCACCGCGCTGGCCGAGCAACTGGCCGAGGTCGAACCGTTCAAGACCGCGATCGTGCTGAAGTTCGCGCGCGAATGGCCTTACGTCATCTACGCGCTGACGACGCTGTCTGCCGGCCTGTTCGTCGAGCGGTTCTTCTGCCGCTACATGTGCCCGCTCGGCGCCGCGCTGGCGATTCCCGGCCGCGTCAGGATGTTCGAATGGCTGCGGCGCTGGCCGGAATGCGGCTCGCCCTGCCAGCGCTGCGCCAAGGAATGCCCGGTGCAGGCGATCCATCCCGAGGGGCACATCAACGTCAATGAATGCATCTACTGCATGCATTGCCAGGAACTGTATTTCGACGACCACCGCTGCCCGCACATGATCCAGGTGCGGTTGAAGCGCGAGAAGCGCGACGCGCTGTCGTCGCCCTCGATGCGCAGCGGCGGCAAGGGTCCGAACACCATCATCACCGCCGGCGGCAAGCCGATCAACCTGCCGCCAGCCGACGCCATCACACCACCCGCAACCTGAAAGTAGGAGGCTACTATGAGCGACAACGAAAACGGTAAGGGCGTCAGTCGGCGTACTTTGCTCGGCACGACCGCGGCAGCAGCGGGCGTCGGCCTTGCCGGGGGCGTTGGGTTCACCGCCACGACCGCCGACGCGCAGACCAAGACCGCGGCGCCGAAAGCGCCGGCGGCACGGCCCGCAGTGGTGCAGAAGGCCGAAGTGCACCCCGGCGAGCTGGACGAGTACTACACCTTCTTCTCCAGCGGCCAGACCGGCGAAATGCGTATCGTAGGCCTACCTTCGATGCGCGAACTGATGCGCGTGCCCGTGTTCAACCGCTGCAGCGCCACCGGCTGGGGCCAGACCAACGAAAGCCTGAAGGTGCTGACCGAGGGGCTGCTGCCCGAGACCCGCGAGTTCCTCAAGACCCGCGGCGGCACCTACATGAATGGCGACCTGCATCATCCGCACATCTCCTTCACCGACGGCACCTATGACGGCCGCTACGCCTTCATGAACGACAAGGCCAATACCCGCGTCGCGCGGGTGCGGCTCGACGTCATGAAGTGCGACAAGATCATCCAGCTGCCGAACCAGCACACGGTGCACGGCCTGCGCGTGCAGAAATATCCGCGCACTGGCTATGTGTTCGCCAACGGCGAGGACGGCGTGCCGCTGCCGAACGACGGCAAGGTTCTCGACGATCCGAAGCAGTACCGCTCGATCTTCAGCGCGATCGACGGCGACACTATGAAGGTGGCCTGGCAGGTGATGGTCAGCGGCAACCTCGACAACGTCGATGCCGACTACCAGGGCAAGTACGCCTTCGCTACCTGCTACAATTCGGAAGAGGGCGTCACGCTCGCCGAGATGACCGCCAAGGAGCAGGACTGGCTCACCATCTTCAATATCAAGCGCATCGAGGAGGCGGTGAAGAAGGGCGACTTCAAGGAAATGAACGGTGTGCCCGTGATCGACGGCCGCAAGGGCTCGCCCTACACGCGCTACGTTCCGATCCCCAACAGCCCGCACGGCATCAACACCGCACCGGACGGGATTCATATCGTGGCCAACGGCAAGCTCTCGCCGACCGTCACGGTGATGGACGTCCGGCTGTTCGACCAGTTGTTCGACGACAAGATCAAGCCGCGCGACGTCGTGGTCGCGGAGCCTGAACTTGGCCTCGGGCCGTTGCACACCGCCTATGACGGCAAGGGCAACGCCTTTACGACATTGTTCCTCGACAGCCAGATCTGCAAATGGAACATCGATCTCGCCAAACGTGCCTTCAAGGGCGAGAAGGTCGATCCGGTCCTGCAGAAGCTCGATGTGCATTATCAGCCCGGCCACAACCACACTTCCATGGGGCAAACCAAGGAAGCCGATGGAAAGTGGCTGATCTCGCTCAACAAGTTCTCGAAGGACCGCTTCCTCAATGTGGGGCCGCTGAAGCCCGAGAACGACCAGCTGATCGACATCTCCGGCGACAAGATGAAGCTGGTGCATGACGGTCCGAGCTTTGCCGAACCGCATGACGCCACCATCGTGCATCGCTCCAAGATCAATCCGGTTTCGATCTGGGACCGCGCCGATCCGTTCTTTGCTGACGCGGTCAAGCAGGCCAAGGCCGACGGGATCGATCTCGAAGCCGACTCCAAGCTGATCAGGGACGGCAACAAGGTCCGCGTCTACATGACGTCCACCGCGCCGGCGTTCGGCCTGGAGCAGTTCCAGATCAAGCAGGGCGATGAGGTCACCGTCTACGTCACCAATATCGACGCGGTGGAGGACCTGACGCACGGTTTCTGCATCGTGAACTACGGCGTCAACATGGAAGTGGCGCCGATGGCCACGGCCTCGGTGACGTTCACGGCGGATAAGGCCGGCGTCTACTGGTACTATTGTTCGTGGTTCTGTCATGCCATGCACATGGAAATGAAGGGCCGCATGTTCGTCGAACCCAAGACATCCTGAAGCGGGATCGGCACGTGCTTTCCTTCCTTCGCATCCTTCCGGCGGCGATCCTCGCCGCCGGAATCCCGGGCTTCGCGGTTGCGGAGACGCTGAAGGCTGTCCCTGGGCAGCCGTTGCAGGCGGTGCTCGATCGGTCGCAGGACGGCGACGTCGTCGAACTGGCCCCGGGCGAATACAAAGGTCCGGTCAGGATCGAACGGCGCGTGGTGTTGAGCGGCCGGCCGGGCGCGGTGCTCGACGGCGGCGGAACCGGCAATGTCGTCACCGTGACGGCGCCGGATGTCATCATTCGAGGCATCACCATCCAGGGCTCGGGCCGCGATCTGGACAAGATGGATTCCGGCGTGTTCCTGGAGAAAACGGCGCAACGCGCGCTGGTTGAGAACAACCGTTTCGAAGGCAATTTGTACGGCGTTTACGTCCACGGCGCGACGGGCTCGCGCGTGCAGCGAAACATCATCGAGGGCATGCAGGGCGGTCGCCTCAACGAACGCGGCAACGGCGTCTCGGTCTGGAACGCGCCCGACGTCACCGTCGCCGGGAACAGCTTCCGCTACGGCCGCGATGGCATCTTCACGATATCCAGCCGCAAGGACCGCTTCATCGACAACCGTTTCGAGCAGGTGCGCTTCGCGGTACATTACATGTACACCAACGACAGCGAAGTCAGCGGCAACGTCTCGGTCGGCAACCACGTCGGCTACGCCATCATGTTTTCGAACCGGCTGATCATCCGCAACAACATCAGCGATCGCGATCGCGACTACGGCATGCTGTTCAACTACGCCAATTATGCGCAGATCGAGGGCAACTGGGTCAGGGGCGGTTCGCTCGATAACGTCGCCAGCAGCCGCGACGATGGTCCGGCCGAAGAGCGCGGCATGCTGCCGGAATCGAAACCGGAACCGGGCCTGCGCAGCGGCCCCGGCAAATGCGTCTTCATCTACAACACCAACCACAACAAGTTTCGCAACAACTGGTTCGAGCGCTGCGGCATCGGCGTGCATTTCACCGCCGGCTCCGAGGGCAACGAGATCACCGGCAATGCCTTTGTCGGCAACCGCAACCAGGTGAAGTATGTCGGCACCCGCGACCTCGACTGGTCGAAAGGCGGCCGTGGCAATTACTGGAGCGACAATCCGGCGTTCGATCTTAACGGCGACGGCATCGCCGACACCGCCTACCGCCCCAACGATCTGATCGACCGGGTGTTGTGGACCGCGCCGTCGGCGAAGGTGCTGATCAACAGTCCGGCGGTGCAGGTGCTGCGCTGGGCGCAGGCGCAGTTTCCGGCGCTCTATCCCGGGGGCGTCGTCGATAGCCGCCCTCTAATCGCGCCGCCGCCGAAACCATCAGCCAGCCGGAGTCTGCGATGACCGTGACTGTCGCCGTCAAGGGCGTGGAGAAGAGCTACGGCGCGGTCAAGGCGCTGCGCAACGTCTCGTTCGATCTCGGGCCGGGACGGCTGAGCGCGCTGGTCGGTCACAACGGGGCCGGCAAGACCACGCTGATCAAGCTGATGCTCGGCCTCATTCACGCCGAGCGCGGCGCGGTCCGCGTGCTCGACGAGGATCCGGCGGCCGGCGAATTCTCGGCGCGCCGGCAGCTCGGCTATCTGCCGGAGAATGTCGCGTTCAATGCCGCCCTGACCGGTCGCGAAACGCTGGCGTTCTATGCGCGGCTGAAACAGATCAAGCCCGCCTCGGCATGGCCGCTGCTCGAGCGCGTCGGCCTGATGCCTGCCGCCGATCGCAGAGTCGGGACCTATTCCAAGGGCATGCGGCAGCGTCTCGGCCTCGCCCAGGCGCTGCTGGGACGGCCGCGCGTGCTTTTGCTGGACGAGCCGACCACGGGGCTTGATCCGGCGTTGCGGCAGACCTTCTACGAGATCCTGAACGAGTTGCGCGACGACGGCGCCACCGTCCTGATCTCGTCGCATGCGCTCAACGAGCTGGAAGACCGCGCCGAGCATGTGCTGATCATGAACCGCGGGCAGCTGGTTGCGCAGGGCTCGCTTGCGGAACTGCGTTCGATCTCGCAGCTGCCGATCCGGGTCTCGCTCGATCTGGCGCCGGGGGCGAGTGTTCCGTCAGCCTGGATGAACGGGGCGAGCGTCCCAACCCCGCGCGGCCGCATCCTGCTGGTGCCCGATGAGGCCGCCAAGATGGAACTGTTGCGCATCGCGGCCGGCAATGCCGGCGTCACCAATATCGAGATCGCGGCGCCGACGCTGGACGATCTCTATGCGCATTTTTTGCGGGAGAATGCCGCATGAGGAACATCGTCATCATCGCCACCAAGGAAATCAAGGAAGGGTTGCGCAACCGCTGGGTTCTCGCCACCACGCTGCTGCTGGCCGCATTGTCGCTGTCGCTGACCTTTCTCGGCAGCGCGCCGACCGGCAATGTCGGCGCCGGCGCGCTCGACGTGGTGGTGGTGAGCCTTTCCAGCCTCACCATCTTTCTGCTGCCGTTGATCGCGCTGTTGATCTCGCATGACGCCGTGGTCGGCGAGATGGAGCGCGGCACCATGATCCTGCTGCTCAGCTATCCGGTCGGCCGCTACCAGGTGCTGCTCGGCAAATTCTGCGGCCATGTCCTGATCCTCGCTTTCGCCACCGTGATCGGCTATGGCGCGGCGGCGGCGGCGCTCGCCGTCACCGGCGCCTCGGTGCTGGCGGCGAGCTGGTACGCCTTCGCCTCCATGCTCGGGACCTCGATCCTGCTCGGCGCGGTGTTCGTCGCAATCGGATACCTGATCTCCAGCCTGGTGCGCGATCGCGGTACCGCCGCGGGCATTTCGGTCGGGATCTGGTTGTTGATGGTGCTGGTGTTCGACATGGCCCTGCTCGGCATCCTCGTGGTCGATCAGGGACGCTTCGTCACGGCGCCGGTGTTGGAGGCGCTGCTGTTTCTCAATCCGACCGATCTCTATCGGCTCACCAACCTGACAGGCTTCAACGTCAGCCAGTTCTCCGGCATGGCCGGGCTGGCGGGAACCGCGAGCACGGGCATCGGCGCGCTGCTGCTCGGCCTTCTGGTGTGGATCGCCGCACCGCTCGGACTGGCGACCGCCTTCTTTGCGCGGAGGGAATTATGAGGTTACGAATCCTGTGTGCGCTCGTCGCCACCATTTTCCTCGCCGGATGCAATCAGGAGGCGGCCAATTCGGTCGCGCCGCCGCCGGTGGCGCTCGACAGCGATGCCATGGGCGTGTTCTGCGGCATGAACCTGCTCGAGCATCCGGGACCGAAGGGCCAGATCATCACCGCCGGCCGGATCGATCCGTTCTGGTTCTCATCGGTTCGCGACACCGTGGCCTTCACCCTGATGCCGGACCAGCCCCGCGATATCAGGGCGATCTATGTGTCGGACATGGCGCGGGCGAAAAGCTGGGAAGATCCGGGCGCCACCAACTGGGTCGACGCGCGCAAGGCCTTCTTCGTGATCGAAAGCCGCAGACAGGGCGGCATGGGCGCGGCCGAGGCGGTGCCGTTCGGCAGTCGCGAGGCCGCCGACGCGTTTGTCGCCGCCAACGGCGGCCGGGTGGTGACCTTCACGGAGATACCGCGCGACTACGTGCTCGGCAGCGACGCGCCCGGCGACCAGAGCCAGAATGAACGTCCCGAGGTGCGGATCAATTGACGAGGGACCAGCCGATGCTTCAACACCTCACGCGACGGCGCATGATCGTCATTGCCGCGAGCGCAGCCGGATCGGCATTGTTCGCCTCTAGCCGATTCGCGCGGGCCAATGGTCCCGTGCGCTGGCAGGGATCGGCGCTCGGCGCGCAGGTCTCGATCGAGATTCATCACTCCGACAGGGCCGAGGCCGAACGGCTGGTCGAACGCTGCCTGCTGGAAGTGCGACGGCTGGAGCAGCAGTTCAGCCTGTACCGGGCGGACTCCGCGATCTCGATTCTCAACCGCACCGGCATTCTCGTTGCGCCTGACGCCGATATGGTGGCGTTGCTGAAAACCTCGCAGCACTTTGCCGGACTCACCGGCGGCGCGTTCGACCCGACGGTGCAGCCGCTGTGGCAGCTTCATGCCGATCATTTTTCATCCGCAAGACCGGGCGGCGACGGACCTTCGCCGCAGCAACTGACCGAAGCGCTGGCGAAGGTCGGCCACGCCGACCTGCTGGTCGATGAAAACAGGATCGCGCTGCTGCGGCGCGGCGCGGCCATCACGCTGAACGGCATCGCGCAGGGCTTTGCCACCGACCGCGTCGTCGAGCGCCTGCGCCAGGCGGGCCTGTCGACGACCCTGGTCAACATGGGCGAGATCAGGGCCATCGGCGCAAGGCCCGAAGGCACGCCGTGGCGCGTTGGTCTTGGCGATCCCGGCCGGCCGGGCCTGCTCACCGAAACCGTCGACCTGATCGACCGCGCAGTCGCGACCTCCGCGGGCGCCGGCTTCCGGTTTGACGCCAAAGGCCGCTTTACCCATCTGTTCGATCCGGAGACGGGCCGCAGTCCGCAACGCTACGGGAGCGTAAGCGTGATGGCGCCGACGGCCACCGAAGCGGATGCATTATCGACCGCGTTCAGCCTGATGCCGCTGTCCGATATCGCCCGCATTGTGGCGACCAGGCCGAACCTGCAGGCACGCATCATCGATTCCAATGGAACTTTGATCGTGTATGGTGCTTGAGATGCCATCCCCCGGCAGTCCGAAAGTCGGATCGACCGCTCGATGCCGATCAGCCAAAGAGTCCCGGCCCCAAGGGGTTGTTAGAACAGGAGAACAGCATGCGAGGATTTGTTTTCGTTGCACTTTTGGCGGTCGCCGGCGCCGGTGAGGTCAGAGCCCAGGATGCCGCGGCCGGCGAAAAAGTGTTCGGCGTGTGCAAGGCATGCCACCAGATCGGCGAGACCGCGAAAAATGGCGTAGGACCGCAGCTCAACGGCATCATCGGCCGCAAGGCGGGCACCGTGCCCGGCTATAATTATACCGCCGCCAACAAGGACTCCGGACTCACCTGGGACGAGGCCACCTTCCGCGAATATATCAAGAACCCCAAGGCGAAGATCCCCGGCACCAAGATGATCTATGCCGGCCTGAAGGACGAGAAGAAAACCGACGACCTGCTGGCGTTTCTCAAGCAGTTCGATGCCGATGGGAAGAAGAAATAGCCTTCACGTCGCGGGTTCGGCCAGCCGCCACGGGCGGCTGGCCAGCGCGCTCAGGCGCCGTTGCTCCACAGCAAAGTCAGTACTCCGAGGACGGCCGTCTGCAGCATGGCAGCGCCGACGCTGCCGATCTTGATGCCCTTGATTCTTGTCAGCGCGCGCACCGTGACCGGTTTGATCAGGCGCGGAGACGTCATGAGCATCGCAATCATCGAATCTTCGATGATATCGGCCACGATATAGAGCGCGGGCAGCAGCCACAGCCATATCCAGATCGGGATGCCGGCGAACGACGCCGGCCATTGCATGTCGGCGGCAAGCCAGTTCGATGCAAGGCCGAGAAACGATCCCAGCGCGAGCAGATACAAAATATCCATCGGCATGACATACCGGGCATACTGCGCCGCGCTGACGGGATGGTCGGCCATCCAGTTCTTCAGGTTACCTGAACTGAGTTCGCGTTGCTGTTCGGTCGCGCCAGAAGGAATCTCATCCAGCCGTTCCAGAAATCTTTCTGAGACATCGAGGCCGACGCGTTTTTTCGTGGCGAAAAGCCCGATCGCGAACGGCAGAACGATGGCGAAAAGCCCGGATACGATGATCAGTCGCATATCGCTTGCCCTGTTTTCCGGCGCTGCGGGCGGCGCAACCTCCCGTTTGACGCGAATATTTGCGTTTTGCAGGCTTGCTGCAAGACCGGCATGCATTCGGCCATGGCTGCCATCCGGCTCGGTCCTCGTTAGACCCTCGTTAGACCCTTGCGCTCGGCAGCCGCCGGCGGCACATTTACGCCGCGGCGCGAAGCGACCGTCAAGAATGAGACTCAGGGAACGCCATGGCCGCCACGCGGATCGACTGCGATATCCATCCCGCCGTCGGCGGAACCCGCACCACGCTGTTGCCCTATCTCAGCGATCACTGGAAAGAACAGGTGGTCAGCCGCGCCATCGACGGCCTCGATCTCAACTCCTATCCGCCCAACATGCCGCTGTCCGGCCGGGCCGACTGGCGGCCCGCCAATGGCGACAAGCCGGGCAGCGATCTCGCCATGGTGCAGCGCGGCGCGTTCGACCAGCTCGGCGCCAGCCACGCCATCTGCAACGTGCTGTACGGCGCCCAGGCGGTGTTCGATCCTTATATGGCGGCCGACTTCTGCAAGGCGATCAACGACTGGATCGCGGCCGAGTGGCTGTCGAAGGATTCAAGGCTGCGCGCCTCGATCGTGGTGCCGATGCAGGCGCCGGATCTGGCCATCGAGGAAATCGAGCGCCGCGCCTCCGACAACCGCTTCGTTTCGGTGCTGGTGCTGGCGCAGGGTGACGCCCTGCTCGGAAAGCGGCATTTCTGGCCGGTGTGGCAGGCGGCGGAAAAGCACAAACTGCCGATCGCCATTCATGCCGGCAGCGCCTACCGGCAGGCGCCGAGTTCGGTCGGCTGGCCCTCCTACCGTTACGAATATTACATGGCTGAGGCGCAGGCGTTCCAGGCCCAGGTGTTGAGCCTGATCTATGAGGGCGTGTTCGGCAAATTCCCCGGCCTCAAGGTGGTGCTGATGGAATCCGGCATCAGCTGGCTGCCGGCCTTCATGTGGCGCGCCAACAAGACCTGGCGCGGCGTCCGCGTCGAGGTGCCCTGGGTCGAACGCGAGCCGGCCGCGATCATGCGCGACCATTTCCGCTTCACCACACAGCCGTTCGATTCGCCGCCCGATGCGGCCGGGGTCGCCGACATCATCGACATGATCGGCTCCGACCAGATGTTCCTGTTCTCGTCGGATTATCCGCACTGGCAGTTCGACGGCGACGACGCCATCCCGCCGCATCTGCCGGCCAGTCTGGTCGCGCGCATGTGTGCCGACAATCCGCTTGAAACCTTTCCGCGGCTATCTCTTGCCGCATAGGAGGATCGCATGAGCGATGTCATCGACCGCCCGCTCTCGGAAAAAGAAACGCCCGCGAAAAGCCGGCTGCGCATCATCGACTGCGACATCCATCCGAGCATCCACGCCCATTCCGATCTCAATCCGTTCCTGCCCAAACGCTGGCAGGAGCACCTAAAAACCTATGGCAGCCATCTGCGCACGCCCTATATCGGCACCACGCCCTATCCGCGCTCCTCGCCGCTGATCGCGCGGCGCGATGCCTGGCCGCCGACCGGCGGGCCGCCCGGCTCCGATCTCGACTTCATGCGCAAGCAGCACCTCGATCCGCTCGACGTCGAGTTCGGCCTGTTGCAGGTGCTCGATCTCTTCATCTTCTCGCAGCAGAATCTCGATTTCGGTGCGGCGATCCAGCGCGCCGTCAACGACTGGCAGCTGGCGTTCTGGGCGCACCGTGATCCCAGGCTGAAGGCCTCGATCCTGGTCGGGCAGGACGATACGCAACTCGCCATCGCCGAGATCGACCGCTGCGCCAGAACAGGCGAATACGTCCAGATCAACGTCTCGCCGCGGGCCAACGAGCCGCTCGGCCGCCATCGCTATTGGCCGATTTACGCCCGTGCACAGGAACTCGGCCTGCCGCTCGGCATCCATGTCGGAGGCTATGGCGGCCACGCGCCGACCGGCGGCGGCTGGCCGTCCTATTACGCCGAAGAGCACCAGAGTAACGCGCATACCATGGCGGCGATGCTCACCAGCCTCGTCATCGAGGGCGTGCCGGAGCAGTTCCCAAATCTCAAGATCGTCTTCATCGAGGGTGGCTTTGGCTGGATCCCGTCGACGATGTGGCGGATGGACCAGCATTTTGAAAAATTCCGCAGCGAGGTGCCGCACCTGAAACGCAGGCCATCGGAATACGTAAGAGAGCATTTCTGGTTCACCACCCAGCCGATCGACGAGCCCGACGAGGCGAAACATCTGCGCGCGCTGATCGAATGGGTCGGCGTCGATCGCCTGCTGTTCTCGTCGGATTACCCGCATTGGGACTTTGACGATCCGCGCTATGCTTTCAAGACGCCGCTGACGGAGACTGAACGGCGAAAAATCTTCAGCAGCAACGCCCGCGCGCTGTACAAGCTTTGATGCGTCCAGCATGACCCGTCACATCGTGGCCCGCACCGCAGAGATTCCGCCCGGCGGCAACAAGGTGGTCGACGTCGACGGCCGCGACGTCGTCGTATTCCACGTCAACGGCGAGTTCTTCGCGCTGCTCAACCGCTGCCCACATGCCGGCGCCCCGCTCGACAAGGCCGCCTGCGTGGCGCGGCTGACCTCGCCGGAGCCCGGCGTCTATCAGCGCTCGCGGGTCGGCGAACTCTTGCGCTGCGCCTGGCACGGCTGGGAATTCGACATGCGCAACGGCCAGTCGTGGTTCGATCCGAAGCGGGTCAAGGTACGCACCTATCCCGTCGTGGTCGAGGATGGCGAGACATTGGCAAAAGGCCCCTATGTTGCCGAGACTTTTCCTGTCCATATCGAGGACAGCTACGTCATTATCGAGACCTGAGCTGCCGCACCATTTCCCTCTCTTCCACATCTCACCCCAAGGAGCTAACCCATGACGCATGCCATCCGCTTCCACAAAACCGGCGGTCCCGAAGTCCTGAGCTGGGAAGAGGTAGAGGTCGGCAAGCCCGGTCCGGGTGAAGCCCGCATCCGCCACACCGCCGTCGGTTTGAACTTCGTCGACATCTACAACCGCTCCGGGCTTTATCCCGTGCAACTGCCGAGCGGGCTCGGCAGTGAGGGCGCCGGCGTGGTCGAGGAGGTCGGCGCCGGCGTCACTGACCTGAAGCCCGGCGATCGCGTCGCTTACGGCGCTTCGCCGCTCGGCGCCTATTCCGAAGCGCGGCTGATTCCGGCCGATCGCTTGTTGAAACTGCCGGATGGCATCGACGACAACACCGCCGCGGCGATGATGCTGAAAGGCCTCACCACGCAATACCTGATCCGGCAGACCTATCGGGTCAAATCCGGCGACACTATTTTGCTGCACGCCGCGGCCGGCGGCGTCGGCACCATCCTCAGCCAGTGGGCCAAACATCTCGGCGCCACCGTGATCGGCACCGTCGGCAGCGACGAGAAGGCCAAGCTGGCGCAGTCCCATGGCTGCGCCCACACCATCGTCTATACGCGAGAGGATTTCGTGAAGCGCGTCGACGAGATCACCGGCGGCAAGAAGGTGCCTGTCGTCTATGATTCCGTCGGCAAGGATACTTTCCTGAAATCGCTCGACTGCCTGGCGCCGCTCGGCGTCGCCGCCTTGTTCGGGCAATCCTCCGGCAGCGTCGAGCCGCTCAACCTCGGCCTGCTGGCGCAAAAGGGCTCGCTCTACGTCACCCGCCCGACGCTGTTCACCTACGCCGCCAAGCGCGAGAATCTCGTGGCGATGGCGAACGAGCTGTTCGACGTGGTGAAATCAGGCGCGGTCAAGATCGAGGTGCACCAGACCTACCCGCTGAAGGACGCCGCCAAGGCCCACGCCGACCTGGCCGCGCGCAAGACCACGGGCTCGACGGTGCTGACGGTGTGAGGAGAAGGTTCCCTCGCTCCGCTTGCGGGGCGAGGGACGCCGGATACCGTCAGGCCTGCAAAATTTTTCGCGCCCCTGGTCGAAAAGTCCGATGCGGGTGTTATAAGGCCCGCCTCGGCATTCTCACGACAGGTGGCAGCGGATGGATAAGCAGGCGATGCGCGAGGAGGCCGAACGCCTGATCCGCGAAACCATGCAGCGCAAGGCGCTGGTCGTGAAGCAGGGCAATACCCGCATCGAGACCACCTGCGGCAAATGCGGCGCGCCGAACCGCATCTCGGCGGAAAAGGGTGCCACCCGCGTCAAGTTCGCCTGCAAGCAATGCGGGCACAAGCAAGAGACGCTGTAG
>JAUXWH010000071.1 GCA_030681365.1 Bradyrhizobium sp.
TAGATTGCTCGCCGCAGGAAAACACAAAATGACCGTCCGGATCGCCCTGGCCCACAAACTGCTCGTCCGCCTCAACGCAAAAGCACGCGATGCGCGTACTCAATACGCCAATGCAACTTGACTCTTCAGATAGTCGCTCACCCCAACCCTCTCCCACAGGGGGAGGGGCTCACCGTCATTGCTGCAACATCGAGTCTATGCCTGAACCACGACTTCGATGCCCACCGCTCAGGTTGCTCGGGCACGTCACTTCTCCTTCGTCGCGCGTTCAAGGAATTTCACCAGCGCGGCGCGGTCGGCTTCCGAGCCGATGCGCTGCTCCGGCATCTTGGTGCCGGGCGTGTAGGCCGCGGGTCCGATTTCGAACAATCTGGAAACTGTCTCCGGCGTCCAGACGATGTCGAGGCGCTTCAGCGCTTCGGAGAAATGATAGCCCGGGGCGGTGGCGATGCGGCGGCCGAAAATGCCTGATAGTGTCGGGCCGGCGCGGTTGGCCTGATCGGGGCTGAGGGTGTGGCAGGCAATGCAGGCGCGATAGATCTCCGCGCCGCGGTCGCCGGCATAGGCGGCCAGCGGATCCGCCGCCGCTTCCACCAGCAGCGAATCGACGGGCTCTCCGGTCACCGCGTTCCAGCGCCGGATGATGTTGTCGGCGCCGCCCGTCAGCAGCGTCCGGCTGTCCGGCATGAACGCCACCGACCACACCGGCAGCCCCGGGCCGACCAGCGTGCGCGCCGGGGTGCGTGCCTTGCGATCGATGACAGCCACCGAGCCGCCGATACCGGCGGCGGCCAGCCACGCACCATCCGGCGAGATCGCCAGCGAGATCACCGGCCGCGTTCCGGCGGCGACCTCGCCGGAGCGCGTGCCGTTGCCGGTCAGCAAATAAACCCGGCCGTCGGCGCCGCCGGCCGCGATCTCGCCGTCGTCGCCGATCGCGACCGCGTTGAGCGGGCTCGGGATCGTCACGACGGTCGCGGCTGACGGGCCCGACAGCGGCCAGATCCGTAAGGTCAGATCGTAGCTGACGCTGACCAGCGTGCGGCCGTCGGACGAGAACGCCACGCCGTTGACGTTCTGGGTATGCCCTTCGAGAACGCGCGCCGCACCGCCCGCGAGCGGCCACAGCCGCACGGTATGGTCCCATGATGCCGACGCCAGCGTTGCGCCGTCGGGCGAGACGGCAAGCGCTGATATCGGCGCCTCATGGCCTTCCAGCACTTTATCGGGCTCCGTCTTGCCGGCCGTCCAGATCGCGATGCGCCCGTCGGCGCCCGCGGTCGCCGCGCGTCCGTCCTTGAGCAGCGCCACCGCGTTGACGGCGTCGGCATGGAAACGCAGCACCTGTTCGGCGGCATTACGCGCCAGCGACCAGCGGATCGCGGTCGAATCGAAACTGCCGGTCAGCGCGGTCTGCCCGTCCGGCGAAATCGCCAGCGCCCGCACCGGCCCGCCATGGCCGCGCAACTGCGCCGAGGCGGGAGTCACCGTCAGGGGCAGAGTAACCAGCACGCCGATGCAGGCCAGAAATGCGCAGCCGATTTTTGAGCCGGGGTTTGGCATTGGCAGCGATCGTTTCGTCGCTTCGCGCCGTCGTCAAGGGCCGGCCGCAGGTTCCCTCAGCGCATGCCCGGGCTGCGCCTCAGCGCACGCCCGGCTTGTCGCGATCAAGGCCCTTGGCGCCGAGATCGTCGAGATAGTCCTGGAACCGGCGTTCGGCGTTGAGGCCGAGATCGCGCAGAAACGCCCAGGAGTAGATGCCGGTGGCGTGCATGTCGTCGAACCCGAGCCGGACCGCGTAATTGCCGACGGGATCGACCGACAGGATGGTCACGTTGCGCTTGCCGCCAACGGTTTTGCGCTCCGCTTCGGAATGGCCCTGCACTTCGGCCGAGGGGCTGGTGACGCGGAGCAATTCGGCGGGGAGGTCGAACGCCTGGCCGTCGTCAAAGGCGACATGCAGCGTTCGGCGGTCCCTGGCGAGGCGGATTTCGACCGGCCACGCCGGGGGAGCGTTTGGCGAACTCAACGGACGGAATCAGCCCGGCCCGACCAGATTGTGGCCGGGATCGCCAACCCTGGCGCCGCCGGTCGTGAAGGCGACCGAACTCGACTGCTGGATGGTGTTGAGCACGATCGACACCCCGACGGCGGCGATTGCCGCGACCACCAGGGCCGCAAGAAAGACTTTCATGACACTACCCCAAAGATCTGAATTGGACCGGCCGAATTATTCGGCCGGGACGGCGCGCGGGGCGTCTCCCGACGACGCCTGTCCCTTGGCCTGCGTTTCCTCGACCCAGAGCGAGTGATGCTCCTTGGCCCAGTTGAGATCGACCTCGCCGGTTCCCATTGCATCGAACGCGCCCTCCATCCCGATCGAGCCGATATAGATGTGAGCCATCATGGCGGCGATGAAGAGCATGGCGATCACGGCATGGATCACGGTCCAGAACTGCAGCGTCGTCACATCGCCGGGAATGTAGGGGAACAGCAGGTACCAGCCGGACACCGACATCAGCGCGCCGCCGATGATCACGATCCAGAAGATGCCCTTCTGGCCGGCGTTGAAACGCTTGGCCGGCGGATGTTGTCCCTTGGACAGCAGACCGCCGCCTTGCTTGATCCATTGCAGATCGAGTTTTCCGGGAATGTTGTCCTTGATCCAGATCAGGAGCATGATCACGAGGCCGACCATGAACGGGAAAGCCAGATAGTCATGGGCGATCTTGGCGTAACCCGACATGGCCGCGAAAGCCTCCGCGCCGAACAGCGGCATAACCAGCCAGCGGCCGAATGAGATGTTGAGGCCGGACAGCGCCAGGACGATGAAGCAGCTTGCCGTCAGCCAGTGGGTGAAGCGCTCGAAGGCGGCGAACCGCAGGATCTTCCGGCCGGAGAAGCCTTGCTCGACCCGAATCCGTCCGCGCACCATCAGGAAGATCGCCAGTACCGCGAGCATCCCGAGAATGGAGACGCCGGCGATGATCGGCAGGGTGTTGCGCTGGAAATCGCGCCAGTCGCGGCCGGCCGGTTGGATCAGGCTGGCGGACATCGCGTCCGGAATGGTGACACGGCCGCTGATCTTGTCGCCCTCCTTCAGCGCGTTCAGGAGCTTGTCCTCCTGGACGGCTTCGGCGGTGGGCTTGAAGGAAAGCTGCGCCGCGGCCGGACCGGCGACGACGAACAGCAGCGCCAATGCGGCGCAGAGGACCTTGAGAGTTGAAAGTGAGCCTGGCATTTGCACAACGCCCTTTCGATGTCTTGAGATCGGTGTCCTGGTTAGGCGAGCGCCGCCGCGAGGGCGGCGCCATTGCCTCAGCCGGTCGGCGAATCGCTGTAGGCGGTCTTCCAGCCCCACATGCCCGAGCCGTAACCGCGCTTCATCACCCGCTCCTTGTAGATTTCGGCGATGATGGCGCCGTCGCCGGCGAGCAGCGACTTGGTCGAGCACATCTCGGCGCAAATCGGCAGCTTGCCCTCGGCCAGGCGGTTCTGGCCGTATTTGGCGTATTCGGCTGGCGTGTTGTCGGCCTCCGGTCCGCCGGCGCAATAGGTGCACTTGTCCATCTTGCCGCGGGAGCCGAAGTTTCCGACCTTAGGATATTGCGGCGCGCCGAACGGGCAGGCGTAGAAGCAGTAGCCGCAGCCGATGCACAGGTCTTTGGAATGCAGCACCACCCCGTCGGCGGTGGTGTAGAAGCACGACACCGGGCAGACCGCGGCGCAGGGCGCGTCGGTGCAATGCATGCAGGCCATCGACACCGAGCGTTCGCCGGGCTTGCCGTCATTGATGGTGACGACGCGGCGGCGATTGATGCCCCACGGCACCTCATGTTCGTTCTTGCAGGCGGTCACGCAGGCGTTGCACTCGATGCAACGGTCGGCATCACACAGGAATTTGACGCGAGCCATGATCTATTCTCCCCTCACGCCGATTGAATCTGGCACAGGGTCACCTTGCCCTCGTGCATGCCGGTGACCGGATCGTA
>JAUXWH010000072.1 GCA_030681365.1 Bradyrhizobium sp.
TCGTCGGGCTGACGAAGGGCAACAATATTGCTAGTCTCGTTCATGGCGTATCGCTCTCCTTGAGAGGTTCTGGCAGGCTCGACACCCGCCTCGATACGCCGCCTATCTCATTCCGTCATCACCCACTTTCCCGCATAGCTCGTCCTCCCTTTGAGCTAACGCAAACCAGCCTCTACCAATCTTTGTATTGTTGTCATCGTAGCCGAACGACCCTGGCGGGCTGTTGAGGTTATGGGCCCGGGCTCCTAGGCACTCCGGGCCCGCTTTGTTTTAAGGCCGCCTCAGTTGGCGGCCTCTTAGCGATTTTCGCGAATTCGTTTTTCGCATTGCTCACAGAAGCGGACAGAAACCGCCAAGGCTCTGGAAGGAGCCAAACAAGGAGCGCTTCCGCCTTCTTTTGTGAAGCTGGCACTTGAAGCGCTCGCTCCCGTGGCCGGGCCGAAGGCTCTTCCCTAAGAAACGGCCCCAGCGGGGGGCTTGGGGCTGGGGCCGCCATTCCGCACCGGACGCGAAGCGGCGGTAATGCGTCCGATGGGTTAATTAAAGTTCCATCGGCGGCATTAGTTCCAGCCAGTTAGTAGCCTGTTTTGCTTCTGCGAGTGGCCTGTTTCGGCCAGTACCGGACGGGTGCAGCCTGTTTCAATCCTTGGTGGCCCAAGTACAAAATACGATTGGCCTATTTTGATTTTGGCAGGTTGTGCCAGAGGTTAACGCACCCTTAAATGTTCTCAGTAGAACTACTGACGTTTTGTCGGAACCGGACAAACCCCATTTGCGTTTGGAGTCCATCATGGAAGAGCTGGACAAGCGCAAGAACGAGGCCCTGATCGCGGTGGCATTGTGCACCGGGACGCTGATCACATGTTTCAGCATTGCCTTTGCGTTGATCTAACACAAAACAGCCGGCCTCAAATCTTCATATGGTTGTCACTGTAGCCGAGCGACCCGGGCGGGCTGTTGAGGTTATGGGCCCGGGCTCCTAGGCACCCCGGGCCCGCTCTGTTTTGAGGCCGCCTCAGTTTGGCGGCCTCTTTCTCCGCCTCCACGGCCCTGCGATGCTCCGCTTCCCATTCCGACCGCAATCTAACCCTGAGCGTCCCCAATCGTGCTTGGGTGGCCCAGTTGTTAACGATTTCGCGAGGTGAGCTGTTTTGATCAGTATGTCGGCTTGCCGACATGTCAGGCTATCCCAATCACAGCCCGGATCGTGGCCTTTGCCTGTGATGAGAACGCCCGATTGCGCTCCCGCCTTCCTTTCCATGGAATGGAGTAGCGCGATGCAGCAGCGTCAATTTCCCAAATGTATTGAGTCTTTCGAGCAGCAGTTGGCAGAAGAAGCCAGGCGCTTCCGGGAAGCAGCCGAACAACTCCCCCAGGGGACGACGGCCCGCGAACTACTCTTGCGGCGAGCCCGACAGGCTGAAACCGCTTCGCACCTGAGCGATTGGCTGAGATCGCCGGGGTTGCAGCCACCCAGGACGGCGCAGGGCTGATCTGCCATGGCGCAAATGCCCGCAACCCGAGAGACTTTGCTTCTCGCCGCCTCTGTCACTTGGTGCACCGTGCTGGCCGGTGGCCTGCTCTATATAATCTTGATGGGCGTGCTGTGAGGGCCAGTTCCGAAGCCCGCGATTGGCTCGCTTTCATCAGAGGTTTGTTGAACTGGTTAACGGGTCCTCCAAAATGTTCTACGTAGTACTACGGAGGTGAGCCTTATTGATCGGTGGGTCGGGTAGGCGACGTGCCAAGGTCGTCCAAATCACGCAACGCGGCATGATCAGGAGCGCCCGATGGCACACATCTTCCAACAAACGGTCCAGGGCTGTCTCGAGCTCAGGGCCTCCGAGTTGCATGAAGCCGCCAAGCCCCTTCCCAGCGGCGACGAGCGGGACGGCTTGCTGCACAGGGCCCGCAAAATGAGGGCTGCATCGCAGGTCATCGACCGGTGGCTGGCATCCCCGGGCTTGAGGGCGCCGAGGTAAGGCGCCCCAGCCCGAATTAGGGGGCTGCCACCATATTGCAGGCCCCCAATGGACGTCGGGGCCGTACCCTGTTTGCGCGACTTTGAAGCCATCTGGCACCGTCATAGGCCCCGACATGGCGGGAACCCGCCAATGGCGGCAAGGCCTCGCGCCAATTTCCCCGCACATGAAGGGGCAGCGACCGTCCCGCGTCCCGTCCGGCACCATTTTGCGCCGACGGCGCTTCTCCATGTTCTGTTGCAGCGCGGCATCACAGCATCCGCGACAGCCGTTCGAGCGAAGTGCACTATTTTGAATTAACAACCTATAGTTTATAAATGAAACCGGCATCCAGAAACCGTGGGGGATTTCCGATGATGCACAGGGGCGTCGAATACACCGTTACCCGGTCAGCGCCGGGCGTCTGGCAATGGCAGTTCCGGATCGGCGATGCGGTCATCTCCGGCAAGACCGAGACCAATATCAGGCTGCTTGCGATCCGCCGGGTCCATCTGCGGATCGACCGCGAACTCAAGAAAGCCGCGCCGAATGGCCGGGACCGCACTTAGCGATTCCCGCGGTGCGGAAGCCCACTGGCACAAGCCTGGCCTGAAAACATTGATCGGGATCAAGGCGAACAATCGTGCTGGCCCCAGACTACCCCGTCTATGGTCAACATCATCTTCAAATGTCCGCGTACCGGCATGAACGTGCAGCACCGGCTGGCGGACGAGCCGGCGGACGATTCTCATTCCAGCTACGAAACCGTGGTCTGCCAGGCCTGCAGCCGGTTTCATTTCATTAACCGATCCAGCGGCAAATTATTGGGCGCGGAAAACCAGGATTGATTCGAGTCACCGGTTCATCCCGCTGATCCGCGGAATGCGACCGACTCCCTATCTCGCTGCCGTCGTGGCAGCCTGACATCAACGATTCGAAAAAACACAGGGGCGGCCGCGATGGCGTCTGACGACGCGAATGTTCCGCCCAATCCGGCGGATCAAAACCCGGCCGTGCGTCGCTGCGAGAAATGCAACGCGGCAATGAAACAGCTGGCTGAACTGCCCGCGCTATCGATCCGCGCCGCGATCAAGGTTTTCCGCTGCTACGTCTGCAACCACGTGGTCGCGGACCGTGCCTGAGGCCGATCAGCCCGTCGATCTGCCCCGAACACCTGAAAGCAAATGCTCAGAAATTATAACGATTATAGATAGTTGCCGTTAAATCGGTCGTTCAGGGCTAATCGGCGCTGACCAGCCTGCGCATGGTGAACTCGATGTCGCCGCCGGGCAGCTCGCGCCAGCTTTCGACCTCGCTCATATAGGCGGCCTTGGGGAAGCGGGTGAAGAAATCACGCGCGGCAGTCCGCGCCTCGGCGCGCGGCAGGGTGAACGTTTCGCGCCGAAAGCCGTCGTCCGGCTTGCGCCGGGCTGCCATCCGGTCGGCGAGATCGCGCGGGCGAGCGGCCATGTCGGAACTCCAACTACTGACGACCGTTGTAATATAGCGCGCGCGGGCCCCGATCCGAGTCCTGATCGGTCCGCCAGAGGTATACCAAGGAAATATCAGGGGAATTGAGTCGCCAGCCGGACATAACGGCGCTACAAATGGGACATTGTCGGCAGCGACCCATCGGGCGACGGCAACTGAGAGCCCCCGCAAGGACTCCCGCCTCTTCGAGTCGAGAGCGAGTAAGATGGCGCAGTCTTCATCCCCTCGCGAGCCAGCCAAGCGCGGCGCCAAACCAAAGAGAGCCGCACGGCATGCCGAATCGTGATCGACGAACCAACCGGCTGCTCTCGTTGTTGTCCGACGAGGACTACCAGCGACTGCGGCCGCATCTGTCGCCGGTGGTGCTGGATTACAAGAAAAGCCTCTATGAAGCGTCGCGCCCGATCGAGCAGGTGTATTTCCCCATCGACGGAGTAGCATCGCTAGTGATCACGACATCGGACGGCCGCAGCGCCGAGGTCGGCACTATCGGCAGCGAAGGAATGGTGGGATTGCCGGTGTGCCTCGGTGATCGCGAAGCGCCGTCATCAATGTACGTCCAGGTGCCGGGCAATGCGCTCGTCATGGATGCCCGCATGTTCCGCGGTGAACTCGACCGCTGCCCCTCGCTGAATCTGGTAATGCTGCGCTATGCTCATGCGTTCTTCAATCAGGTCGCGCAATCGGCCGCCTGCGCGCACCTGCACCGGCTGGAACAGCGCTGCTGCCGCTGGCTGCTGATGACGCGCGACCGCATGCCTTCAGGCGATTTCCTGCTCACCCAGGAATTTCTTGGAATGATGCTCGGAGTCCGCCGAACCTCGGTCACCGACGTGATGGGATCCTTGCAGAAGGCCGGGCTGATCCGCTACCGGCGCGGCCACGTGACCATCCTCGATCATGAGGCGCTGCGGCTGCGGGCCTGCGAGTGCTACGATATTTCGAAACTGGAATTCGACCGCCTGCTCGGCGATACCCCGCTGGCGCCCCGAACCGACAAGACGCATCGATCAGTTAGCCAGGTCGGGTAGACCCGGCAAGAACGCGAACCCCTCGGACGCGTCCGCTTCCGACAATGTATTTCGGTTCGCGAAGATTTTCAGTGCCGGATTCCGCTATGGCCAGGACCGAGATGGAATCGCCGCTATGACGGCTACCGGACCGACAACGGCCCCTTCTTGTCCCTATACAGGGCCTTCCCGCGGACCGCCCTCTCGGAGCGTTCTCCCTAAACCCCTGCGGTAAATCGGCCCGACCGACCGGGCAGGATATCGCAGTGTCAGTGCCCGTTTCGAAAGCCGTTCTTCCCTTGGACAACAAGCTGCTCGCCTCGCTGCCGCGTGACGATTTCGATCGTCTGCTTCCGCATTTGTCGACGATCAGCCTGCAACAGGGCGTCGTGCTGACCGAAGCGGGCGACGAGGTCGACCAGATCCTCTTCCCGCATTATGGCATGCTGTCGCTGCTGGCCGTGCTGCGCGACGGCAAGGCGATCGAGACCGCGACCGTCGGGCGCGAAGGCGTGGTTGGCGCGATGGCCGGGCTCGGCCTCTACAAGTCGCTGGTCCGTGTGGTGGTGCAGATGCCGGTGTCGGTCAGCAAGATCGCCGCCAGTCATTTCAGGGCGGTCGCCGCCAACAGCGAACCCGTTCGCAATCTCTGCATTCGCTACAATGAGGTGCTGCTGTCGCAGGCACGGGTGACGGCCGCCTGCAACGCGCTGCACTCGATCGAGGCGCGCTTCTGCCGCTGGCTGCTGCAAAGCGCCGACCGCGCGGCAAGCGACACCGTGGCGCTGACGCAGGAATTCCTCGCGGAGATGCTGGGGGTCAGGCGCACCTCGGTGACGGAAGTCGCGAGCAAGGTGCAGGCCGCCGGCGCGATCACCTATTCGCGCGGCGTGATCAAGATACTGGACCGGCAGGCGCTGATGCGGATGTCCTGCGAGTGTTACGAGACGCTGCTCGATCAATCGGCCACGCTGACCTGATCGCGGCCCCGGTTATTCAACCATTAACTGTATTGAAATCGGAACGCTATCAAGAGTCGTCTGTTGGTTCGTCAAGGAGTCATCATGACAGTACCCGCGCCCGCTTCACGCCAACGCCGACTTCAAATTCTCGACGATGAAACCAGGGATGCACCGCGCTTCGATCCGGACGCGCATGACGGCATATCCGCGTCTGAAGAACTCTGGGTGAGAAGCTTCATGGTCCGGCTGGCCGCGTCGTTGCGGAGCCTCGGCCGCAGGTCATCGTCGCCTCCGTAGCGTTTTCGAGCAAATGGCTACCGGTTTGCCGAAGGACATGCATCAAACCGGAAGGGCCGCGCCCCGTTCGGATCTCATCAGAATCGACAGGCCGCTAGTTCGTGGTGCTGCCGGTTTTGGTGCGCGGCCTGGCGGGAGCCGCCGTCTTCGGCGCATCGGTGCTGCGCACATTGCCCCACGGATCGGACGACCCCTTGGCGTTCGGAATCTTCCGCAGCGATTCCCTGTAGGCCTTGTCCCTTGCCGCGTCGGCTTCCTTCTCCTCCGGCGACTTGGATTGCAGTTCGGGGATCAGGTTGATGTTGGGCGTTTGCGCATAAGCCGGCCCTGCCAGCAACACGATGACAGCCGCGGCGCCAAAAATTCTCATCGAGCAAGCTCCTGCATATTGTGGGTATATCACCGCGTTAGCCGCAACGCCAAGCGCCAGCCCTTTGCGCGCCAGCCCATTTGGGGTCAAGAGCGGTCCGACTTGCAGGATTTCGGCGATTGTACCCAATCATCCCAGATCGGACCGCATTTGGTGCAGCCATCGAGGGCGAGACCCACGGCGACCAGGCTGAAAATCCGTACCAACCGCCCGAACATGGATACGCACTCCCCCACCTCAGGATCATACGGCGGGAAGTCAGGCATTTTCAAGCCGCGCCGGGAGTGTTCATTTGCAGTCGAGGCACTTAAGAATGCGGGAAACCAACTGAGCGAGGGAACCTACGTTGACGCAAGACCAGCCGCCCGCCAGGGAATTCGATATCGAGGAAGCCAGACGCGTGCTCCGCGATGTGTTTGCGCCGTGGGTGCAGGACCTCAAACTATCGATCGAGGGCATCGACTTTAACCCGCCGCCGAATGCCGCCGACTGGCAGCCGGGCGCCCTCCTCCGCATGCCCTTCTCCGAACGGCTGTGCCGCAACGGCGGCATCGTTTGCGGCCAGGCGCTGATGGCATTCGCCGATACCGCCATGGTAATCGCGAATCTCGCGGCCAACCGCGGCTACCGGCCGATGACGACGGTCGATCAAACCACGCATTTCATGCGCGCCGTAACCGCATCGGACGTGCTGGCGGATGCACGGGTGGTCCGGATGGGTCGCACCATGAGCTTCGGCCGCGTCACCCTGTCGAGCGCCAGCGACAACAAGCCGGTGGCGATGGTCTCCAGCGCGTTCGCAATGCTGGGTTAGCGGGTTATTTCCCGAGAATCTTTTCGGCGGCGTTGACGATGCTGACGCTCGGATTCTTGCCGCAGAAGCTGCCGAATTTCTTCCGCTCCGTCAGCCCGCGATGACCGCGCCGCGCTCGATGCGGAAGGTGCGATCCAGGAGGTCGATGACGTGAGTCTCGTTGGATTCCGACATCAGCACCGATACGCCCTCACCCTTGAGGTTCGAGAGAACTTCGCCGAGCCGGCGTGCCAGCGCCGGCGCCAGGCCCTCGAACGGCTCGTCCAGCACCAGCAGACGGCGTCCCGCCATCAAGGCGCGGGCGAGAGCCACCATTTTCTGCTGGCCGCCGGAGAGTTCGAGGGCGCGGCGGCGCCGGAAATTCGCAACTTCCGGCATCAGCGTGTAGATGCGATCGAGACGTTCCCGCGCATCCGCCGACCCGGTCGCCAGCGCCGGCAGCAGAATGTTTTCCTCAACCACGAATTCCGGCACCAGCCGGCGATCTTCCGGCATGTAACCGAGCCCGAGCGCCGCGCGGCGATGCGCCGGCTCGGCCAGCAGATCGAGGCCATCCAGGGTCATGATGCCGCGTGCCGGCAGCGCTCCCATCAAGGCCCGCATCAACGTCGTCTTGCCGGCGCCATTGCGGCCGATCAAGCCGGAAAACTGCCGCTCGCCGAGCGACAGTTGCGCATCGCGGATGATCTCGATGGCGCCGATCGAGACATGCAGCGCGGATACCTCAAGCATGGGATGTCCTGCCGGCGCCAAGTTTGCCGTCCTTCGACCGGATCAGCGTTCCCGTGATGAACTCTCGCACGCGCTCGTCGCCGAGCGCCTCCGCGGGCGCCCCGTCCGCGATCACGGTGCCGTCATAGAACGCCAGCACGCGGTCGGCGAACCGCTGCACGATGTCCATATCGTGCTCGACGAACAGGATGGTGGTGCCGCGCGCCTTCAACGCGCCCATGATGACGTCCATCAGCCCGAACTTCTCCTCCAGACTGATTCCGCTGGTGGGCTCATCGAGCAGCAGCACGCGCGGATTGCCCGCCGTGGCCATCGCAATGTCGAGCAGCTTACGCACGCCCTGCGGCAGCGTCGATGCCAGCGCGTCGCGGAACCGGGCGATCTGAAATTGGTCCAGCGCGGCTTCGGCATCGGCTGACGTCTCGGCCGAGGCAAAACGCGATAGCGCCGCACCGACCACGGAGCTGCCGGAACGGGCGATTGCGGTTGCCGCGCACAGGTTTTCCAGCACGCTGAAGGTCGGAAAAACCTGCGCCACTTGAAACGAACGGGCAATGCCCAGCCGCATGATCTTGCGCGACGGCAACCCGGTGATGTCCCTGCCCTCGAACTCGATGGTACCGCCCGATGGCGTCAGATGGCCGGTGATCATGTTGACGAATGTGGTCTTGCCGGCGCCGTTGGCGCCGATGATCCCGACGGTTTGCCCCTGCGGCACGTCGACATCGATGTCACGGGCGGCGACGACCTGACCGAAGGTCTTTTCGAGGCCCTTGACGGAAAGCAGCGCGCTCATGCCGCCTCCCTTCCGGAAACGGTGACACGTTTGCGGATCATCAGGGAGCCTAACCCCTCGGGCACGAACAGGATGGTCAGCAGCAGCACCGACCCGAGGATCAATTGCCAGCCGCCGGGCAGCAAGGCGACCGCGATGGTGCGGACGATCTCGAACAGCAGCGCGCCGAGAAACGCCGCCGGAACCGACGCAGCCCCGGCGAGGATGGTCACGAACACGAATCCGCCCGACGTGGTCCAATAGGCCATCTGCGGATCGACATGGCTGATCGACAGCGCCGCCAGCGCGCCGCCGGCGCCCGCCAGCGCCGCCGAAATGGTCAGTTTCAGATGCACCAGCCGCGTCACGGAAATCCCGAGATACTCGACGCGGATTTCATTGTCGCGGATCGCGCCGGCGAGCTGGCCGGCAACCGACCCGAGATAGGCCGAGACGCCGACCCAGGCCGCAAACACCATGCCGAGCGCCAGCCAGAACAGCGCGAAGGTGTAGCCGGGACCACGCGGCATCATGCCGAAAAAGCTGGCCTGGGCGACATTGATGCCGTCGGTCGACCCCAGCGTCTCGGATTTGACCAGCACGCCATACAGGATCATGGACAGCGCGAGGCTGAGCATGGCGAAAAAGATCTCGCGGTACTGCGCGAGCAGGAAGCCGACGACGAAGGCCACCAGCACTGCCATGATGACGGCCAGCGCAATCAGCAGGAACGCGTCCGTCACCCCGAACCAGCGCCCCGACAGGGCCACCGTGTAGGCCCCGGTCGCAAAGAACAGGGCCTGGCCGAACGGCACCAGGCCGCCACGCCACAGGATGATGAGACCGCAGACCACCAGTCCGGTGGACATCGCAAGCGTCACCAGCGAGATCAGCCAGAGCGGCGTGAACGGCGCGGCCGCCCCCAATCCGCCGAGGATCGCCGCGCCCAGAAGAATGCGAAGTCCGGTCATCAGATTTTTCTCGGTTGAACGCGGCTGAACAGGCCCTGCGGGCGGAACACGAGAACCAGCGCCATCACCGCGTAGATCGAGAACAATTCGAGCTGCGGTATCAGATGCACGGCGCCGGCGCGAAACAAGCCGACGATCAGCGCGCCGACCAGCGCGCCCTCCATCGAGCCCATTCCGCCGATCGCCACCACCGCGAAGGCCAGCACGATGACTTCAACTCCGATTCCCGGCGTCACCGATATCTTGGGAGCGGTCAATGCGCCGCCGAGCGCGCCGAGCACCGCGCCGATCAAAAACGTCACCGTATAGACCCGGGTCACATTGACGCCGAACGCGGCGGCGGTTTCGCGATCGTAGATCACGGCCGTCAACAGTCGTCCGAAGGTCGTCCTCTTGATGGTCAAGGCGGACGCAATGGCCAGCAGACCCGCGAACCCGACCAGGCCGATGTCGTAGACGGAGAGCGGCAATCCGCCGACCGTGAAGCTGCCGGCCTCGGTATAGGGCTGATACGCCGACCGGCCGTCGGTGCCCCAGATCAGGATCAGCACGTCTTCCAGGATCAGGAACAGCGCGTAGGTGATGAGAACGACGACGACTTCGTCCCGGCCGTAGACGCGGCGGAGAAACACCCGCTCCAGGATGTAGCCCATCACCAGGCCGATCGCGACCGCCGCCGTGGCGATCGCCAGATAGCCTCCGGCCACGGGCCAGCCGCGGTCGAAATACAGGCCGATCGCGGTCGCCGCCGCATAGGCGCCGAAGGCGTAGAACGCGCCGTGCGCCACGTTCAAAATCTTCATGACGCCGAAAATCAACGTCAGGCCGATGGCGACGACAAACAGCCAGGCGGCATAAACCAGGCCATCGGTGACGATGGCGATAACTGTGATCACCGGATGCCGTCCCTTACATCGTGAAATGCGGATGAGTGCAGCCGGCGACGCCGGCTGCAGGCAATCGTGCGGCGCCTAGTTGCATTTGGCTCCGGGCATGCCGGCCTCGAGCCAGGCCGTCGAGGTCATGTTGGCCGGAGGGTTCACGCACTCGGCGGGATAGCGGACGATGTCGACTATTTCGGCCTTGTTCTCCGCCTTGTTGAACCGGAAGCTGCCATAGGCGATATCGGCGATCCCCTGGTGGCCGTTGCCGATCGCCATGCGGATCCTGGCGCTCGGTCCTTCGAACTCGAGGCCCTCGAACGCCTTGATCACATCGTCGATCGCAGGCTGCTGGCCGCCCTTGGCCGCCGCGGCCTTCTCCCATGCGGATTTGAGCCCGAGGATCGATTGCGCCATGTGATAGGCCGGATAGGTCGGCGCGGTGGCGAAGCGGTCCTCGTAGACCTGGCGGAACCACTTGTTCAGGGGCGTGTCGGGGGCCATCACGCCGTGCGGGCCCCGCGCTCCGATAATCGTGCCATCCGGAATTTTGGCCCCGAGGCGGAACATGGCCGTCTCGCCTGCCGTATAGACCATGGTGGAGCGCGCCGGCAAACCGCGCGCGCTGCTCTGGACGATGAAGCTCTCGAGATCGCCGTTCCAGAAGCTGGAATGCACCACCTTCGAATTGGTAGTCAGCAGCGCCGAGATTTCCGCGCCGAATTCACCCGCGAACAATTTTGGCAACAACTCCTTGTCGACGGTCGCCTTGGGCGCAAGCGCCTTCATGGCGGCGACGAAATCGCGCCAGCTGTCCTGTCCCCAGGCGTAGTTCTGGTTGATGCCCGAAAATGAAGCGAGGTCGGGGAATTTCTTCAGGACGTAGCGGGCGGCCGCGACGTTATCCATGGTGGCGTGCGGCGTCGCCCGGAACACATATTTGAGCGGCCTTTCCTCGAAGATCCGGGGCGTCCCGCAATCCCAGAACACAGTCAGTGCCTTCAGCTCCTCGGCAACCGGAGCCACCGCAAGGCAATTGCCCGACGAGATATATCCGACGATGGCATTCATGCCGTCGCGCTGGACGAGGTTGCGGAATTCGGTCACCTGATTGGCCGTCGAGCCAGCCTCGTCGACGTATTTCGGCGTGATCTTCGCACCGGCCAGGCCGACGGTCGCATAGGGCGCGGGCACTTTGCCGGCGTTGAGCATTTCAATCATGATTTCCGCAGAATTGCGGCCGGGAATGCCGAACGGACCGGCGGCTGGTCCGGTCAGAAAGCTGACGATCCCGAGATTAACCGGCGCGGCCGCTGGAGCGGCGGTCTGGGCAACCGCTGCGATCGGCAACGCCGCGAACAACAACGCCGCCGATACTTTGCGCGCCAAACAGGCGCGTGGGCTCGTCCTCTGCATGCAAATCCTCCCCATTGATGATCTTTTCCCGGCCGTTACGGCTCTTGTCCTGAAAGTCTATGCGCGATTTCGGTCGATGCCAATACGGCCACATTGCCGCGCCGCATGTTGCAGCGCATTAGCGATGGCCGCATTGGTGGGATGCTGCGACTCCGCTTGCAGCGCTGCCAATCATGCAAGTATCTTGAGAGCAACGCCCGCCCCAAGATTCTCGCCAAGAAACAAGACGTTCCAGCAGAGAGGCTCCATGAACCGTCCAGTGAATTCCCCCGCCATCAAAGTGGTGAAATCGGTTCGCGAGCAGGTCAGCCCGGAGGAATGGCAAACCCGCGTCGATCTCGCCGCCTGCTACCGCCTCACCGCGATGTACGGCATGACGGAGATGATCGCCAACCATATCTCCTGCCGCGTGCCGGGATCGCACGACCAGTTCCTGATCAATCCCTACGGGATGCTCTACGAGGAAATCGATGCGTCGTGCCTGATCAAGGTCGATCTCGAAGGCAACACCCTCTTCAACGCGTCGGACTATGGCGTCAACGCCGCCGGCTTCGTCATTCACAGCGCGATTCATATGGCGCGGCCCGAAATGGACTGCGTGGCGCATACCCACACTCCGGCCGGCATGGCGGTCTCGGCGATGGAATGCGGGCTGCTGCCGCTGGCGCAGACCTCGATGCGCTTTCTCCACGTCGCCTACCACGACTTCGAAGGCATCGCCGACGACATCGGCGAGCGCGAGCGGCTGGTGGCCGACCTCGGCGATCATGAAGCGATGGTGTTGCGCAACCACGGACTGCTGGTGGTCGGCCGGAACGTCCCCTCGACGTTCAACCTGCTGTATCGGATGGAGCGCGCCTGCGAGGTGCAGGTCATGGCGCTGTCCTGCAATACCAAGCTGATCCGCCCGCCGCAGGACATCCTGGAAGCGACCTTCGACAAGATGAAGCCTCGGGTGGATCTGCCAAACCGCAACGGCGAACTGGCGTGGCCGGCGCTGCTGCGCAAGCTCGATCGGGCCGATCCCTCATACCGGAATTGATCGGACCGGTTGTTGGCCGATCCTCGCCGCGCGTCACCCGGCATCCTTCATTCCGGGATAGTCCATTCCAGGCCCTGGCAGATCGCGATGATCGGGCTTGGCACGGCCACGACGCAGCTCGACACCGCCGTCAACATCGCCTTCCCCGCCATCACAAGGGGATTTGATCTGGGGATCGGCGACATCCAGTGGGTGGTGATCTGCTACGTGCTGGCCTATGCCTGCCTGCTGCTGGCGCTGGGGCGGATCGGCGACACCATCGGCCACGCCATCGTCTATCGGACCGGGCTGGTCTGCAGCGCGGTAGCCTTCCTTCTCGTCGGCTATGCGCCGAGCTACGGCGCGATGCTGGTGTTTCGCTGCATGCAGGGCATCGGCGCGGCGCTGGTGCTGAGTTGCGGCGCGGCGCTGGTGACAGGCCTCTACGGTGAGGAACGGCGCAGCCGGGCGCTCGGCATCTATACCATGATGATGGCGCTCGGCCTGATGCTCGGTCCGCTGCTCGGCGGTGTGCTGGTGGCGACCTGGGATTGGCCGGCAGTGTTCTGGTTCCGCATCCCGATCGCGATCGCCGCGCTGCTGCTGTTGCGCGGACTGCCGGCGTCTCAGCCGCGCGCGGCACGCGAGCCGTTCGACATTCCCGGCAGCATCGCATTGGCGCTGGGTCTGGCGACGATGCTGATGGCGTTCAATCGCATACGCGAGGTGTCCGCGATCTGGCTCGGATTGCTGTCCGCCCTGGCCTTTGCAGGCTTCGTCTTCCGGCAGTCCCGCGCGGCGCGGCCGATCATCGACTTCGCGGTGTTTCGCCTGCCGGGATTTGCGATCCTGAACCTCGTCAGCGTGCTCGCCAATCTCGCGGCCTTTTCGGTCTGGCTGCTGGTGCCCTATTATCTGACCCGCGTGACCGGCTATTCGCTCGCCGAAAGCGGCGCCATTCTGGCCTGCGGGGCGGCCGGTGCGGTACTGGCTGCGCCGATCGGCGGTCGCGTGATCGGACCGAGAATGTCCGCCGAACGGCTGGCGCTTGCCGGCGCGGCGGCAATCGGCGCCGGCCTCATCCTGCTGAGCGCGTGGACCGAACAGACGCCGACCGCTTTGCGTGTCGCGGGGCTGGTCATCCAGGGCATCGGCCTCGGCCTGTTCCAGCTCGCCTATACCGATATCGTGGCGGCGGCGCTTCCACTCGGGGATCGCGGGGTCGCGGGCAGCCTCGCGCTGCTGACGCGGACGCTGGGCACCGTCGCCGCGGCGTCGATCGTCCTGATGGTGTTTGAAATCCTGCATCTGCAGCACGGCTTCTTCGACGCCTTCCAGCAGACCTTTCGGCTTGCGGCCCTGCTGGCATTTGCCAGTGCGGGACTATTGGCGCTTTCATCGCGCAAGACAGGCTATCCGTAGCCTCGCCAAGGGAGAGCCCAGCAGGCAACCCGGCCCAATTGATCTATCGCAACACCGATCCGACACCTCTGGTGAATATGAGTTTTTGGCCAGAGGAAAACGGCATGATCGTCGGCGGCTCGACGTATCCCATGAAGTGCGCGACATGAGTTCGCGCGCTGTCAAGTTGGCGGTGGGGCTGATCGCCGTTCTCGTCCTGGCCGGCGGCGGCTATTACTGGCGCTTCCTGCGCGAAATTCCGGTGCGGACGGCTGCACCCCGGCAAAATGTCGAAGTCCGCGTCTTCGGAATCGGGACGATCGAGGCGCAGATCGTCTCAAAGGTGGGCTTTCAGATCGCGGGAAAGCTGATCGCCGTTGAAGCGGATCAGGGGGATATCGTGAAAGCCGGCGCGCTGCTGGCAAAGCTCGATGATGCCGCGCAGCGCGCCAAACTCAGGAAAAGCGAGGCTACCCAGCAGCAGGCGGCGGCGAACCTCGCCAAGACCCAGGCGCAACGCGCGCGCGCCGAAGTCACCTACCGGCAGAAAAAGAGCGTCAATCTGCGGCGGCAGACACTCGTGGGCCGCGGAAGCGTGTCGGAAGAGGCGGCCGAAGATGCGCAGGCCGCCGAGGAAATCGCGCTCGGCGATGCCAGGATCATCGAAGCGGACACCAAAGTTGCCGCAGTGCTGCAGGACGATGCCGCGTCCCAGCGCCAGATCGATGCGGTCGTGCTGTCTCAGCATGAGCTGCGCGCGCCCTTCGACGCGAGAGTAATCGCTCGCAGCAAGGAACTCGGCGGGATCGCGAATGCGGGCGAAGCCGTATTCACGCTGATCGCGCCCGACTCGATCTGGGTCAGAGCCCATGTCGACGAAGCCCTGGCCGGAGGATTGGACATCGGCCAGCGCGCCTTTGTGCGCCTGAGATCCGAACCGAACCGCACATTCGAGACGGAAGTTGTCCGTATCGATCAGGAGAATGACCGTCTCACCGAAGAACGCCGCGTCTATGTACGATGCCGGGTCTGCAACCCCGCGCACCAGATTCGATACCTCGGCGAGCAGGCGGAAGTGGAGATCGTCAAGAAGATCATTCCGGCCGGTGTTTTCGTTCCGCTCAAGTTCGTGGATGGCTTCGACGGCCGGTCCGGCACGATCTGGACGCTGCAGAACGGCCGGCTCGCGAGGCAGCGGGTGACCCTGGGCGAGCGTCTGCTCGACGGGCTCATCCAGATCACGTCCGACTTACAGGGCCAGGTCGTGGCCGACGACCGGACCGATCTGCGCGAGGGCCGCGCCGCGCGCTCGAGCGACGGATCGTGACGTGAACCTCGCGCTCAAAGACATCAGCCACAATCTCGGCCGCTTTTTGCTGACGTGTCTCGGGCTCAGCCTGCTGCTCGGCATCGTGCTTGCCATGGTCGGCATCTATCGCGGCCTGGTCGTGGAATCGCTCGGCCTCGTCCGCGCCGCGGGTGCGCAGGTCTGGGTCGTGGAAGGGGGTACGCGCGGTCCCTTCGCGGAGGCTTCACGGCTGCCGGGCGACACGCGGGAGGCCATAGCGGCGCAATGGGGCGTCGCCGCGGCCGGTAGCGTCTCCTATCAGAATATCGATGCGCAGCACCGCGGCCAGACCAAACGCCTGATGGTGGTTGGCGCACAGATCGCGCGACCCGGCGAGGCACCGTTGGTGGTCGAGGGACGGCCGATCCTGCGCAGCCGCTACGAGGCGGTCGCGGACCGCGGGGCGGGACTGGTTCTCGGCGAGCAGATCAGGCTCGGACGCGATACGTTCACCGTAGTCGGCTTGACCAGCGGCCTCGTGGCCTCAGGCGGAGACCCCGTCATCTTCATCACCTTGAGAGACGCCCAGAAGCTGCAATTCGACCTGACGCCGGCGGCCGCGCGACGGGAAGCCGTGCGCTCCGCCGGCGCGACCGCGACTACCGACACGGTGAACGCCATTTTGGTCAGGCTGCTGCCGGGCGTGGATGCAAATCGCTTCGCGCAGGACATCGTGCGATGGAAGCACCTGGCGGCGCTCACCCAGGACGACCAGGAAGCCGTTCTTGCACGTTCCGTCATCGATCGCGCGCGCCGTCAGATCGGCTTGTTCACGACCCTGCTGCTCACCGTGTCTACGGTGATCGTCGGCCTCATCATCTACACCATGACGATCGACAAGAAGAAGGCGATCGCGACCCTCAAGCTGATCGGGGCGCCCGATCGCCGCATCGTCGGGCTGATCGTCCAGCAGGCGATTGCCATGGGGGTCATCAGCTTCCTTACCGGCGCAGCCCTGATCGGCGCCGGCCACGGCTATTTTCCGCGCCGGGTGGTTCTCGAGCCGGCGGACGCCATGGCTCTGTTCGGGGTGGTGATTGTCGCGTGCCTGCTTGCAAGCGCGCTCGGCGTTCGCACCGCGCTCAAGATCGACCCCGCTTCGGCACTCGCGGGGTAGTCATGG
The DNA here is from genome assembly GCA_030681365.1 of Bradyrhizobium sp. Lineage (GTDB taxonomy): Bacteria > Pseudomonadota > Alphaproteobacteria > Rhizobiales > Xanthobacteraceae > Bradyrhizobium. Next base: position 16,574 of record JAUXWH010000072.1, read on the forward strand.
CCGAACAGCCCGTCGTCGAAGTCAGAGAGATCAGCAAGCATTTTGGCGAGGAGCCCACCCGTGTCGATGCGCTTCGCGGCGTTTCGCTCGATGTCTATCCGGGAACCGTGATCGGCCTGCGAGGTCCGAGCGGATCGGGCAAGAGCACGCTGCTGAACGTGATCGGCTGCATTCTCGAACCGACTTCCGGGAGCATGCGGCTCAACGGCGAACTGGTCTATGACGGCAAGTGGCTGCGCGCCGACCTGCGCGGGTTGCGACTCGAGAAGATCGGATTCATCTTCCAGTCGCATAATCTTCTGCCGTTTCTCAATGCCTGGGAGAATATCGCGGTCACCCGCATTCTGGCCGGCGCGAGCCCGGCGCAGGCCAGGACCCGGGCGATCGAGCTTCTGACATATCTCGGTATCGAGCGGCGCAAGGACGCCATGCCCGGGCAGCTTTCAGGTGGAGAGGCGCAGCGGGTGGCCATTGCCCGCGCGCTCGCCAACGACCCGCGCATCATCCTGGCTGATGAGCCGACGGCTGCGCTCGATTCGCAACGAGCCGGCACCGTCATGGACATGCTGCGGAAAGTTGCGGAGGAACACCGAAGCGCCGTCATCGTCGTCACCCATGACGAGAAGATTTTCGACCGGTTCGACCACATCTATTCGTTGCGGGATGGTGCGCTCGAACCGGCGGCGGGAGCGGTTGCCGAAATTCCGGTTGTGGGATGACGTCCAGCCATCCAGCCCCGGGACCATCAGCATTGATCCAGATCAATGAAAGCGACGGCCGCGCTCGGCCAGTCTTGCGCATTCATTTTCTGAAGGATGCTGCAATGCCTCTCGATTCCATTCTGGTTTCCGTCGCTGTCGTCGCCATGTTTTCGGTTTTCGCGGGCGTACTGTGGTGGGGCGACACCCAGGCCTGATCGCTGCTTCGCCTCGCCTGCCCCGATCCCTCAGCCGGCAATGGCTCGGCGCCGTCGTACACGGCGCCAGCGCCGGACTGTGAGTGCCAAAAACCCGATCGTGAGCGCAAACAGGATCGCCTTGGCCCAAAATCGTCCGCCGGGCCGGTCGATGGTGCGCGACCGCAGCGACGGCGCCTCGCCCGGCCGCGCCAGCCGGAACGCCACCATGCTGTCGCCGATCGAGGTGCCGGATTCGGAATGGCCTCCGGCGCCGATCGCGACATATTGCTCGCCCTTCCACAGATAGGTCATGGGATTGGCGACGCCAGGGACCGGCAGCCTGCCCTGCCAGAGTTCTGCGCCCGATTTCGCATCCAACGCGCGCAGATAAGCGTCCATCGCACCGGTGAAGACCAGACCGCCGGCGGTGATCGCGACGCCGTTTACCAGCGGGGTTCCGAAATTGAACGCGATCCCGAGCGGGGCGCGGTCTTCCGTAGTGCCGACCGACGACTGCCACAGAATATTTCCCGCCTTCAGGTCGACGGCCATCGTTACGCCCCAGGGCGGCTTGTTGCAGGGCAGGCCCAATGGCGAGGCCAGCAGCGCGCGCGTCATCGCAAACGGTGCGCCGCGCTGCGGTCCAAAATCATGGTCCGCCGGCGCCCTGAACCCTTCCGCATCGCTGCGCGGAATCAGCTTGACGATATGCGCGGCACGGCTGGTGTTGACATAGAGGAGTTGATTGATCGGGTCGAACGCAACACCGCCCCAGTTCACACCGCCGCCGGTCATCGGAAAAAACACCGTCCCCTGTGTCGAGGGCGGCGTGTAGAGCCCCTCGTTGCGCGCCGCCGCAAGCCGCTGGCGGCACAACGCGCGATCCCTGAACGGAATGAGGCCGAACATATCGTCCGGCGAAATCCGGGGCGGTACAAGCGCCGGCACGTGGGTCGGAAACGGCTGCGTCGGCGACAGCTGCTCGCCGTCCGCGCCGCCCTGCGGCACGGCGCGTTCCTCGACCGGCCAGACCGGCTTGCCATTGTCACGGTCGAGCACGAAGACAAGACCCTGCTTGGTCGGCTGGATCACGACGTCGCGCATGCCCTGCCCGGTATCGATCCGAGCCAGCGTGGGCTGCGCCGGCAGGTCGAAATCCCAGACGTCGTGATGGACGGTTTGAAATGACCACACCAGTTCGCCGGTTTCGGCGCGCAGCGCCACCACGGAATTGGCATGCTCGTTGTTGCCGGGCCGCTTGCCGCCCCAGAAATCCGGGCTCGGCGACGACGTCGGCAGGAACACCAGCCCGCGGTCCTCGTCCACCGACATCGGCGCCCAGACATTGGCGTGGCCCGCGACGATGCCGCCATGGACCAGCGGATCGAAACTCCAGCGCGGCCGCCCGGTCCTCGCATCGAAGGCGCGCACGGTGCCGGGCGGCGCTTCGGCGCGGCGATTGTCCGAGATCGCGGAGCCGACAATGACGACGCCGCGGCTCACCACCGGCGCGGAGGTGATCTGGAATTCGCCCGGCCAATCCAGCGATCCGGTCTCGAGCTTGATCGCGCCTTCGGTGCCGAAGCCGGCGCAGGGAATGCCGGTGCGCGCATCCAGCGCGATGACGCGGGCGTCGTTGGTGCCCATGAATATCCGCGCACGGCAGGCCGCATTCGCCGCAAGCGGGTCGTCGACCCAGAAGGCAACGCCGCGGCAATTGTAGCGGTTGGCCGGCCGTTGCCCGGTGCTGATTCTAGGGTCGTAACGCCATTTTGGCGCGCCGCTGCCGGGATCGAGCGCGATCACTTCGTTGAACGGCGAACAGAAGATCAGGCTGTCCTCGACCAATAGCGGCGTTGCCTGAAACTTCGTCCGCGCCATCACGGCGGGCGCCCGGCGCTCGAGGTCTCCGGTGCGAAATTCCCACGCCCGCACCAGATTGCCGACATTGGCCGGCGTAATCTGGGCGAGTGGCGAAAACCGCATGCCGCCGCGATCGCCGCCCCAATGCTCCCAGGCCGCCGCCGATTCGGCGGCGAGGATGCCGAAAACAAACAGCGTCAGAAATCGTCGCATGACGCCCACTGCATCACGATGATTGCTCAGGGGTCAATGACGCCGGCGAACATCCGTTGCAAAAGCCAGCCTCAGTATCTGCCCCTCGATCGGTCCTGGTAGCGGCCTCCGTCGCCGTAACTGCCGCCGCGACCGTAACTGCCGCCGATACCGATGCCGATCGATGGTCCCCGCGGCACGTAATAACGCGGCGGTGGGCGGCGAATGACCACGACGTCGTCGTCTTCGACATAGCGTCGCGGCGGCGTGCGCTCGACGCGCTTGGGCGGATTGGGCTCGGTGCGCTTCTTCGGCTTATCGACCTTCTTCAGCGGCACGATCGGCGTGGTGCAGGGACAGGTCGGGCCGAGCGAGGCGTTGGTCGGCTGGTTCGGGCCGCCGGCCGGGCCTGACGCCGTCGCACCCGAGGCATTCGCCGCGCCGCCGCCCGTCGCGACGGCGGCGACGAAGTTCGGACGATTGCGCAGCCGTTCTTCCAGTTTGCGCGCGGTCGGGGTGAGGTCGCTGTCCGGAAATCGCGCGATGAAGGCGCGGTAACCGGCCGCGGTATTGATGATCACCGCTTCATTCCAGGCCTTCATGCGGCGGTGACGAACCAGCCAATCGCGCGCCTGCAAGCCCAGCGGCGTTTGCGCATAGAGGGTCGCGAAGGCGTCATAGGCCTCGTCGGTGCCGTCGGCGATGATCAATTCATTGGCGGCCTCGACCGGCTTGCCTTTCAGGTCGCGCTTCCATTCGTCGACGGTCTTCTTGACGGACGCGAGTTTGGGACCGGCAGCGGCGGGACCAACGAACCGGAAGTCATCGGTCAGCGAGGAACTGTCCCACGGCGTCTGCCGTCCTTCGGTCGCCTTGTTGACCGCAACGCGCACGCGCTTGAAGGTATCCTCGATCGAAAGTCCGGGCTCCTTGGCCACGGCTAGCAGCGCCGTGGTGTAGGGGCTGTTGGCGCCGCTGCCATCCTCGGCTTCGGCGCCCGGCGAGGTCGAGAACGACATGAAGGTGCCGGGCGCGCCGGTCTTGGCATCGACGATGGCGAGCCCGCGCGCGGCGGTCTTGTTGATGTCCGGGAACGGGTTGTTGCGGCAGGAATCGAGCAGCAGGATGCGGGTCTTGCTGGGCACCGAGGCCAGCGTGTTCAGGATGTCGTTGAGGCGCACCGCCTGCAGCGGAATGTCGGTTTCACGTTTCGGATCGATGTCGACCGGCACCAGAAAATTCTCGCCGTCGATCTGCAGGCCGTGGCCCGCATAGAACACCAGCGCGACGGTATCGGGGCCTTTCTCCGAAACCTTGGCCGCGAACTCGCCGACCTTGGCGCGCAGTTCGTTCTGTGAAAGATCGGCGGCGGTCAGCACCTCGAAACCGGACTCGGTCAGCATTTGCGAAACGGCTTTAGCGTCGTTGGCCGGATTGGGCAGCGGAACCACGGCGCGATAGTTCGACTGACCGATGACGAGCGCGACACGGTTTTCGGCAAGTGCTGCGTGCGAGCCCAGCAGGATTCCCGCGGCGAGAAATGCATGGCGAAAAATGGAACTGATCATGGCGAATCTCCAAGCTGTCAATTGGTCAGTCGTATCGGCGCCGAGGTTCAAATCCGGATCGCGAATACCCAGCTGTTCTGCTTATTTTGATTTTTGGCAGGTTCCGCCAGCCGCGCGACGTTCCAAGGGTCGTATTGCGTGGGCGGGCGTAGCCTGCATGGTGATCATCGCTACCGCCATCGCCCCCGTGAAGGTCTTCATCGCCCGGTCTCCCTGCCATATCGGCTGCCAACCTATCCTGCGGAACGATCATGGCAAAGCCCGGGGATGGTGTGTCCCAAGGGACCCGGTCCCAGCAATGTTGATGATGCAGCAGCGCGAATTAACCTCAATTGCGGGCAATTTTAGCCGGCTCGGGATAAAATCGGCGGATGCGGCAGGTCGTTGTTCACTGGGCGTTGATGGTCAGCGCGGCGTTGGTCCTGGCGGGCTGCGGCCTTGCCGACAGCCGCTCGCCGGTGCCCGAGTTCATGCGCGCCAAGGCCCCCGATCTGCCGCCGCCGGAAACGCCGCCCGACGTCAAGCGGCTGGTGCGCGAAAAACTGGATTCGATGTTCACCGCCGCCTCGAACCCGCGCAACGTCAGGGTATCGCCGCCGCTCCGCGAGGTCAGGGGCACGGGCTGGATCGCCTGCGTCAGGGCCGAACTGACCTCGGTCATGGGCAAGCCGCTGGGCGCCGAGACCTATCGCCTCATCATCAGCGGCGACGCGATCGCCGACCGGCGGCGCGCCGAGCCCGACGACAGCTGCGCATCCGAAAGTTACGAGCCGATTAGCTGACCTGCTGGCAGGCGATGTCGCGCCGACCCGGCGGAATCAGTGCCGTCGAAACGGGGGATCATTCTGGGAAGGTCTGATTGTCTGGGACGCAGCGAGCCACTGCGCCTTGGCGTTGCGCATCAGCAGCTTCACGATCTCGTTTCGAATCTCGGGTATCGGCGCCAGCCCGATCACGTCGTCGGCCTGGCGCAGGATCTGCTCTCTCGCCACTGCGGGCAATTTCGCCCAGCACAGCACCACGGTTGCGCCAAGATGCTGGAAGATCAATTCGTCGGACGGGCGATCTGACAAGGTGGAGCCTCCTTGAGTGTGGGACGCAATAAAAAGGATCACGACGATTTCGGACGCAACGCGAACAGCATTTTCGCGTCAATGCGACGCGACGTCGGCGTCAGGCCGCCCGGATCGTGGCGAAGAACCCCTCGACACTGCTGCGCAGCATCTCCGATTGCTGCGAGAGCTCGTTGGCGGAAGACAGCAATTGCGTCGCGGTCAGACCGGTTTCGCTCGCCGCCTGGCTGACACCGCCGATGTTGCTCGAAACGTCCTGAGTGCCGCGGGCAGCTTCCTGAATGTTGCGTGCGATCTCGGCCGTCGCCATGCCCTGTTGCTCGACGGCTGCGGCGATCGCCGTTGCAATCTCGTTCACCGATCCGATTGTTGTTCCGATCTCTTCGATCGAACCCACGGATTGCCTGGTTGCCGTCTGGATAGCGAGAATCTGCTGGCTGATTTCATCAGTCGCCTTCGCGGTCTGCTCGGCCAAAGCCTTGACCTCGGAGGCGACCACGGCGAAACCCCTGCCTGCATCGCCGGCGCGCGCGGCCTCGATGGTGGCGTTCAACGCCAGCAGGTTGGTTTGGCCTGCGATGGTGTTGATGAGCTCGACGACGGCGCCGATCCGTTGCGCCGCTGCCGCCAGGCCCTGCATCCCGGCGCTGGACTGGCCGGCTTGATCGACCGCCATGCCGTCATCCGCGTCGACTCCGTAACCTGACGCCCGATCTCCCTGACGGACGAAGTCAGTTGCTCTGTGGCCGACGCTACCGCCTGCACGTTGGCGGATGCCTCTTCCGAGGCTGCGGCTACCGCGCTCGATTGTTGGGTCGATTGTTCGGCATTGGCCGCAAGCGCATTCGCGGCGCTCTGCAGATTTTTCGCCGAGCCTCCGATGGTCTTCAGCGCGATATTCATCCGACCGTCGAAATCCCCGATCGCGGCGGCGATCTTGTCCTGCTGCTTTTGGCGCTCCGTCAGCATCGCTTCCTGATAGACTGAAATCGCGATGTCCATGTCCAGCAGGACCGCGCAATTCAGCGCGGTCAGCACCGCCGAGAGACGACTCTGTTTCCAGCGATAGCGACGAACCGCGAGGGTGGAAAGCTGGCTCAGCACAAAATTGTAGCCGCCGATATACCAGCGCGGCTCCAGCCCGATCTTGTTATGGATCAGACCGATCTTGCGCACGCCCTGCATGTATTCATGATCGAAACGACCGTTGAACAGCCGCGCCCAATGCGCCTCCTGCGCCGCCTTGAGCCGAGAAATCTCGCTGCCGATCATGCGCGCAAGTTGCGGTTCCCTCGTAACATGCTGATAAAAGCCTTCGAGAACCTCTGGCAGCGCCGGCTCGACAACGCTCCAGAATTCGCGCAGCAGCTCTCCGGTCGCCGCATCGATGCGCATGAAGCGCATCCGGATTTCGCGATCTTGACTTCCCTCGGCCACGATTGCTTGCGCCATGAATATTTCCCCCTGAATGAAATGCCTGATTATTTCTGGAACGCATGCTCCTCGCAAAACGCGAGGCCAACGGAATGCGGACAATGCGGCGTCTTCACCATGGAAAGGCTAAATCGATTCTTGGAAAAACTCCGAGCGCCAAAACTTGATCCATGTTGTTGATCTGCGTTAAGATCAAGACACGCGACAATACCTCCTTCAGGTTGCAGGCAGATCCTGTTCTATACGTTTGCTAGATCGCGCGGTTGCCGGCGATTGAGCAGCGCCCGCAATTTTATTTGCTCTATTAGCGAATTCTGATAGACGCGACTGCAACAGTTCTCCAGCATCGGAGGATTGCACTCGCACGGTTGCGAGCATCAGGCAAAACTTCTCATGAACCGTGCGACACTTTGCGTAACCTGCCCTAACCGTGAACTCGGCCTTTGCGGGAGCCTGCTCGGAGCGGTGTCGGAAGACTCGAAAGCGGATCAGGACTCCGGCTGGCAGCACTTCGCCGCCGCCCAGGCCGGCGAGCAGATCGCCATCCGCGATCAGGTCTCCAGCGACGTATTCGTGCTGTGTGCCGGCTGGGCTTTCCGCTACTTCCAGCTTTCCGATGGCCGCCGGCAGATCCTGCAATTTCTGCTGCCGGGAGATATTTTTTCTCCCACCACCATCTTCGAGAAGGCGTTCTATTTTTCGGTCAAGGCGCTGACGCAGGTTCGGCTCAGCGCATTTGCGCGTTCCGAAATCCGCGCCAGGTGCGCCGCCAATTCCAGCGTTCAGTCGGCGATAGCGAAGGCCTGCATTGATGAGACCCATGACGCTGCAAGGCTTTCCACCGTGCTGGGCCAGTTCTCGGCCCAGGAACGCATCGCCTATCTGCTACTGCATCTGATGACGCGGATCGCCGCGAGAAATGTGATCCGCGAACAGCGCTTCCCGCTTCCGCTGCGCCAACAGCACATCGCGGACGCAGTCGGATTAACCCCTGTCCATGTCAGCCGGGTATTCAGCCAGTTTCGCGAACGTCGCATTCTCGCATTTTCCGACGGCGTGATGACGGTTTCAAACCTTCCCGAACTTGAGAAAATCGGTTCGCTTAGATGACTGCCGCGTCGCTCGAAAATCATCCGGTCAGTTCGCACCTGCCGCCAAGGAACGTTCGCGCAACCGATAGAACTGGACCGCCTGCCTGGCGGTTTCCGGCCTGAGCCGCAGGAAGGTTTCAAGCAGCCGGTCGAGATCGTCCGTCGACCGCTCTGGCGGGGCCTGCAGCAAGAGGATCGTTTTGGTCGTCTTCCAGCTCAATCCGACGGCTTTGGCCAGGACAAGAACCTGTTCCGAGCGCTCTTCCACCAATGCGCGCTCGACGAGCCCGACGGGAAGACTGCAGATGACAGACAGTGCAAGAACCGTCTCCGCGAACATCGCCGAGGCGGCAAAATCAAGCAACGCAGCTTCGTCCAGTTTGTCGGCGTCGGCGAGCGACTGGACCAGAGGACGCGCCTTCGCGAAATCCGCCGACATTTCCCTGGTCCTCGCCTGAAGCTGGCCCGCCGCCCGCGCGACCATATCGGCCATGACCGCAGCTTTGCGCGGATCCTCCTTCGACATCCTGCTTTTCAATGCATCCGAGGCATCGGCGAAAATCTTGAGGAGATGTCGCCGTGGAATTTCGCTGCGGGACCAGGTGCAAACCGCCAGTTCGTCGTCATCAAAGGACCGCCTTACCAGTGAGGAATATCCGAACTCCGAAAATGACGCGCCCGCATTTGCCGCGGTACTCAGGGTGACCTCGCGATTGCCGCGCTCGACAAGTATGTCGGTAACGGATTCCGGAATGAACTTCCGGACCGAAATCGCCAGCAAATGTGCCTGACTCTTGGTTCGGGCGCCCTCCGCGAGCGTCGAGCCATCCAGTTGTTCACAGCGCGAGAGAACGGGACGGGCGACCTCGATGGCGTCGTCCAGCGCCAGCCGACGCAGGATCCGGGGCGGCGCGGCGGGAATCTTCGCCAGATACTCCGCGAAGCGGGCGCGCACCGACATCTCGATCTCGTCGATGAGCTGATGCAGCACGTCGTCGAACAGCCCGATCTGTTCATGCGAGAGAGCTCCCGACGTCGACGCGAACAGATCGGCCACCCGCCGCAAAATCGCGGCGCGGCGGCTGATATCGCCGCCGGCGACCGCCGCCTCGAGTTCGTCAACGAGCGACTGGTCTGCAATCACGATGCTTGCCTTCGGCTGGACCGGTTCGATGCCGCGGCGCGCGGCGACATGTTTTCATCACGCCACTTCATCTGCCCTCGCGATCATGTCGAGGGCGGAGAAGTCCAGTTCCTGCAACGGACCCGGACGACCGAACAGGTAGCCCTGAACGTAATTGACGCCCTGGGCCCGCAACCGTTCGAACTGCGCGCTGGTTTCCACGCCCTCGGCGGTCACGGCGATCTCCAGCCCACGGGCCAGAGTCAGGATAGACGCGACCACGGCCATGCAATCGGCCCGCGTCAGCAGCCCCTGCGTGAAGGACTTGTCGATCTTGATCTTGTCGAATGGAAACATCAGCAAATAGCTGAGCGACGCATAACCGGTTCCGAAGTCGTCAAGGGCAATAGTTACGCCGATGTTCTTGAGCTGCCGAATGACCCGAACGTGGCTCTTCTTGTCTTGCAGCAGCAGGGATTCGGTGATTTCCAGCTCCAGCCGTTCCGGCGGCAGGCCCGACTCCACCAGCACGGACAGGATCACGTCGAACAGCGTACCTGCCCGAAATTGCGCAGCCGAGAGATTGACCGCCACCTTAATGGTTTCCGGCCATGAAGCCGCATCGGCGCACGCGCGCTGCAGGATCCATTGCCCCAGCGGCTCCATCAGCCCGGTCTCTTCCGCGATCGCGATGAAGCGATCCGGATAGAGCAGTCCTGCGACAGGATGGCGCCAGCGAACCAGCGCTTCCATTCCGCAGAGCCGCGACGTCGAGGTGTCGAACAACGGCTGGTAATGCAGTTCGAACTCATTGCGCGACAGCGCCGCCCGCATATCGTTGACCAGTTGAAGTCGCGTGATGACCTTCTCGCTCAGATCTTCCTCGAAGAAGCTGAAGCTATTGCGTCCCTCGAACTTCACCTTGTACAGGGCAAGGTCGGCCTTCTTGAGCAACTCGCCGGCGCTGGTGCCGTTCGCCGGAGCCAGCGCGATGCCGATGCTGGTTCCGATGCTGACATCCTGGCCATCCAGACGGAACGGAATTGCCACCAACTCCAGCAGTTTGACGGCCAGCGCGATGGCGTCCTCCCGCTGATCTTCCGCATCGGTTTGAATGATCGCAAACTCGTCGCCGCCCAGTCGTGCCACTATATCGGTTTCACGAACCGATGATTTCAAGCGATCCGCCAGCTCCTTGAGCAAGTGGTCTCCGGCAGCGTGCCCAAGCGTGTCGTTGACGTGCTTGAAGCCGTCGAGATCGAGCATGTAGACGGTTAGCCTGCCCCGCGGCTGCTCGATCTGAGCCAGCGCTACGTCCATCCGCTCCAGCAGCGCCGCCCGGTTTGCCAATCCAGTCAAGGCATCGTGCGTGGCGGCATAGGAAATCTGGGCTTCAGCTTGCTTTCGCGCGGTGATATCGATCCGGATCGCCATATACGCAATCGGTTTGCCGTCGACGCCGAGCTGCGGGGTGATGACGGTGTCGACCCAATAGGGGGTCCCCGATTTGGACATGTTGCATAATTCGCCGCGCCAGACCTCGCCGCGTGCGATACAACGATACATGTCGCGGAAGAATTCTCTGGAATGCGTGCCGGAGTTCAGAATGCGGTGGTTCCGCCCCAGCAGTTCCGCACGGGGGTATCCGCTGATCTTGCAGAAATTATCGTTGGCATAGGTGATGCTGCCGGTCAGATCGGTCACCGCAACGATGACGGCCTGATCGATCGCATACTGCTTTTCGATCAATTCCTGCCGGACCGCTTCGGCGCGGTCTTCCGCCAGCCTGGCATCGGTGATGTCCCGAAGAACCTCGATCAATCCGCCATCGAGCATGCGATGGCGGCTGACGGCGATGATATTTCCGTTCCTGAGCTTGTCGGTGGTATCGAGTATCGCCCGGGAACCGCCGTTTCCGAGGCAACCGGCGACATATTCCGTCGCATCCGGCGGGCAGCAGGAAGCGGCCGCACGGCTGTCGAGAATATCGAGCAGCGACGTCCCAGGCTGGGTCTGCGCCGGCGTCAGCCCATACATGGTGGCGAAGTGACTATTGCTGATTACCATCCTCAGGTCGGCGTCGAAGATGCCCAGGCCGTTCGGGGTACTTTCGATCGCCGTGGCCAACAGCATCTCAGGCCGCGCGTACGACGATGCCGCGCGCGTGCCCCTCAACCCCTGCCTGGCGTAGATACTGCCTGCGAGCAGGACCGCGACGACAGCCGGAATGGCGTAGAGCCCGGACACTCCGGGCGACAGCTGGAGCGCAATCGCGGCCGAGCCGGCGACGGCCAGCACCACGGCACCCTGCAAGCGGATGCCGGGGATATGCCACACTCTCGATGGTTGATCCGACTGCTTCATCCGAAGTTCTTCCTGATGAAACTCATGCGTTCCACGTTTTCTTCACTGCAATGAACTATCGACAGCGCTGTCGGACCGTTCCTAGCAGGCTGAAATTAAGTCTCGGGTACACCGACTCGATCTGCGTTGTTGATCTAGATCAACCGGAAGCCCGGGCCCGGCCGGACCCGGGATAGCCGAACGCCAGGCAAGGCGACGACAGCCTGTTCACGAACTCCTCATGATGAACGCGTGGTTAACCTACCGCTCAAATTGCTTCGCGCCACAGGCGGGGCTTTTCCGATCTTTTCGCTGGCTTCTCCGTCAAGACAACGCAGCAAGCGGCGCCACGCGCCCGCTGCGATCGTGGCGAACGGGGAAACGGGGGGCGTGGTCGGGATAGCGGCAGCCCGAAGTTGGCGGGCAAAGTGTTGCCGCAAATGCGCGATCCGGACGGGGACACGGGAACGATCTGCCGCAAGACACATCACACGAGTCGAAACGAGCCGCGCAAAGGGCCGGCAGATCCGACGTCGAATTGCCGGTTTCGACTGCCGCACAGGCGCTTCTATCGAAAAAACAACACAGCAGAACTTGTCTATTTTTTAGTCGCCAACTGTCGCCAGTTTCGTCTTGCCGCAGCGCTTGAGACCATGTGAGCCTTTCGCCGCAGGCAACCCTTGGCCAGCCGTTGCCTTACGTTTCGCGACACCAACAGCGCCTGATTTCCGCAGCTCGCGGACCGGGCCAGAAAGTAAACCATGCTGAAGAGAATCGTGCTTGGATTTTTGTTGACCTGCAGTGCAGGCGTCGTGCTGGCGCAATCGCCGAAGACGGGCGGCGTCATCAATGCGGTGATCCAGCCCGAGCCGCCCGGCCTGATGCTCGCCTTGATCCAGAACGGCCCCACCCAGATGGTATCGGGCAACATCTACGAAGGCCTGCTGCGCTACAGCCCGAAACTGGAACCGCTGCCCGGCCTTGCCGAAAGCTGGAGCGTCAGCGCGGACGCCAAGGTCTACACCTTCAAGCTCAAGCCAGACGTGACCTGGCACGACGGCAAGCCGTTCACCTCCGCTGACGTGCTGTTCTCGATCGAGATGCTCAAGCAGACCCATGCGCGCGCGCGCGGCAACCTGATGCAGCTCGAAAAGGTCGAAGCCCCCGACGCCCTCACCGTGGTGTTTACGCTGAAACAGCCGTTCGGCCCGTTCCTCGGCATCTTCGAGGTCGGCTCGCTGCCGATGGTCCCGAAGCACCTCTATGAAGGCACCGACTTCAAGACCAATGCCAACAACAACGCGCCGATCGGCACCGGTCCGTTCATGTTCAAGCAGTGGCAGAAGGGTTCGTTCATTCGACTGGTCAAGAACCCGAACTATCACATCAAGGGCAAGCCCTATCTCGACGAAATCTACTGGCAGATCATTCCGGACGCCGCGGCCCGCTCGGTCGCCTTCGAAACCGGCAAGGTCGATGTGCTCCCCGGCGGCTCGGTCGAGAATTTCGACGTTCCCCGCCTGAGCAAGCTCAAGGATAGTTGCGTTACGGGCGCGGGCTGGGAATTCTTCAGTCCGCTGGCCTGGTTGTGGCTCAACAACCGCGCCGGTCCCACCGCGAACAAGAAGGTCCGGCAGGCGATCATGTACGCGGTCGACCGCAACTTCGCCAGGGACGTGATCTGGAACGGCCTCGGCAAGGTCGCGACCGGCCCGTCGGCATCGACCATCAAGTTCTATACCGATGACGTGCCGAAATACCCGTTCGACCCCGCCAAGGCCAAGGCGCTGCTGAAGGAAGCCGGCTACAAGGGCGAGAAGGTTCGGCTGATGCCCCTGCCCTATGGCGAGACCTGGCAGCGCTGGGGCGAGGCCGTGAAGCAGAACCTGCAGGACGTCGGCATGAACATCGAGACCATTGCCACCGACGTGCCCGGCTCGAACCAGAAGATCGGCGATTGGGATTACGATATTTCCTTCACCTATCTCTACCAGTACGGCGATCCGGCGCTCGGTGTCGGCCGCAATTACGTTTCCAGCCAGATCGTCAAGGGCCAGCAGTTCAACAACGTCGAAGGTTACTCGAACCCGGAGATCGACAGACTGTTCGCCGAAGGCGCGGTTGCGACACCGGATTCGAAGCGCAAGGAACTTTACGAGAAAGCGCAGAAGATTCTGGTCGAGGACGTGCCGGTGGCATGGATGCTGGAGCTGCAGTTCCCGACCATTACCCGCTGCAAGGTCAAGGACCTCATCACGACGGCCATCGGCGTCAATGACGGCTTCCGTGATGCGTGGCTCGACAAGTGAGGGCGGCGTCGGCACGGTCGCGTGACATGCCCATCGAGTACGTCGCGAGAGTCCCCGCCCCGGCCTCGGAATATCCCAACATAATCCCCGGCGCTGTTTCACGCGCCGCCACGGCAATGAAGTTCTGATGCTGTCATTTGTTGCCCAGCGGATCGTGAAGGGCGCGATCGTCCTGCTCGCCATCATCGTGCTGAATTTCTTCCTGATCCGGCTCGCGCCGGGCGATCCGGCCGTGGTGATGGCCGGCGAAGCCGGCGCCAGCGATCAGGTCTTCGTCAACCAGCTGCGCGAAAAATTCGGCCTCAACCGGCCGCTGCCGGAACAGTTGTTCATCTACGTCAAGGGCATCCTCAGCCTCGATCTCGGCTACTCCTTCCGTCAGCAGGCACCGGTCTCCCGGCTGATCCTGGATCGGCTGCCGGCGACGCTGCTGCTGACGATGAGCGCATTCGCGATCTCGCTGGCGCTGGGCATCCTGTTCGGCACGCTTTCCGCACGCTGGGCCGGGACCTGGGCGGATACCGCCATTACGGTGGCGGCGCTGGTGTTCTATGCGACGCCGCTGTTCTGGATCGCGCTGATGGCGATCCTGCTGTTTTCGGTAGCCCTGGATTGGCTGCCGAGTTTTGGTTACCAGACGATCGGCGCCAACTACACCGGCCTTGCGCATGCGCTCGACGTCGGCGCCCATCTGATCATGCCCGCCATGACCATCGGCCTGTTCTTCATGGCGACCTATACCCGCATGACCCGCGCCTCAATGCTCGAAGTGAAGCGTCTGGATTTCGTCAAGACCGCACGCGCGAAGGGGCTGAGCGACAACGTCATCCAGCGCAGGCACGTGCTGCGCAATGCGCTGCTGCCGGTGGTAACGCTGGCCGGCCTGCATACCGGCACCCTGATCGGCGGCGCGGTGCTGACCGAGACGGTATTTGCCTGGCCCGGCATCGGCCGGCTGATGTACGAGGCGCTGCTGCAGCGCGACTACAACCTCCTGCTCGGCGTCTTCGTGGTCTGCTCGGCGATGGTGCTGATCTTCAACCTGGTCACCGATCTGGTCTACCGCATGGTGGACCCCCGCATCGAATTTGTGTCATGAAGCGATTTCTGAAACAGCTGACGCGCAATCCGAGCGGGCTGATCGGCCTGATCATCGTCGTGACCGCGATCGCCATCGCGCTGTTCGGCCCGCTGATCTTTCCAACCTCGCCGTGGCGCATGGTGCAGCGGCCGTTCCTGCCGCCCTTTGCGCTGTCCACCGTGCCGCTCGGCACCGATGCGCTCGGGCGCGACGTCTTTGCCGGCATCATCTACGGCGCGCGCGTGTCGCTGCTGGTCGGCCTCGTCTCGACGCTGGCGGCGCTGGCGGTGGGAATCCCGCTCGGTGCCGTCGCCGGCTACTTCGGCGGCCGCATCGACGATGCCCTGATGCGCTTCACTGAATTCTTCCAGACCATTCCGAGCTTCGCGCTCGCCATCGTACTGGTGGCGATCCTGCAGCCGTCGATCTATTCAATCGTCGCTTCTATTGCCATCGTGAGCTGGCCTCCGGTCGCACGCCTGGTGCGCGGCGAAGTGCTGTCGTTGCGCAGCCGCGAATACGTCCAGGCCGCCATCGTCACCGGCCAGACCCATCGCTGGATCATCTGGCACGAGGTGCTGCCCAACGCACTGTCGCCGGTGATCGTGCTCGCGTCCCTGATGATCGCGACTGCGATCCTGCTGGAATCCTCGCTGTCGTTTCTCGGGCTCGGCGATCCCAACCTGATTTCCTGGGGCTACATGGTCGGTGCCGGCCGCACCGTGATCCGGCAGGCGTGGTGGATCACGGTATTTCCCGGGCTTGCGATCCTGCTTTCCGTGCTGGGCCTCAATCTGGTGGGGGAAGGTCTCAATGACGCGCTCAACCCGCGGCTTTCACGGGATGGACGCTGACCATGCGTTGCGATCCGGCCGTCGCCATCAACGACCTGAAAATAGCGCTGCCACGCGGTGCCGAACGGACGTATGCCGTCGATGGCGTCTCGTTCGATCTCAACCCCGGCGAAATCGTCTGCGTGGTCGGCGAATCCGGCTCGGGCAAATCGATGTGCGCGCACGCGCTGATGGGGCTGCTGCCGGACAGCGTCACCACTGAAGCCGGCACGATCCTGTTCGAAGGCAGGAACATCGTGCCGCTCGACGAAGACGGCTGGCGCGACCTGCGCGGACGGCGCATCGCCATGGTGTTTCAGGAGCCGATGACCGCGCTCAATCCCTTGATGCGGATCGGCGACCAGATGGCGGAAATGTTCGAGGCGCATGGCTTGCTCTCGCCGCGCCAGCGCAAGGACAAGTCGCTCGATCTCGCGCGCGAGGTCGGACTTCCGGATCCCGAGCGGATCGTGCGGGCCTACCCGCATCAATTGTCCGGCGGCCAGCGGCAGCGCGCGATGATCGCGATGGCGCTGGCGCTGGAGCCCGCGGTGCTGGTGGCGGACGAGCCGACCACCGCGCTCGACGTCACCACGCAGGCGCAGATCCTGAAACTGATCCGCGAGCTTCAACGCAGCCGCAACATGGCGGTCATGTTCATCACGCACGATTTTGGCGTGGTCGCCGATATCGCCGATCGCGTGGTGGTGCTGCGGCACGGCAAGGTCGTCGAACAGGGCAGCGCGGCGGAGGTGCTGGGCCAGCCGCAGCATCCCTACACCAAGGCATTGCTGGCATCCGTGCCGTCGATCGATCCGCCGCAGCGTCTGCCGCTGGGCGATCGCGGCAAGGCGATCGAAGCGATCGGCCTGGACAAGACCTATGTGACGTCGGGCGGCTGGTTCCGGCCGGATCGCACGGTGCAGGCCGCAAGCGAGGTCAGCTTCTCGATCCTCAAGGGCGAGACGCTCGGCCTGGTCGGCGAATCCGGCTCCGGCAAGTCGTCGGTGGCGCGGCTGGTGGTGCGGCTGATCGAGGCCGATCGCGGCACGGTCCGGATCGGCGATATCGACCTCACCGAGCTTGAAGGCAAGGCGCTGCGCGACCAGCGCCGCCGCATTCAGATGATTTTTCAGGACCCCTTTGCCTCGCTCAATCCGCGCCGCAAGGTCGGCCAGATCATCAGCGACGGGCCGATCGCGCACGGTACCGATCCCGCAATGGCGCAAACACGCTGCCGCGAGCTGCTCGCCCTGGTCGGCCTCGATGCCGGGGCGATGGAGCGCTATCCGCACGAATTCTCCGGCGGGCAACGCCAGCGCATCGGGATTGCGCGCGCCTTGGCGCTCGAGCCGGAAATCCTGGTCGCCGATGAAGCCGTATCGGCGCTCGACGTCTCGGTGCAGGCGCAGGTGCTGAACCTGCTGGAGGACCTCAAGAGCAGGCTCGGGCTGTCGATGCTGTTCATCACCCACGACCTGCGGGTGGCGGCCCAGATCTGCGACCGCATCGCCGTGATGCAGCGCGGCGTGATCGTCGAACTGAAGCCGACGGCGGCGCTGTTCGCCGCGCCGGAACACCCCTATACGAGCGAGCTGCTCGCGGCGGTGCCTGGGCAAAAGAAGCCGGTTTCGCTGCCGAGCTGACCTGTTCGGACGTCGACAACCCTCGCCGCGCCGCGCCCGTATGGCAAACGGCACGTTAACACGACCGCTCAAATTGCTTCGCCGCGCAGGCGGGTTTTTCCAATCTTTTTCGCTAGCTTCTCTGTCAACGCAATGAAGGAAGCGGCGCCACGCGCCCGCTTCGATTAGCGCGAACGGGGAAACGGGGACGTGGTCGAGATAGCTGACAGAGCGGTGGCCCGTGGCACTTCGGTGACCGCGGCAAAGCGGCCGCCGCCCGCAACGGCTTCGCGCGGCGATGCCGGCTTTGCCCCTCTCACCGCCGTTGCCGCGAGCCGGTGGCGCGCGCTTGCCGAACGCGCCGTTGAGCCGAACGCCTATTATCTGCCCGACTGGGAATTGGCGGTCAACGCCTCGGCGCGGGGCCGCACCGCCGTCTCGGCGCTCGCCGCATGGAGCGATGCTCAGCCTTCGTCCGACGGCGCGGCCCGCCTGATCGGGCTGTTGCCCGCGATCTCGATGTGGCGCGCCTACAAAATCCCACTCCCCGTTCTGGTCAGCGCCGATCCCTCCGGCACGCTCGGCACGCCGCCGCTCGATCGCGAGTTGGCCGAGGAGGCCGCGATTGGATTGATGCGGGAGGCACGGAAGGCCGGCGCCCATGCGCTGATCCTGCGCGATGTCGCACTCGATGGCGCCGCCATCAAGGCGTTCACGGAAGTGCTGCGGCAGGGCGGCATGCGCCCGCGCCTGCTGCAATCCCATCTCCGCGCCTGCCTCGATGCCACGCGCGACGCCGAGGAATTGCTGCGCGATGCGCTCGGGCCGAAGAAACTCAAGGAATTGCGCCGCCAGCGCAACAGGCTGGCCGAGCATGGCGAGGTCCGTTTCGATGTGGCGCGCGCGCCGCAGGAGATCGCATCGGCGGTCGAGGTATTCCTGACGCTGGAAGCCTCCGGCTGGAAGGCCCAGCGCGGCACCGCGCTGAAGCAGCACGATGGCGATGCCGGCTTTGTCCGCCGCGCCACCGCCGACCTCGCCGAACTGCGCCAATGCGAGGTCGTGACGCTGTTCGCCGGCGACACGCCGGTGGCGGCCGCGATCGTGCTGCGGCATCAGGACCGTGCGTTCTACTTCAAGCTCGGCGTCGACGAGCGTTTTGCAAAACTGTCGCCCGGCGTGCAGCTGACGCTCGACCTGACCCGGCATCTCTGCGCCGACCCCGATATCGCGATGGTCGATTCCAGCGCCAATGCCGATCATCCCATGATCAATCCGATCTGGCGCGGGCGGCTCGCCATCGGCGACGTGCTGATCCCGCTGCGGCCGCGCGATCCCGTGGTGCCGCTGGTCCTCGGCGCCTTGAAACTGCGCCGGCTGATCCGCGAGCCGCTGCGCCGCGTCGTCCATTTCATCAGGAAACGCCAGGAGAAATCGTCATGAATACCGTCACCGCCGTAGCCCCGGTGATTACGGCCGGAAACGACGCGCTGAAGCGCGACTTTCCGCTCAAGCCGTTCGCGATCCGCCACAAGCTCGCCGGCCATCCGCTCCTCAACCTGCCGCGCATCGCGCAGCTCGCCGCCGAGTTGCCGCGCGACCTGATCGAATACAGTTCAGGCAATGTCGCGATCAGCCAGGATCCGGATGCGATTCCCTCGGTCGATCTCGATCCCGTCGAGGTGGTCAAGCGCATCGAAACCGCCGGCGCCTGGATGGTGCTGAAGCGCGTGGAGAATTCGCCGGAATACCGGCGGCTGCTGGAAGACACCCTGCTGTCGGTGGCGCGGGCGCGCGGCTTCAACAGCCTGCTCGACGCCGGCTTCGAGCAGCTCGAAGGTTTTATCTTCGTGTCGTCGCCGAACTCGACCACCCCGTTCCATCTCGACAGCGAGGACAATTTCTTCGTCCATATCCACGGCGAGAAATTCTTCACGATTTTCGACAACAACGACCGCTCGATCGTCTCCGACGACGAGATCGAGCGCTCCATGACCAAGCACCGCAACCTGAAATACGACGACAGTTTTGCCCCGCGCGGCACCGAGTTTCATCTGTTCGCCGGCGACGGCTGCTACGTGCCGTACCAGTGGCCGCACTGGGTGCGCACCGCCGGCAGCTTCTCGATCTCGATGGCGATCACCTGGAAGACCCGCGAGGTGCGTCGCGTCAACGACCTGCATTTCTTCAATTCGATGCTGCGCGGCATCGGCCTGCCGCAGCTGCCGCCGGGCCGCCAGCCGCGGCTCGACACGCTGAAGCTGGCGTTCTATCGCACCGTCACGACCGCAATCAAGCCGCTGCGTTCCTCACTGGCGATGCGCCGCGTGCTGCGAAGGATCGCACTCGGCAAGCGCGCGAATTATTATCTGAAGGGGGCCTGAGCCGTCACCGGTGTCGTCATCCTGAGGTGCGAGCCCTTGCGAGCCTCGAAGGATGAGCCACAAGCACTTCGCTTGCTGCCATCCTTCGAGGCTCGCCGAAGACGGCGAGCACCTCTGGATGACGGCGGTATGTGTGGCGGCGTTCCCCGGAGGCAATTGCATACAGCAGATACGGCTTCGCGATCTCGCGGCGCGTTTCGCCCGAGGTTTGCCGGAAACTTGCCGCCCTCTCCAATCAGAGGGCGCGGGGAATGCCGGGCGCCCGATGCGCCCGATAGCCGCGTGTGCAATAGTGTAGTGGGTAGAAGGCACACGCGTTAGTCAGGTCACACCGGAATCACCCGGCATTCCCCGCGCAATGGTTTACGGCTTATAGGTGATCTCCTCGGCGAGCCCTGCGCTTTTGCCACCGTCGCCCGCACGCCTGAGCTTGCGAACTTGACACCAGCCTTTGGGGTGTCGGAACCACACCATTTCGCCGTCCGCTTCAGGCGCCCTGGTCAAGGTTACCATCCGCGTCCACCGCATCCCCGCCCCGCACTGGTGACCTTGCGCAATGCCCCTCTGATTGGGACGGGATGCGATCGATATAGACCGATTTGCAGTTTCTGAAAATCAGAATATTTTTACGCGAAGGGCTTGACGGACGTTTGGGGTGATTTGCCCGTCGGGTGGATTCATTGAATCGATTGAGCAAATCGGCTTTTAGGTGCGGAGCCCGTTCGACGAAAATTTTCCCGACGGAGGCTGCTCCCCCTACTCCGCCGCCTGCGCGTTGATCTCCGCCGACACCTGCCGGATCGCGCGCGCCAGCTGCTCGGCCGGCTGCGCGCCCGATACGGCGTATTTCTGCGCGAACACGAACGTCGGCACGCCGGAAATGCCCTTGTCGGAGGCGTCCTTCGCCTGCGCCGAGATCAGTTCGACGTCTTCGTCGGTAGCGAGGCGTTTTCGGATATCCTCCGCATCCAGCCCGATATCGGCGGACGCCTGCACCAGCACGTTGACGTCGGTGAGGTCGCCGCCGTCGCGAAAGTACAGTTCCATCAGCCGCTGTTTCATCTCGGCGGATTTGCCTTGCGCGTCGGCCCAGTGAATCAGGCGGTGGCAATCGGTCGTGTTGGGCTGGCGCCTGACCAGCTCCGGCCGGTAGGTCAGGCCTTCCTCGCTGGCGGCGGTGACGACGCGGCCGGCGATGCCCTTGTAGGCCTCGACCGAGCCGAATTTTTTGGTGAGATACTCGTCACGGCTGATGCCCTCGCGCGGCACCCAGGAATTGAGAAAGAATGGCCGCCAGTTGATCTCGACCGGCACATCCGGCGCCAGCGCCAGCGCGTTCTCGATCCGGCGCTTGCCGATGTAGCACCACGGGCACACCACGTCGGAGACGATGTCGATCTGCAGCGGCTTCAGGGTGCTCATGGGCGCGGTCTCCGTGAAACGATGCCCGCAAAATAGGCCAAAATGCCGGCGAAACAAGCCCGCAGCCCGCTTATCAGGAGCCTCATCGACGGCAAGGTTACCGATCCTGGCCCGGATCGGCTCGAACCATGGGGATATGTGGATCGTCCGCGGGCAGGATGTCGCTGATATAGTCGCGATGCTTCCACTCTGGCGGCGGCGGTGTGCCCTCACCCTCGTGCGGCACGTAGGGCGATGGCCTGGCTCCCTCCAGGTCCGGTAAATAACGCGGGCAGTTCGGATAGATCTCGCACTCGATCCGCACCACCAGCCTGGCGCCAAAGTGCCGGCCGATGGTCTGCGCGTCGTCCAGGATGGCGGCGCGTCCGTTGACGCGGATGCGCCGGCTCTTGCCATCGAAGCGGACGAACAAGAGGCCGACATTGGGGTTGCGCGAGATATTCCCGAGGGTGCGGTACATCGAATTGCCATCGTATTCGGGAAATTCGATGACGTTGGGCCCGACGATCTGGACGAAGCCCGGATCGCCCGACCTGATGCTGCAATCGGTGTAGTCCTGCCAGGACGTCGCGATGAAGAAGAAAGGGGAGTTCCGGATCATCTCCTTCTCGTCATCCCAGAACTCATAGTGTTTGCGCCTGGCTTCGATGGCTTCGGCCACGCGGCGTCCGTCGAAGCGATCCTGAAGATCGCGCATTCCATCGTGAAAGAACGGCCGCTGCCACATCGATTCACTCCGCTGTTCCTGAAAAAGGCCTGCTGCCGGTCAGGCACCGCATGTACCGGTACCTGGCATCATAGATGGTGTTACGGCCCATCCTTCGAGACGCGGCGAAGACGCCGCTCCTCAGCATGAGGTTTAACTTGCTGAAATACAACAGCCCCATGCCCGGATGAGCCCTTTGCGCTCACTCTGGAGGAGCGAGCAAAATGAGAATCTCGACGCATGGGCCGCAAGCGACTTGACGATCTCACATGGCAAATACTAGGGCGCGAGATATTGCAGCAGCCTTGGATCGTCGCGAACCTGCTGCGCCGGTCCGGCGAGTGCGACCCTTCCGCGGTCGAGCACGAAGGCCCGATCGGCGACGCGAAGCGCCAGATCCAGATGCTGCTCCACGATCACGACGGCGATTTCTTTTGCCAGCACGATCAGCCGTTCGGTGATTTCCTCGATCACGCCGATCCAGACCCCCTCGGTCGGCTCGTCGAGCAGCAATATCCGGGGATCGGACAGCAGAGCGCGGGCGATGGCCAGCATTTTTCGTTCGCCGCCGGACAGCGTGCCCGCCACCTGATCCATGCGCTGGCCGAGTTTCGGGAAGATTTCCAGCACGCGATCGGTCGCGCCGCTGTCGCGGCTGGTCAGCGCGCCGACCGCGAGATTGTCGCGCACCGAAAGCCTTGAGAACACCGAGTGTTCCTGCGGGACGTATCCCATGCCGAGGCGGACGCGTTGCTCGGTCGGCAGTTTTCCGACATCGCGGGTATCGAGGCTGACGGAGCCGGCCAGCAGCGGCAATTCGCCGACGATGGCCTTCATCAGGGTGGTCTTGCCGGCGCCGTTGCGGCCGAGAATCGCAACGCCGCCGCGCCAGGGCACGCTCATACTGACGCCGAACAGGACCTGGCTGCGGCCATAGCCGGCGTCGAGATCGCTTATATCGAGGAATTTGTCGTCAGGCACGGCGGAGATAGACCTCCTGGACTCTGGCGCTGGACTGGATGTGCTGGACCGAGCCGCAATCGAGCACGCTGCCCTGATCGAGCACCGTCAGCCGGTCGCAGATGTCGCGGATGAAGTCGAGATCGTGCTCGACGATCACGAGGGAGCAACGCTTCTTGATGGGCTGCAGCAGTTCGCCGGTCACCCGCCGTTCCTCAAGGCTCATGCCGCCGGTCGGCTCGTCCAGCAGCAGAAGCCTCGGCTCCGGCGCCAGCGCCATCGCGATCTCGAGCCATTGCTGCTGGCCGTGGGAGAGCGCGGAGGCGGGATCCGCCGCGCGGTCGACCAGCCGGAATTGTTCGAGCATGGCCATGGCGCGAT
>JAUXWH010000076.1 GCA_030681365.1 Bradyrhizobium sp.
GCTGGCGCTCGCGGCCATAGGCGCCGAGAAAGGCGCGCGCCTTGGTGACGTTGAAGGAATGATCGGCCTCGAAGCACCAGGCGTTGAGACAGATGGCGACGTCATAGGCCAGGATATCGTTGCAGGCGAAATAGAAGTCGATCAGGCCCGACAGCTTGTCGCCGAGGAACAGCACATTGTCGGGAAACGCGTCGGCATGTATGACGCCGACCGGCAGATGGTTCGGCCAGGATCTCTCCAGATGGTCGAGTTCGTCGCTCATCAGCTGGCGCAGGCCGTGCTGCAGCGTATCGGCGCGCGACGCGGCCTGGTCGAACAGCGGCCGCCAGCCGGATACCGACAGCGCGTTGGCGCGGGTCATCGGAAAATCGCGCCCGGCCTGGTGCATTTTCGCCAGCACCTGCCCGACGGCGGCGCAATGGCCGGCATTCGGCTTGCGCGGCCACACCCCTTCGAGGAAATCGATGATCGCGGCGGGCCGTCCGGCCAGCGTGCCCAGCATGTCGCCGCGGCGCGTCTTCACCGGCTGCGGACAGCTGATGCCGTGGCTGGCGAGATGCCCCATCAGCCCGAGGAAAAATGGCAGGTCCCCGAGCGCGACGCGCTTTTCGTACAGCGTCAGGAAGAACGAGCCTTTGGTGGTGTGCAGCAGGAAATTGGAATTCTCCACGCCCTCGGCGATGCCCTTGTAGGACATGAGTTCGCCGATGTCGTAATGCCCGAGGAATTCCGCAAGCTCGTCGGCGGCGACGTCGGTATAAACCGCCATGCCGCCTACGCCGCGTCGGGCCGCAGCGAGCGCGGCAGCGGGAAGAACTCGTTCTCCTCCGCGGCCGAGACCGTCTCCACATGCAGTTCGTAGCGCTCGGCGAAGGCGCCCATGATCTCCTCGACGATCACCTCCGGCGCCGAGGCGCCCGCGGTGATGCCGAGGCTCTTGATGCCCTCGAACATCTTCCAGTCGAGATCGCTGGCGCGCTGCGCCAGCACCGAAACCGGGCAGCCCTCGCGCTCGGCGACTTCACGCAAGCGTTGCGAATTCGACGAATTCGGCGCGCCGACCACGATCAGGGCGTCGACCACAGGCGCCACCTTCTTGACCGCGAGCTGGCGGTTGGTAGTGGCGTAGCAGATGTCTTCCTTGTGCGGGCCGGAGATGTTCGGAAACCGCTCCTTCAACAGCGCCACGATCTCGGCGGTGTCGTCGATCGACAGCGTCGTCTGGGTCACGAAGGCGAGATTGTCGGGATCCTTCGGCGTGAAGGTCTTGGCGTCTTCCGCGGTCTCGATCAGCGTCACCGCGCCGACCGGCAGCTGGCCGAGCGTGCCGACCACCTCGGGATGGTGGGAATGCCCGATCAGGAGGATTTCACGGCCGCGCTTGAAATGGATGGCGGCCTCCCGGTGCACCTTGGTGACCAGGGGGCAGGTGGCGTCGAGCGAGAAGAAATTGCGGGCGCGGGCGTCCGCGGGCACCGATTTGGGCACCCCGTGGGCCGAAAACACCACCGGCGCGTTGGTATTGTCGGGGATTTCGGCCAGTTCCTCGACGAAAATCGCGCCT
>JAUXWH010000082.1 GCA_030681365.1 Bradyrhizobium sp.
CGCTTGCCCTTGATGCCTTCCTCGATGGTGCAGAAATAATCGGCGTGATCGCGGCGCACCTTGCGCTTGTCGACCACGCGGGTCAGCCCGCCGGTGCCCGGCAGCACCGCCAGCAGCGGCACTTCGGGCAGCGCCACCGCCGCCGCGCCATCGTCGGCGAGGATGATGTGATCGGTGGCCAGCGCCAGCTCATAGCCGCCGCCGGCCGCGGTGCCGTTGATGACGGTGACGAAGCGCTGGCCGGAATTCTCGCTGGAATCCTCCAGGCCGTTGCGGGTCTCGTTGGTGAATTTGCAGAAATTGACCTTGTGGGCATGGGTGGCGCCGGCCAGCATGCGGATATTGGCGCCGGCGCAGAACACGCGGTTCTTGCCCGAACGCAGCAGCACGACCTTGACGCCGGGATGCTCGAAGCGCAGCCGCTGCACCGCATCGGCAAGCTCGATATCGACGCCGAGATCGTAGGAATTCAGCTTGAGCTGGTAGCCTTCGAACAGGCCGCCGTTTTCATCGACATCCATCGTCAGGGTCGCGACTTCGCCATCGACATCCAGCTTCCAATGCCGGTAGCGAGACGGGTCGGTCTGGAAATCGATGTATTTCGCGCCGCCTGCAAGGACGCGATCTTCGCCAGCCATGGGGCCACCCTGATTGATCTCTCAATATGCACAATAGTGCATGTTTTTGAATTGGTCTACCCTAAAACGAAGAAAACTGCATTTTGTTTCATGTGCGGCCGGCCGCACCGATCTTTACCCAATCGGCCTTGGAGAGCAGTGGCAACGCCAGCTTGGCCTGCAGCAGCGCCGCAAGCGCCGCGGTCGGGAAGCCGTCGGCGAACCCGTCACCACCGGCCACCGCCTTGCGCAGGCTGAGGGTCTTGAGTTCTCCGAGCGCTTCGCCGAGCAACCGGCTCGCGGCGTGAGACTTCATCATCCGGAGTTTCAGATTGGCGCCGGCGATCTGGGTGCAGGCACGCAGCAGGATCCGCTCGCGGCCGCCTTGCGGCGCCGCCGCCCAAACCGCTTCCAGCACCTGCTGCGACTCCCAGAAGAAGCCGTGGTCGTTGAGCGCCAGGCCGTAGCGCAGCGCCGGGTGACGCGCCGGGACGAAGTCGCGGAATCGGGAGGGCACCAGCGCCATGACCTGCGCCAGCGTATCGTAGTCGGCGTCGGCATCCGCGGCCGCGCCGGGCACATAGGCCCAACGCGGCAGCGGAAGGCTGGCGCCTGATGACGAAGGGATGCTCATCGCGGCATCGCCTGACCAATGTTTTAAGCGGCGCGCCCCTGCGAGCCTTCATGCGTATATAAAATGCGTCTTGCAAAATCCGAGATGGTATCGAGCGTCGTCTTGGGTGCCTCGCGATGCGGCGAATGTCCAGCCCCGGATATTTCCGTCACATCGATCGGACAATAGCACTCTTCCCTTGCTATCTCGATCTGCCGGATTGTCCCATACTGATCGTCGGCCCCCTGCAGGATCGCAACCGGCACGCGAATATAGGCGAGATAGTCCGAAATATCCCAGCAACGAAATTTCGGGTTGAGCCAGGCGTCGTTCCACCCGTAGAAGGCGTTGTCGACATCCTTGTGCCAGCGCGAAAGTCTTGCCTTGAGCCCATCGGTCTCGTAGGCGCGCTTGATCGCGGCGATCGAGCTCACCGATATATCTTCCACGATAAAGTGCGGCGCGATCATCGCGATGCCCTGGACGCGATGGTCCTGATGCGAACCGGCATAGATCGCCGCAATCGAGGCGCCATCGGAGTGGCCGAGCAGAAGCCCGCGACGAAAGCCGATGGCGTCCAGCAACTTCGGCAGCACCTCGCGCGCCTCGATATGCATGTAATCGAGCGGACGCGGCAGCGCGGCCCTGGTCGAGGCGCCATAGCCGGCGCGCGAATAAACGAAGACGCCGGCCGAGGTCGCGGCCTGCAGCCGGTCCGGAAAATCGCCCCACAGCCCGACGCAGCCGAGGCCCTCATGCAGCATGACGATGGTCGGCGCCTGATCCGGCGCGGGCCCGATCATGCGGTATTCGAGATCGGCCGCGCCGATCTTGAGGAAGCCGGAGGGGGGGAGTTTGGTCATGACTGATGCCTGCGTCTCGACTCTCATTCGTCATGCCCGGGCCTGACCCGGGCATCCACGTCTTACTTTGTCGCAGCGAAGGCGTGGATGGCCGGGTCAAGCCCGGCCATGACGACTAATTGCTGGTGCCATCCCGCAGCTTGAACCTTTGAATCTTCCCGGTCGCCGTCTTCGGCAGGCTCTCCACCACGTCGATCCAGCGCGGATATTTCCACGGGCCGATCTTCTGCTTGACGTGCTCCTTCAGTGCCTCGTGCAGGCCGTCCGTGCCCGAACCCGGTCGCAGCACCACGAAGGCCTTCGGCTTCAACAATCCTTCCGGATCGGCTTCCGGCACCACGGCGGCTTCCAGCACCGCGGGATGGGTGATCAGCGCGCTCTCGACCTCGAACGGCGACACCCAGATGCCGGAGACCTTGAACATGTCGTCGCTGCGGCCACAGAAGGTGTAGCGGCCGTCGGCGTCGCGGATGTATTTGTCGCCGGTACGGGTCCAGTGGCCGGCGAAGGTCTGACGGGTCTTGCTGCGCTGGTTCCAGTAACCCTCGCCGGCGGAGGGCGCATCGACAAGCAGTTCGCCGACCTCGCCGTCGGGGACGTCGTCGCCGGCGTCGTTCACCAGCCGCACCCTGTAGCCCGGCACCGGACGGCCCGCGGTGCCGTATTTGATGTCGCCCGGCGCATTCGACAGAAAGATGTGCAGCAGCTCGGTCGAACCGACGCCGTCGAGAATGTCGACGTCGAAGCGCGCCTTCCAGGCATTGCCGACCGATTCCGGCAGCGCTTCGCCGGCCGAGGTGCAGATTCGCAGGCGGGAGCCGCCGCGCTCATGCTTCAGCGCCTCGTCGTTCAGCATCGACGAGAACAGCGTCGGCACGCCGAAGAAGATCGACGGGTTGTATCTGTTCATCAGCGCGAACATCGAAGCCGGCGTCGGCCGCTCGGAGTTGAGCACGGTGGTGGCGCCGACCGACATCGGGAAGGTCATGGCGTTGCCGAGGCCATAGGCGAAAAACAGCTTTGCGGCCGACAGGCAGACGTCGTCCTCGCGAATGCCGAGCACCTGCCGGGCGTAGGTGTCCGCGGTCGCCGCCAGATTGGAATGCAGATGACGCACGCCCTTGGGCATGCCGGTCGACCCCGACGAATACAGCCAGAACGCCGGCTCGTCGGCATGGGTGGCGACAGTCGTGAATGAATCGCTTTCACGCGCGAGTTCATCGGACAGTTTCTTGTGGCCGTGCGCGTCCTGGCCGGACACGACGACATGTTCGAGATCCGGCATCCGCCCGACCATGTCCTTGACGACAGGCAGCAGCGCCTCGGAGATGAACAGCACCCGGGCGCGGCAGTCGGCCAGCACATAGGCATACTGATCCGAGGTGAGCAGCGTGTTGAGCGGCACCGGCACGATGCCGGCGCGGATCGCGCCGAGAAACACCGCCGGGAAATCCACGGTGTCGAGCATGATCATCGCCACGCGTTCTTCGCGGCGGACGCCGAGCCGGCGCAGCAGATTGGCGACACGGCAGGTTTGCTGCTGCAGACCGCCATAGGTCAGTTCGGAGACGGTGTCGGTGAAGGCGAGTTTTGTCCCGCGGCCCTCGTCGACATTGCGGTCGAGCAGCCAGCTCACCGCGTTGTAGGAACTGCCGCTCATGCCGCGCTCCCAAAGCAAAAGCGTGTCACGACGTCTCCTCCCCAATTTAAGAATTATAATTCATAGAAATGCACTAGATGCGCTTGCTGTCAATGCTCGCCGGCATTATGTTTCCGAAGTGCCGCCGCAGCCTTGAGAACGACAAGGGATATGACCGACAATCTCGATCCCGAAACCGGCTTTCTCGAGCAGCTCGGTCAGCGTGTCCGCACCATGCGTGCCTTGCGCGGCATGTCGCGCAAGGTGCTGGCAAAGGTCTCCGGCATTTCCGAACGCTATATCGCCCAGCTCGAAAGCGGCAAGGGCAACGTCTCGATCGTGCTGCTGCGCCGGGTGTCGAACGCGATGGGCGCGCATCTCGAGGACCTCATTCCCGCGAACGAACCCTCGCCCGACTGGCCCGTGATCCGCGACCTCCTGCGCAAGGCGACGCCGAACCAGATCGCGCAGGCCCGGGAGACGCTGTCCGGCCAGGGCCACGGCGCATCGGCGCATCGGGTGTCGTTTTCCGGCATCGCCCTGATCGGCCTGCGCGGCGCCGGCAAATCCACCCTCGGCAGGATGCTGGCGAAGAAGATCGGCTGGAGCTTTGTCGAGCTCAACAAGGAGATCGAGCGGCAGAACGGCCTGTCGGTCGCCGAAATCATCGCGCTCTACGGCCAGGAAGGTTTTCGGCGCATGGAGCAGGCCGCCCTCGGCCAATTGCTGGCGCGAAAAGAACTGATGGTGCTGGCGACCGGCGGCGGCATCGTCTCGGAGCCACTGACCTTCGACCTGATCCTGCAGTCGTTCTACACCATCTGGCTGAAGGCCCGCCCCGAAGAACACATGGCGCGGGTGCGCGGCCAGGGCGATTTGCGCCCGATGGCGGACGACCGCTCCGCGATGGCGGAATTGCGCACCATTCTGCTCAGCCGCGAACCGCTCTATGCGCGGGCCAATGCAGTGGTCGACACCTCAGGCCTTTCGGTCGACGCCGCCGCTGCGCGCTTGGTCGATGCCGTGGCGCCGGTGCTGCAGAGCGAAGCGAAGATGTTCGCGCGGGGTTAATCCCCTCTCGTGTCCCGGACGCGGAGCAGCGCCCTTGCGCTGCTCCGCAGAGCCGGTACCCATTCGTGCCAAATCGATGCACCCCGGATCAGCAGCGCACCATGCCGCGAAGGGCGGCATGCTGCGCAGCATCCGGGGAATGCACTTGCGAAGCTTAACGCTGCCCGCGATAAGGCCGCACTGGCGAAGGAATCCCCTTGCGGCGCCCCACAAGCCTAGTAACTTGATTCCAAACGACATTCAGGCCGCACCGCTGGTCCGGAGAACACCGCCATGATGAGCCAGGAAGCCAACGACATGATCACCCGCACCGGCCCGAAGGATGCGTGCGGCAAGCTGATGCGGAATTACTGGCAGCCGGCGGCGCTGGTCGATGAACTGACGGGACCGCGCCCGGTGCGGCCGGTCAAACTGCTCGGCGAAGACCTGGTGCTGTTTCGCGACGAGCAGAACCGCTACGGCCTGATCGAGCGGCATTGCGCGCATCGCGGCGCCGATCTCGCCTTCGGCCGGCTGGAAAACGGCGGCTTGCGCTGCGCCTTTCACGGCTGGCTGTTCGACGTCGCAGGCAAGTGCCTGGAGACGCCGGCCGAGCCGAAGGATTCGCCGCTGTGCAAGAACGTCACCCAGCGCGCCTATCCCGTGATCGAGAAGCGCGGCATCCTCTGGGCATATCTGGGCGAAGGCGCGCCGCCGGCGTTTCCGGAGATCGACTGCTTCGTCGCGCCTGACAGCCACACCTTCGCGTTCAAGGGCCATATCAACTGCAACTGGCTGCAGGCGCTCGAGGTCGGCATCGATCCGGCGCACGCCTCGTTCCTGCATCGCTTCTTCGAGGACGAGGACACGTCAGGCGCCTACGGCAAGCAGTTTCGCGGCGCCTCGGCCGGCAGCGACATGCCGATGACCAAGATCCTGCGCGAATATGACCGCCCGATCATCAATGTCGAGCACACCGAATACGGCCTGCGGCTGATCGCGCTGCGCGAGCTCGACGACGAGCGGACTCACGTGCGCGTCACCAACCAGCTGTTTCCGCACGGCTTCGTCATTCCGATGAGCACGGAGATGACGATCACGCAGTGGCATGTGCCTGTCGATGACGAGAATTGCTACTGGTACGCGATCTTCACCTCCTATTCGGCGCCGGTCGACAAGAACAAGATGCGCGAGCAGCGGCTCGAACTCTACGAATTGCCGGACTATAAA
This sequence comes from Bradyrhizobium sp., assembly GCA_030681365.1. Taxonomy (GTDB): domain Bacteria; phylum Pseudomonadota; class Alphaproteobacteria; order Rhizobiales; family Xanthobacteraceae; genus Bradyrhizobium. The sequence goes on from JAUXWH010000082.1 coordinate 6,013, forward strand.
TCGCGCAAGAACAAGACCAATGATTACGGTTTCGATCCGCACGAGCAGGCGACCGCGACCTACACCGGCATGGGCGCCGACATCAACGTGCACGACCAGTGGGCGGTGGAATCGATGGGAGCTATCCAGGACCGCACCAGGGAGCATCTCGGCACTTCGGACAAGGCGATCGTGCAATACCGCCGGCTGCTGCGGCAGGAGATCGAGAAGGTCGCGGGTGGCCAGAAGCCGATGCTGTTCCTCGACGACGCCCATGCCCGCAGCATCCAGGGCCCCGCCACCATGGACGGCATCGGCCCGACCCGCGGCTGGGAAACCTTCTGGATGGAAGTCGACGTCAAGCGCCGCCGCAGCGCGCCCTGGGCCGCCCCGGTGCCGCAGGAGATCGCCGACAAGGTGCGGCATCTCAAGGCGGTTTGATGATAGGGCACCGTCATTCCGGGGCGGCTCGCGGAGCCGAACCCGGAATGACAGCACCAGGAATGGGGTGACGCGTTGAGTTTTGTCTGTAGTCACGGACTCTGGTCCAAGGAGCAGCAAGAGGCGGCAAACCGTCTTCGAAAAATCGTCGAAGAGCAGAAGCTGGAGGTGATCCGGCTGTCGTTCCCCGACCAGCACGGCATCCTCCGTGGCAAGACGCTGGTGGCGAGCGAGGCGCTGGCCTCGCTGGAGAGCGGCTGCTCGATCACCACCACGATGCTGGCCAAGGACACCTCGCACCGCACGGTGTTTCCGGTGTTCACCTCCGGCGGCGGTTTCGGCATGGAGGAGATGGAGGGCGCCGCCGACGTGCTGATGGTGGCCGATCCCACCACCTTTCGCGTGCTGCCGTGGACGCCGGGCACGGGATGGCTGATGTGCGACCTGCATTTCGCCGACGGGCGGCCGGTGCCGTTCGCGACGCGAAATCTCTATCGCGGCGTTCTGGATAGACTCGCACAGCGCGGCTACGATTTCGTTGCCGGCCTGGAAGTCGAATTTCATGTCTTCAAACTGGAAGACGCAAAGATGTCGCCGGAGCATGCGGGACAGCCCGGCACGCCGCCGGACGTCAGCCTGCTGTCGCACGGCTACCAGTATCTGACCGAGCAGCGCTACGACCAGATGGAGCCGGTGCTGGAAATCATCCGGCGCGACGTGCTGGCGCTCGGCCTTCCCTTGCGCTCGGTCGAGGTGGAGTTCGGCCCGAGCCAGTGCGAGTTTACCTTTGCACCTCGATCAGGCCTCGAGCCCGCCGACAACATGGTGCTGTTTCGCAGCGCCGTGAAACAGATCGCCCGCCGCCACGGCTATCACGCCACCTTCATGTGCCGACCGAAACTGCCGAACGTGTTTGCCTCCGGCTGGCATCTGCACCAGTCGATCGTCTCGCGCGCCGGCGGCGAGAACGCCTTCATGGCCAAGGACGGCGGCGAGGCCCTGAGCGCGTTCGGCCGCGCCTATCTCGCAGGGCTGCTGCGGCACGCCCGCGCCTCGACCGTGTTCACGACGCCGACCATCAACGGCTACAAGCGCTACCGCTCCTATTCGCTTGCGCCGGACCGCGCGATCTGGGGACGCGACAACCGCGGCGTCATGATCCGCGTGCTCGGCGGCCCCCATGATGCCGCGACCCGCCTGGAAAACCGCATCGGCGAGCCCGCTGCCAATCCCTATCTCTACATGGCCTCGCAAATTCTCTCCGGCCTCGACGGCGTCGATCGGGCCCTCGATCCCGGCCCCTCGGCGGATACGCCGTACGAGACCAAGGCGGAACTGCTGCCGAAGACGCTGCGCGAGGCGGTGTTCGCGCTGCGGGACGACCCGTTCTTCCGCGAGGCGCTGGGCGCGGAGTTCGTCGACTACTACGTCCACATCAAGAACGCCGAGATCGAGCGGTTTCAGGCGGAGGTGTCGGACTGGGAGCAGCGGGAATATTTCGAGATGTTTTGAGCGCGGACGCGGTCGCTCAATCCGTCATTGCGAGCGAAGCGAAGCAATCCAGCTTCGGCGCAGCACGCAAAAAAGCTGGATTGCTTCGTCGCAAGTGCTCCTCGCAATGACGGGTGTGGGCATTGAAAACAAGTGAGCCGCCAGGGCTGGCCCTGACGGCTCGCTGACTTGAGGGGCTGCCGCGTCGTGAATGTGCTCCGCGGAGGCGCACCACGTGAAGGCGACGAAACCCCGGGCGCGCTTGATGCGTCGCCATGGTCGATCAGCTTCAAGCGATCGACCTGGACATCATGCTCTCGTCAGCCGCAGATACAAGACAGGGACGCTGACGGAAATCGAATTTCCGGGCTCGAAAATCTAAATCCCCAGATACCGGTGCTGCAGTTCCGGCGCGGCGATCAGTTCGTCCGATGTGCCGCTCCAGACCGCGCGGCCGCGTTCGATGATGTAGTGGCGGTCGGCGATGCGGGTGAGGTTTTCGACGTTCTTGTCGATCACCAGCACCGACTGTCCCTTACCCTTGAGCAGCGAGAGGCAATTCCAGATTTCGTCGCGGATCAGGGGCGCCAGGCCCTCGGTAGCCTCGTCGAGAATCAGCAGCCGCGGATTGGTCATCAGCGCGCGGCCGATCGCCAGCATCTGCTGCTCGCCGCCGGACAGCGTGCCACCCATATTGGCGCCGCGCTCGGCCAGCCGCGGGAACAGCGCGTGGATTTTGTCCATGGTCCAGGGATCGGGATTGCCCAGCCGGTTGCCGGAGGCGGCGACGAGATTTTCGCGCACGGTCAGATTGGGAAAGATCTGGCGCCCCTCGGGAACGAGGCCGATGCCGAGCTGCGCGATCCGGAACGAGGGCAGCTGACGCGCCTCGTGTCCGGCAAAACGGACGCTGCCCGCGCGCGCCGGCGTCAGGCCCATGATGGAGCGGATGGTCGTGGTCTTGCCCATGCCGTTGCGGCCGAGCAGCGCCACCATCTCGCCCGAGCGTACCGACAGCGACATGCCGAACAGCACCTGGCTGAGGCCGTAGCAGGTCTCGATGGCATCGACTTCGAGCAGCGGTGCGGCATCAGTCATGGCGGGTGACCACATGCTGATCGCCGAGATAGGCGCGCTTGACCTCGTCGTGCTGGCGGATCGCGGCCGGCGCGTCGCAGGCGATGACGCGGCCATAGACCAGCACGGTGATGCGATCGGCCAGCGCGAACACCGCGTTCATGTCGTGCTCGACCAGCACGATGGTGACTTCGCGCCGCAGCTCCTGCAGCAGTTTTACCATCTGCGCCGACTCGGTGGCGCCGAGCCCGGCCATCGGCTCGTCGAGCAGCAGCAGTTGCGGTTTTGTCGCCAGCGCCACCGCCAGTTCGAGCTCACGCTGCTCGCCATGGCTCAGCTCCGAGACGACGGTATCGGCGCGGTGTTCGAGCCCGACCCTCGACAGCGCCGAGCGCGCCGCTTCGCGCAGGCCCTTTTCCTTGCGGGCATCGCCCCAGAACCGGAAGGAGTGCCCGTCATGCGCCTGCGCGGCCATCGCGACGTTGTCGGCGGCGGTGAAGTCGGGCAGCAGGGAGGTGATCTGGAACGAGCGCGCCAGCCCGAGCCGGCTGCGGCGATGCGCCGGCAGCCGCGTGATGTCCTGGCCGGCAAAGCGAACCGCGCCGGAATGCGGCATCAGCTGCCCGGTGAGCTGGCTGATCAGCGTGGTCTTGCCGGCGCCGTTCGGCCCGATGATGGCGTGCAATTCGCCCTTGTTGACGTCGAGCGAAACATGGTCGGTCGCCGTCACGCCGCCGAACCGGCAGACCAGATCCTCGACGCGGAGCAGCGGTTCAGCCACGGGGCGCCCTCCCCAGCATTCCGTCGATGCCGCCGCGCGCGAACAGCACGATCAACAGCAGCAGCGGGCCCATGATCAGCGCCCAGTACTCCGTGAACTGCGACAACGCCTCTTCCAGCAGCAGAAACGCGATGGTGCCCAGCACGGGGCCGAACAGCGAGCCCATGCCGCCGAGGATCACCATCACCATGAGATCGCCGGAACGGGTCCAGTACATCGAGGCCGGGCTGACGAAATCGGTGTTGTTGGCGAGCAGCGCGCCGGCGAGGCCGCAGATGGTGCCTGATATGACGAAGCATACCAGCTTGTAGCGGTTGACCGGAAAGCCGATCGCCTGCATGCGCCGTTCGTTGGAGCGCAGCCCCTGCACCACCATGCCGAAGCGCGAATTGACGATGCGCCAGATCAAATAGATGCCGCCGAACAGGCAACCGAGGCAGAGATAATAGAACTGCACGCGGTTCGACAGGTCGATCAGGCCGCCGAAATCGCTGCGCTTGTAGATCGTCAGGCCGTCGTCGCCGCCATAGCGCGCCAGTCCCGAGGCGACGTAGTACGCCATCTGCGCGAAGGCCAGCGTGATCATGATGAAATAAACGCCACGGGTGCGCAAGCTGAGCGCGCCGATCACCAGCGCGAACAGCGCCGAGGCGAGAAGCGCCACCGGCCACTGGATAAAGCCGGAGCCGACGCCTTCATGGGCGAGAATGCCGACCGCATAGCCGCCGATCCCGAGATAGGCGGCGTGCCCGAAACTCATCATGCCGCCATAGCCCATGATGAGATAGAGACTGACCGCCGCCAGCGCGTAGATGATGATGCGGGTGA
>JAUXWH010000097.1 GCA_030681365.1 Bradyrhizobium sp.
GGGTCTTGCGCGGCAGTTCCTCGCGGCCCCACACCGCGCCCCAGCAATATTCGGTGACCAGTTCCTGGAACGGCTTGTTGAAATCGTCTGAATTCTTCAGGGCGTTGGCGACATAGGCCTCGCCCAGCACCGCCTTGCGAATTTCCAGTCCCTTGTCGTGCGTTTTCTGGTCCATGACGTTTCCTTGGCATTTCCTTGCGGGTGATCTTGATGGTTCGCGGCGGACGTTACGGGGTCAGGGCTGCGCAGTCACGCCTTCGTGTTATGCGTATTTCCGGGTGTGGGTTACATCAGGAACGGGTGCCTCACTGCCGCCGTTGTGCTAGGATTCTGTTCGGGCCAACCCGGAGAGTTGATTGAGCGGCGCCATTCCCGACCCGTCAGAACCTGCGCGCGATCCCGATGCCGCCTCCCGGCTGCAGCTCGGTCAGGCCCTGCAGCGGGCGAAATACGCCATCGCCTGGGAGCAGACCTGGCCGCATCTGGCGCGGCTGCTGAGCCTGATCGGGCTGTTTCTGGTGGTATCGTGGGCCGGATTGTGGCTGACGCTGCCGTTTATCGCGCGCGCCATCGGCATCGGCCTGTTCGTATTGGCGGCGTTCGCCTCGCTTTGGCCGCTGGTAAAATTTCGCTGGCCGAGCCGCGAAGCCGCTCTCGGCCGGCTCGACCGCGGCACCGGCATCCGCCACCGCCCGGCGACCGCGCTGACCGATACGCTGGCAACCCGGGATCCGGTGGCGCTGGCACTATGGCAGGCGCAGCGCGAGCGCACGCTGGCTTCGCTCAAGCGGATCCGCGCCGGCCTGCCGTCGCCGCGGCTGCCGATCCACGATCCCTGGGCGCTGCGCGCGCTGGTCGCGGTGTTGCTGGTGGCGACCTATGTGGCCGCCGGCGACGAGCGCCGCGTGCGGATCGCTGCGGCGTTCGACTGGAACGGTGTGCTGGCGCCCGCCAATATCAGGGTCGACGCCTGGGTGACGCCGCCCTTGTACACCGGCAAACCCCCGATCATCCTGTCGGCTGCGAACAAGGACGCCGCAGCGGCTGCCGCGGAACCCGCCGGACCGTTACCGGTTCCGGCGGGTTCGACGCTGATCGTGCGCTCGAGCGGCGGCACGCTCGATGTGGTGACGTCTGGCGCAGTCACCGAGGCCGCCGCGGTCGAGCAGGCGCCCAAAGGCACCAACGAGAAGCAATTCACCATCGCCGGCGACGGCGCCGCGCAGGTCCGCTCGCCCTCCGGGCAGCCGCAATGGAAGTTCAGCGCCACCGGCGATCGCGCGCCGACCATTGCGCTCGCCAAGGATCCGGAACGCCAGGCCCGCGGCTCGCTGCAGATGTCCTACAAGATCGAGGACGACTACGGCGTCACCGAAGCGCAGGCGCGTTTCGCGGCCCGCCCCGGTGATCAGGCCAGGGACCCTGCAAAGGACGCGACGCCGCCGCGGCCGCTGTTCGACGCGCCGCAGTTTGCGCTGGCGCTGCCCAATGCCCGCACCCGCAACGGCGTCGGGCAGACCGTCAAGGATCTCTCCGAAGACCCCTATGCCGGCGCCGACGTCACCCTGACCCTGACGGCGAAGGACGAGGCCGGCAATGAGGGCACCAGCGAGCCGTTCGAGATGCGGCTTCCGGAGCGGCTGTTCACCAAGCCGCTGGCGCGCGCGCTGATCGAGCAGCGCCGCAACCTGGCGCTCGACGCCAATCAGATTGGGCAGGTCCATGCCGCGCTCGATGCGCTGATGATCGCGCCGCATCTGTTCACGCCCGAAGCCGGCCAGTATCTCGGTCTCTACAGCGTGACGCGGCAACTGGAGGCTTCCCGCACCGATCCGGCGCTGCGCGAAGTCGTCGCCGCGCTGTGGGCGCTCGCCGTCACCATCGAGGACGGCGATATTACCGATGTCGAAAAAGCGCTGCGGGCCGCCCAGGAAGCGCTCAAGCAGGCGCTGGAGCGCGGCGCCAGCGACGAGGAGATCAAGAAGCTCACCGAAAACCTGCGCGCGGCGCTGGACAATTTCATGCGCCAGCTCGCCGAGCAGATGCAGAAGAATCCGCAGCAACTGGCGCGGCCGCTCGATCCCAACACCAAGATGCTGAGCCAGCAGGATCTCAAGAACATGATCGACCGCATGGAGCGCCTGTCGCGCTCCGGCGACAAGGATGCGGCCAAACAGCTGCTCGAGCAATTGCAGCAGATGCTGGAAAACCTGCAGATGGCGCAGCCCGGCCAGTCCGGCGACAGCGACATGCAGGAGGCGCTGAACGAACTCGGCGACATGATCCGCAAGCAGCAGCAGTTGCGCGACAAGACCTACAAGCAGGGCCAGGATTCGCGGCGCGAGCGCCAGCGCGGCAAGCAGGGCGACCCAAGCATGGGCGAACTGCAGCAGGATCAGCAGGGCCTGCGCGACCGGCTCAGGAAATTGCAGCAGGAGCTGGCCAAGCGCGGCATGGGGCAGGGCCAGCGTGGCGAGAAGGGTGAAAAGGGTCAGCAGGGCCAGCAGGGCCAGGGTGAGCAAGGCGAAGAGGGCGACGGCGAGGACGGCGATGGCCTTGGCGATGCCGATTCCGCGATGGGCGACGCCACCGGCAGGCTCGGTGACGGCAACGCCGATGGCGCGGTGGATTCGCAAGGCAAGGCGCTGGAAGCGCTGCGCAAGGGCGCCCAGAAGCTCGCCGAGGCGATGCAGCCGGGCGACGGCGAGGGTCAGGGCGACGGCCCGGGCCAGCGCCCGGGACGCCAGCAGAGCGGCGCTGCCCAGAACGATCCGCTGGGGCGTCCGCTGCGCGGGCGCGAATTCCCCGACGATCCCTCGGTCAAGATTCCCGACGAGATCGACGTGCAGCGGGTGCGCCGGATTCTGGAGGAACTTCGCCGCCGGCTCGGCGATTCACTGCGCCCGCAGATCGAACTCGATTACATCGAGCGGCTGCTGAAGGATTATTGAGCGCTCTCGGCGACGGAGGTGCGCTCCCTCTCCCGCTTGCGGGGGAGGGCCGGGGTGGGGGTGTTTCAGCATGCACCTGCCCCAGCCGATAGAATTCCCCCACCCGCCGCGCTTACGCGCGTCGACCTCCCCCGCAAGCGGGAGAGGTAAGTGGAGTTCGCTGACAATGCGGCGACATCAATGTTCCCGCTGCTCTCCTTCCGCTCCGCTACGCCTTCTTCGCCGCCAGGGCATCGGTCACCGCGGTGCGGATGTCGGCTACCGAGAACGGTTTCGTCACCACGTCGTGCACGATAGCGTTGAGGCCGTGCGCGCGTTCGCGCTGGTCGGCAAAGCCGGTCATCAAGAGGATTGTCAGATCCGGAAAATCCCGCGCCACGGCCAGCGCCAGCGCGATTCCGTCCATGACCGGCATCTTGATGTCGGTGAGCAGCAGGTCGAAGGCGCCGTTTTCGCGGGTCAGGATGTCAAGTGCTTCGGCGCCGTCTTCGGCGGTGACGATGGCATGGCCGTCCATGGCGATCGCCCGCGCCACCAGCGAGCGCATGGATTCTTCATCGTCGGCGATCAGCACGCGCGGCATCGGGCATCCGTCTCCAGGCCAGCGGACTATAGCGGCTTCGAGCGATGCGGGCGGGACGAAAGCGCGTCACAACAGGACCCCCGGGCGCCCGTTCAGACATTGCCGCCGGCGATATCCCGCTTGTGGAAGAAACGGACATCGATATTGCGGCCCTCGGGCGGCGGCGAGGCCAGCCGCGACTTGAACCAGGCGCGCTCGCCCGGCCGCAGCACGGGCTGCTCCAATACCGCGTTCCAGGCATAGATTTCGGCGCCCTGGGCGTCCCGGACGCTGAAGCGCAGCCGCGGCAGCTGAACGGTCTTCTTGGCTTCGCCCGTGATCACGCCCTCGATCACCAGCACCGGCTTGCCGTCCACGGTTTCGGACGTGATCTTGACGTCCTTGAACATCAGCCCGCGCAGGTTCACCTCGAGGCCGACCATCCGGTAGAAGTCGGCGGTTTGCGGCAGCAGCCGCACCACCTCGACCCGCCAGATCAGCAGCCCCAGCACCAGCGCTCCCATCGCAGCGCAGGCCATGGCGGGAGTGACAAACGATTTGCGCGGCGCGCGGGCCGATGACGCCGGCCGCCTTAAGAGCGTGCGGAACCAGGACAGCCACTGCGGTCGCGCGGTCGCCGCGTGCAAATCGTCCGCGGCGGCCGACGGCCAGTTGGTGTCGTCGGGCGAGGTTTCGCCGGGCCAGTCGGCCGATATCGAGGGACTGTCGACCACCGGGGTGCCGGCGCCGTCGTCTTCAGCCGCCATCGCTTCCCATTCTGCGAGGGTGTCGTCGGCGCCGGCCTGGGCGGAGGCTTGCGCCATGGCAGGCGCGGCCACTGCGAGTTCGGTGGCATCCTCCGGCCTCGCCAGCCAGACTTCCTTGCAGCGGGAACAGCGCACGGTACGGCCGGCCGCGCCCAAAGTAGCCGGATTAACGGCATAGGACGTGGTGCAATGGGGGCAGATGATATGCATGGAGCGGATCTCCACAATGACGCTGGCGGGATGCTACAACGCGAGCGTTAACGAATCGGAAACCATATCCGAAGCACAACCATTTTGTCCGGTTCGCAAGCCCGCGAAGCCGGCCAATCGCAGGGCCAAGGGCTTTCAGGTAACTGGCTTTCCGGTAACTGGCTTTCCGGTCTCGTTGCTTTCCGGTCAGGCCCACATCGAACGGAGCTGAGCTTGGTTCGGTTCGAAAATGTCGGATTGCGTTACGGGCTCGGCCCGGAGATTCTGCGCGACCTCAATTTCCTGATCCCCGCCCATTCCTTCCAGTTCCTGACCGGCCCGTCCGGCGCCGGCAAGACCTCGCTGCTGCGGCTGTTGTTCCTGTCGCTGCGGCCGACGCGCGGCCTCGTCAATCTGTTCGGCCACGACGTCTCGCTGCTCAGCAAGGATCAGATCGCCGACCTGCGCAAGCGGATCGGCATCGTGCTGCAGGATTTCCGCCTGCTCGATCACATGACGACCTACGAAAACGTCGCGCTGCCGTTCCGGGTGATGGGCCGCGACGAATCCAGCTATCGCAGGGAGGTTATCGATCTGCTGAAATGGGTCGGCCTCGGCGAGCGGATGGATGCGCTGCCGCCGGTGCTGTCCGGCGGCGAGAAGCAGCGCGCGGCGATCGCCCGCGCCGTGATCTCGCGGCCGCAACTGCTGCTGGCGGATGAGCCGACCGGCAACGTCGATCCGACGCTGGGGCGGCGGCTGCTGCGGCTGTTCATCGAACTGAACAAGTCCGGCACCGCGGTCATCATCGCGACCCACGACATGACGCTGATGGACCAGTACGATGCGCGACGGCTGGTGCTGCATCAGGGACGGTTGCATATCTATGAGTAGAACCGGCGACGATCACGGGCCCCTGGTGGATCTCGGACATGAACGTCCGCAGCTGCCGGCACGCGCGCGCAACCTGTCGCCGATCGTGCCGCGCGCCTCGATCGCGGGCCGCGCGCTGGTCGCGGTGGTCGCCATCATGACCTTCCTCGCGTCGATCACGACAGGCGCGGTGCTGCTGGTGAGCGCGTCGGCGGCGGAATGGCAGTCCGAGGTCGCGAGCGAAATCACCATCCAGGTGCGTCCCGCCGCCGGGCGCGATATCGAGCGCGACGTGGCGGCGGTCGCCGAGGCGATGCGGGCGCAGTCCGGCATCGTCGAGATCAAGCCCTTCACCAGGGACGAGTCCGCCAGACTGCTGGAGCCATGGCTCGGCACCGGATTGTCGTTCGACGATCTGCCGGTGCCGCGCGTCATCGTGGCACGGGTTGCGCCGGGTACCGGACTCGATCTGACGGCGTTGCGCGGCCGGGTGATGCAGGCGGCGCCGAGCGCCAGCGTCGACGATCACCGCGCCTGGATCGAGCGGATGCGGTCGATGACCGGCGCCACCGTGTTCGCCGGCATCGGCATCCTGGCGCTGGTGATCATCGCGACCATCATTTCGGTATCGTTCGCGACGCGCGGCGCGATGGCGGCGAATCGCCCTATCGTCGAGGTCCTGCATTTCGTCGGCGCCGGAGACCGCTTTATCGCCAATCGCTTTCTGCGGCATTTTCTCAGGCTTGGCCTGCAGGGCGGCGTGATCGGCGGCGGCGTCGCCATGCTGCTGTTCGGGTTCTCCGAGTCGATCGCCGGCTGGTTCTCGGGAACTCCGGTGGGGGATCAGTTCGCGGCCTTGCTGGGAACGTTTTCGCTGCGCCCGTCGGGCTATCTGGCGCTGGCGGCACAAGCGGTGCTGATCGCGGCGATCACCGCCTGGGCATCGCGGCGGACGCTGTTCGCCACCCTGGATGACATCGAGTGATGGCGCTTTCTTCTCCCCACCCGGCGCGAGGGCGCGTGGGAGGAGGGGAAAACCCTCCGGCGAATCGCCTCGCAGGATGCAGCATTGAAAGCAGGAATTGCGCTAGACTTCCCCCTGGAAAAAGAAACACCGACCCCGCATGAGTCCGAAGTCCGACGATAGATCGCCCGATGCCCCGGCCGCCCCGCCGAGGGGATGGCTGCGCGCGACCATCGTGGCGTCGCTGGCGCTTGTGTTCGTTGGCGCCGCGGTCGGCTTCGTCGCCTTCCTGTCGCTGCTGCGCGGTGCCGAAGTGAAGCCCGAGCGCAGCGCCGACGGCATCGTGGTGCTCACCGGCGGCTCCTCGCGCGTTTCCGATGCGATGGAGCTGCTGGCCGGCGGCTACGGCAAGCGGCTGTTGATTTCAGGCGTGCATCCGACCAATGCGGCGAGCGACATCTCCCGGTCGCTGCCCGATAATCAGTCGCTGCTGGGCTGCTGCGTCGATCTCGACCGCTCCGCCGTCAATACCCGCAGCAATGCGGCGGAGACGCGGCGCTGGGCGCATGACCGCGGCTTCAAGTCGCTGATCGTGGTGACATCGAACTACCATATGCCGCGCGCCATCGTCGAATTGTCGCATGCGATGCCCGATATCGAGCTGATTCCGTTCGCGGTAGTCGGCGAAAAATGGCGGGACGAGCCGTGGTGGACGAGTGGCGCGACGTTGCGGCTGCTGCTATCGGAGTATGTCAAATACGTCGCCGCGGAGCTGCGGGTGCGCCTGGCCAATGCCGGTCTCGACCTGCCGGATCTCGCGGACCAGCCGGCCGGAGCGCCTGCGGCGCGCAGACCGGCGACGGCTCAAGTCAACTGATCCAGGGTACTCCATGGTTTCGATCTTCCTGCGTTCGCTGGTCTACAACGTGCTGTTCTACGTGCTGCTGGTGTTCTGGAACGTGGTGGCCATTCCCACTTTCTTGATGCCGCGGCGCGTCTTCATGGCGGTTGCCAAGGCCTGGGCGCGCAGCAGCGTCTGGCTGATGCGCGTCGTCTGCAACACCAAAATGGAGGTTCGCGGACTGGACAAAATCCCGGACGGACCTCTGATCGTGGCGGCGAAGCACCAGTCGATGTGGGAAACCTTCGCGCTGATGCCGTTCTTCGATGCGCCGCTGTTCATCTACAAGCGCGAACTCGCCTGGATTCCGTTCTTCGGCTGGTATCTGATGAAGTCGGGGATGATCGGGGTCGACCGCAGCGGCGGCATGCGGTCGCTGATGGAGATGGCGCGGCGCGCGCCGAAGGAAATCCGCAGCGGCCGGCAGCTGATCATCTTTCCAGAGGGCACGAGGCGCCCGGTCGGCGCGCCGCCGAATTACATGACCGGCGTCGGCCAGATCTATGCCTCCAGCGGTGTGCCCTGCCTGCCGGTCGCGCTGAACTCGGGCCTGTTCTGGCCGCGCCGCACCTTCATGCGCTATCCCGGCACGCTGGTGGTCGAATTCCTCGATCCGCTGCCGGCTGGGTTGAACCGCAAGGAGTTCATCGTCCGCATCGCCACCGTGATCGAGGCCGCCACCGACCGCTTGGTCGAAGCCGCGCGCGAGGAGCAGGCGCAATTGTTCGGCAGGGTGCCGAGCGGGCCGTCGGGGAAGAAGTAGTTTCTTCCCCCTCTCCCGCTTGCGGGGGAGGGCCGGGGTGGGGGTCCTTCAGCGGGACACACCGTTACGGCTCTGCGGAGGAGAGAGCCCCCACCCGCCTCGCTGCGCTCGGCACCCTCTCCCGCAAGCGGGAGAGGGAAGAAAAGACCGTTCAGCTTCCATGCAGCATCGCTGCCAACTGATGCAGCTGCGCGTCGCGAAAACCCTGCGCCTCGATCGACTTCACCGTCGCCAGCACGTAGTCGCGGTTGTTGCCGGAGCGGCCGTGGCCCTGCTGCACGAAGCGCAGCTGATCGGCCAGCGACAGCCGTCCGGCATATTGCACGTGGCCGCGGTCGACCACATAGGCCAGCGCGCTGACGCGCTCGCGAGGCTCGTTCTCGAGCCAGACCGAACGCATCACCTCGCGATAGACGTGGGTGGTCTGCTCGCGGCTGCGCAGATATTCCACGGTGGCGCCGCGTAGTTCCGCCGCGACCCGGAACGCGACGCCGCGGCAGGCGCCGCCGCGGTCGAGCCCGAGCACCAGCCCGGGCTTTTCCGGTGTGCCGCGGTGGTCGAACGAATAGACGCAGAGCGCGCGATGCTCGCCGATCAGCCGGGCCGGCACCTGCTCGACGAACTCGAAGCCCGGCCGCCACATCAGCGAGCCATAGCCGAACACCCAGAGGTCGCCTTTGGACAGTTCCGCTTCGGGTACGATTTTGGCCGGCATCGCGCGCACGCCTAGCAGAGTTTTGGCCGAGGTGAAAACGCGTTAACTTGATCGCGGCCGGCAAGGGGGCTTAAACCGCGGCTCAGGCCACGGCTTCCGTCACCGCCGAATTGACAAAATCGTCCGCCAAAGGTCCCGCATGCCCGATATGACCCCTGCGCCGCGCCCGCGCCCGCTTTGGCGCCTTTTCTTCATGCCTGCTTTGCTCGTGGTCGCCGCGGTGGCGTGGAGCGGTTTCTGGTTCTTTGCGGCGTCCCAGGTCGAGGTCAAGGCCGACGCCTGGCGCGCCCAGGAGGCGGCGTCCGGCCGGGTTTATGATTGTGCGAAGCGGTCGGTGGCCGGCTTTCCGTTCCGTCTCGAAGTCCGCTGCAGCGGCGCCAGCGTGTCGCTGCGCGCGCAGACCGCGGAACGGACCGCGACGCAGGCGCCGATCACCGCCAATCTCGGTGAAATCCTGGTTGTGGCGCAGATCTGGGATCCGAAACGGCTGATCGCCGAATTCACCGCGCCCGCCACGATTTCCGATCGCGGCGGTCCGCCCGCGATGACGGTGAACTGGAGCAAGGCCCGCAGCAGCGTGGTCGGGCTGCCCGATATCCCGCAACGCGGCTCGATCGTGTTCGACGGGCCCTCGATCGACCGCGTCAACGGTCCGGTGCAGACGCCGCTGGCGCGCGCCAGACTGGCCGAACTGCATGGCCGCCTCGCCGAAGGCTCGACGCGGGATCAGCCTGTCATCGAGACCGTGCTGAAGATCGAGCAAGGCAGCCTGCAGGAGCTGCATCCGCTGCTGGCCCAGCCGTTCGATGCCGACATCCGCACGCTGCTGAGCGGATTGCAGGATTTCAAGCCGAAACCCTGGCCGGAGCGGTTTCGCGAAATCCAGGCCGCCGGCGGCCGGGTCGAAATCGTGCAGTCGCGGATTGCGCAGGGCGAGTTGATCGCGGTCGCCGCCGGCACCCTCGGCCTCAGCGCCGGCGGCCGGCTCGACGGCGAATTGCAGATGACGGTCGCCGGCATCGAGAAGGTGATCCCGGCGCTGGGCATCGAGAAAATGCTGGAGGAGGGCGTGCCGCAGGAGACGCTCGACCGCGTCGCACCCGGGATCAAGACCTCCGACGTCAACAACCTGCTCGGCGCGCTCGACCGCGCCATCCCCGGCCTCGGCCGGGTCGTCAAGCAGAATGCCAATGTCGGCGTCATCACCGGCATCAACGCGTTGGGCAAGGAAGCCGTGCTGGAAGGCAAGAAGGCGAGAGCCTTCCCGCTGCGCTTCGTCGACGGCGCGGTGTTCTTCGGGCCGCTGAAGGTCGGGCAGGTGCCGCCGCTGTTTTAGATTTCGTAGGGTGGGCAAAGGCGCGCTCTTCGCGCCGTGCCCACCAATCTATCAACGCGCGAAATGGTGGGCACGCTTCCACCTTCGCTCTTCGAGTTGCGGCGGAATCTTTGCCCACCCTACGCAAGCTATTCGAAAATGAATCAAAACTCCCACCGCGTCATTGCGAGGAGCGCTTGCGACGAAGCAATCCAGCTTTGTTGCAGCCAAGCTGGATTGCTTCGCTTCGCTCGCAATGACGTTGCGAGAACGGAGAGCTACTCCGCCTTCTTGCCCAATTGCGCGTGCGGGCGGCCGAAATCCGGCGCGGCCGAATCCTGGCCGATCTCGACGATGCCGCGGCGGATGGCGCGGGTGCGCGAAAAATGTTCGAACAGCGCCTCGCCGTCGTTGCGGCGGATGGCGCGGGTGAGTTTCGACAGGTCCTCGTTGAAGGTGCCGAGCATTTCCAGCACCGCCTCCTTGTTGGCGAGGAACACGTCGCGCCACATCGTCGGATCGGAAGCGGCGATGCGGGTGAAATCGCGAAAACCGCCGGCGGAAAACTTTATCACTTCGGAGGAGGTGACCTGCGCCAGTTCGTCGGCGGTGCCGACGATGGTGTAGGCGATCAGATGCGGCAGATGGCTGGTGATCGCGAGCACGAGGTCATGATGATCGGGCGTCATGATCTCGACCCGGGCGCCCAGCGCCGCCCAGAACGCGCGCAGCCGCTCGATGGCTTCGGGGTCGACGCCATCAGGCGGGGTGAGGATGCACCAGCGGTTGATGAACAATTCGGCGAAGCCGGAATCGGGGCCAGAATGCTCGGTGCCGGCGACCGGATGGGCCGGCACGAAATGCACGCCGTCAGGCAGGTATGGCGCCATGTCGCGCACGACCGCGCCTTTCACCGAGCCGACGTCGGAAATGATTGCGCCCGGCTTGAGAGTGGCGGCGATTTCCTGTGCGACCGGACCGCAGGCGCCGACGGGAATGCAGAGGATGACGAGGTCGGCGTCCTCAACGGCTTCGGCGTTGGTCTCGACCACGCGGTCGACGATGCCCAGTTCCTCGACACGCGCGCGGGTCCTGGCCGAACGCGCGGTGGTGACGATTTCCCCCGCCAGTCCCTGCGCCCGCGCCGCGCGCGCGATCGAGCCGCCGATCAGCCCGAAGCCGATCAGCGCGATTTTCGGAAACAGCGGCGACGCGGCGCTCACTTCTGCGCCGTGAAGTCGCGCAAGCCCTCGACCACCAGCCGGTTGGCTTCCTCGGTGCCGATGGTCAGGCGCAGCGCATGCGGCAGGCCGTAATTGGGCAGGCCGCGCAGCACCAGGCCGCGTTTGGTGAGGAACGCGTCGGCCTCGGCGGCGGTCTTGCCCTTCTCCTGCGGGAAGTGGATCAGGATAAAGTTCGCCACGCTCGGCGTCACCTTGAAGCCGAGCTTTGTCACCTCATCCGTCAGCCAGCCGCGCCACTTCTCGGTGTGGGCCTTCGACATCTGGACGTGCGCGGTGTCCTCGATTGCCGCCACCGCCGCCAGCATCGCCGGCGTCGAGACGTTGAACGGCCCGCGGATACGGTTGACCGCGTCGACGATATTGGCCGGGCCGAACATCCAGCCGATCCGCAAGGCGGCGAGGCCGTGAATCTTGGAGAACGTATGGGTCATCACCGTGTTCTCGGTAGTCGCCACCAGTTCGATGCCGATCTCGTAGTCGTTGCGCGAGACGTAATCGGAATAGGCGGCATCGAGCACCAGCAGCACATGACCGGGCAGTCCGGCGCGCAGCCGCTTGATCTCGTCGAACGGCAAATAGGTCCCGGTCGGGTTGTTCGGATTGGCGAGCCACACCAGCTTGGTGCGGGGCGAGACCCGCGCCAGGATCGCGTCGACGTCGGCCGTAAAATCCTTCTCCGGCGCGACCACGTTGATGGCGCCGCATGCCATCGTCGCGATCGGATACACCAGGAATCCGTGGGTGGTGGAGATCGCCTCGTCGCCATGGGAAAGATAGGTGTGCGCCAGCAGGTTGAGGATTTCGTCGGAGCCGGCGCCGCAGATGATGCGGTCGGGGTCGAGCCCGAAGGCGCGGCCGATCGCTTCGCGCAGGATCCGCGAAGTGCCTTCCGGATAGTCTTCCAGATGATCGGCGGCGTTCCTGTAGGCCGCGACCGCCTTCGGCGAGGGCCCGAGCGGGGTCTCGTTGGCCGACAGCTTGAACACCTTGCGGCCCGGCTCGGACACCGGGCTCTTGCCCGGCGTGTAGGGCGCAATTTCGAGAATGCCGGGATTCGGCACGGGGCGGGACATCTTCAACTCCGGATTATCGGGCGGCT
>JAUXWH010000104.1 GCA_030681365.1 Bradyrhizobium sp.
GCACCATGACGTCGGCGTCCTCGAACAGGATCATGTCCTTCAGCGCCTGCAGCGTCTTGGTCGCGGCTTCCGACAGAGTGCCGACGGCCTTGGCCGCATCGAGCTTGAGCGGCGGAATCCGGATGCTCTGCCCCTCCTCGATGCGGTCCTTCGAGTCGGCGCGCTTGCCGTTGACGCGCAGCTCGCCTTTGCGGACGATGCGCTGGATGTGGGAGAACGACAGGCCGGGAAAGCGCGCTTCGAGGAAGCGATCGACTCGCATGTTGTTCTCGTCGGCCGTCACCACCACGGTCTGCACCTTGGTCGGCAACGGCGCCGGCTCGGGCACGATCTTTTCGGGCTCGGGGATGAACGGCGCCGGTCTCGGTGCCGGTCTGGGCGCACGTGGCGCCGAGCCGGCAAAGCGCGCGGACGGCTTTCCGCCCGGACGCGACGGCGGCCGCTCGGCCTGCGAGCCACGATACGGACGCGCGCCCTTCGGGCGATCGCCTTTGGGTTTCAGTGGCTTCTTGACGCGACGGCTCATAATTCTACGGCTCCGGATTAGGCCGTTGGGTAGCGCAAAAGCAGCGAATCGTCACGGCGAAATCGGTACAAAATGGGTATCGGATCGGCCATGCTGGGCAAAACAGGCCAAAATCACGGAGCTACCGCGATGCTGCTACCGAAACCGGCCCTGGTCGTTGCCGCTGCCATGATCGCAAGCGCGGCGTCGGCGCAGCAAAGCCCGATGCCGCCGGAGATCGCCGCCAGGCTGCTGGAGATGGGCCGCGTCATCGACCCGCCGAAGACCGCGGCGCTCTACGAACCGTTGCAGCAGAAGGAACCGTATCCCGGCGTCAGGATCGAGCGCGACGTCAAATACGGCGCCGCCGAGCGCAACCTGCTCGATATTTTCGTCCCGGAGACCGCCGCATCTGCCCGGCCGGTGCTGATCTTTGTCCATGGCGGCGCGTATGTGGGCGGCAACAAGCGAAGGACGCCGACCAGTCCGTTCTATGACAACATCATGCTGTGGGCGGCGAACAACGGCTTCGTCGGCGTCAATGTCGCCTACCGCCTCGCGCCGCAGGCGCCGTGGCCGGCGGGCGCCCAGGATCTCGCCAGCGCGGTTCGATGGATTTCGGACAGGATCGGCGAGCGCGGCGGCGATCCCGCGCGCATCTATCTGATGGGACACTCCGCCGGCGCGGTTCACGTCTCGAGCTATGTCTCGCATCCCGAGTTTCATGAAGTGAAGGGCGGCGGTCTCGCCGGCGCGATCATGGTCTCGGGCATCTACGACCTGACCGGGATGCAGCTTTCCGATACCCAGCGTGCCTATTTCGGCAGCGATCCCGCGCGCTACGCCGATCGCTCCTCGCTGGCGGGTCTGACAACGACACCTGTCCCGCTGATGCTGGCTGCCGCCGAACTCGACCCCGAGGGCTTCGTGCTGCAATTCGACCTGATGAAGCAAGCGACGTGCAGGCGCGCCAGCGGATGCGCCCGCGCATTGCTGCTGCCGCAGCACAGCCATATGTCGGAGGTGTATTCGATCAACACCGCGGACACGCGCCTGACCGATCAGATCCTGGATTTCGTCAGGATGGGAAAGTAGTGGCCTATTTGCATTGCGCGCTGCTGCGCACGGCAGTCAGATCGGAATTGGCGTTGCCGGAAGGACGCTGCTTGACGGCTTCGTCCGCCGCAACACAGGCCGCCGCGGCGTCGCCGTTTTGCAACCGGGCCCAGGCCAGGTTGGTCCAGGCGTCGCGAAGATCGGGAGCGTCCTTGACGGCCCGCTCCAGCACTTCCTGCGCTTCGCGCGGCCGCTTGGCGATCAGCAGCATCTTGCCGTAATCGGCATTGAGCGACTTCAACGGATTGGGCTGCTTGCGCGCAATCCTGAACATCTCGTCGGCGAAATCGTTATCGCGAAACCGCATCTGAGCGATGACCGCAAAACCGTGATAAACGCCGCTCTGTTCAGGCGCCAGCAGAAAGGCCTGATTGAATCGCTGCGCGGCTTCGCCGGCGTTGCCCTTGGTAACCGCCCGCCAGCCGCGTTTGGTGGTTTCGTCAAAAGCCTTCTCCCGCGTCCCCGCCGCTTCAAGCATCGCCTTGACGAATTTTTCGTCCGCGGCTTTCTGCGCCGCATCCTTCGCGACAAAGCCGAAGAACGGCTGCTCGTTGGTCGGACCGGAAAAGGTTTTCTTCGTCACCTGCACGCCCGGCGTCACCTCGACGGTTTCGGCCGACGCTGCGCCAGCCAGAAACAGCAGAGTGCAAATGACGGCCAGCAGCCCGGCCAGCGAATGCAAGCCTTTGTGACGCATGTCTGTCGGGTGATCACCTGACCAGCGATGCTTTAGCAGAGGTCTGTTCGTGGGGAGGCTCATGATTGTTTCGGGTTCCTGACCAAACCGTTGGGTAGCGCAAAAGCCGCGCGTGGTCACGGTGAAATCAGTACAAATTCACGCCAGCAGCCACCGCCTGAAAGCGGGATCGGAACCATCTGCCGCAGGTCACCCAGGTCAAAAGCTGCTATATGGACCACATGAAAGTCGAAGACATCGCCGAAGCCGTTGCCAAGCTGCCGCCGGACGAACTCGCGCGCTTCCGCCGCTGGTTCAGCGCATTCGAGGCGGGCCGCACCGACCATGCCGACGAGCTCAACTCCACGGCGACGAAGCTCGGCCGTTTCGCCGGCCGCGCCCTTGCCGAACTGAAAAAGCGCACGAAGGATCGTGAGTCCTAGTACCGACTATCTGAGATCGGTGAGACGCTTGCTGCCCACGCTTCGAGACGCTCGCGTCGCTCGCTCCTCAGCATGAGGTTGTGGGGTTTCAACAAGTTGAACCTCATCCTGAGGAGCGGCGTCTTCGCCGCGTCTCGAAGGATGGCAGCAACACGGACTAACGATTCCAGGTCCTAGTTCCCGCCCCGCTCCCTCCGCAGCTTCGCCCAGTAATCCAGCCGTTTTCGGATCTCGCGTTCGAAACCGCGATCCGGCGGATCGTAGAAAGTCTGGTGGCCCAGCGCGTCCGGGAAATACTCCTGGCCGGAGAACGCCTCCGGCGTGTCGTGATCGTATTGATAGCCGCCGCCATAGCCTTCCGATTTCATCAGCTTCGTCGGCGAATTCAGGATGTGCTTTGGCGGCAGCAGCGAGCCGCCCTCCTTCGCCACCCGCATCGCGGCGCCAAAGGCCTTGTAGGCGGCGTTGGATTTCGGCGCGGTGGCGAGATAGATCACGGCCTGCGCGATCGCCAGTTCGCCTTCGGGAGAGCCCAGGAAGTCATAGGCATCCTTGGCGGCGTTGCAGACCGTCAGCGCCTGCGGATCGGCGAGGCCGATGTCCTCGACCGCCATGCGGACGACGCGGCGGGCCAGGAACAGCGGATCCTCGCCGGCGTCCATCATGCGGCAGAGATAGTACAGCGCCGCATCCGGATCGGAACCGCGCACCGATTTATGCAGCGCCGAGATCAAATTGTAATGGCCGTCGGCCGACTTGTCGTAGATCGGCGCGCGGCGCTGCAGGATGTCCTGCAGCTGTTCGGCGTTGAAGGTCTCGTTTTCGCGCGCGGCGCGCCAGACCTCTTCGGCGAGTGTCAGCGATGCGCGGCCGTCGCCATCGGCCATCCGCACCAGCACGGCGCGCGCCTCGGCGTCGAGCGGCAGTTTCCTGCCTTCGATCTTCTCGGCATGGGCGAACAGCTTTTCGATCGCAGCCGCATCCAGCGACTGGAACACCAGCACGCGCGCCCGCGACAAAAGAGCGGCGTTGAGTTCGAACGAGGGATTTTCGGTGGTGGCGCCGACCAGGACCACGGTGCCGTCTTCCATCACGGGCAGAAACGAATCCTGCTGCGCGCGGTTGAACCGGTGCACCTCGTCGACGAACAATAGCGTGCCCTTGCCCATCTCGCGCCGGGCGCGGGCCGCATCGAACACTTTCTTCAGGTCGGCGACGCCGGAAAACACCGCCGATATCTGCTCGAAATGCAGCTCGGTCGCATCTGCCAAGAGCCGCGCCACGGTGGTCTTGCCGGTGCCGGGCGGCCCCCAGAACACCAGCGAACCCAGCGTCCGCGTCGCCAGCATCCGGGTCAGCGCGCCGTCGGGCCCGAGGATATGATCCTGTCCGACCACATCCGACAGCACGGCCGGGCGCAGCCGGTCCGGCAGCGGACGCGGCGCGTCCTGCTCCATGCCTGCGGCCGCGAACAGGTTGGTACTTTCGCGTGGGCGCTTCGGGGTCATCCGCCGAGCGTGACGTTGATCTGCTGGCCGCCCCGCACCACGATGATGCGCCAGAGCCGCGCGGACTCGCGCGTCGCCTTTTCGAGATCGCTGGTTTTGGCGATCTTCTGGTTGTTGACCGCCAGGATGATGTCGCCCTTCTGGAAGCCGACGCTGGCGGCGGTCGCGCCATCGGCGAGTTCGACCACCACCACGCCCTTGGTGTCGGCATCGATGCGCAGTTCGTCGGCCACCGCGGGCGAGATGTTCGCGACCCTGGCGCCCTGGAACGGCGAGCGCGAGGTCAAAACGATCTCGTCGCGCCCGGTGTCGGGCGCGGTTTCGAGCGGCACCGTCAGCTTCACGGTCTTGCCGCCGCGCTGCACGTCGATCTGCGCGCTGCCGCCGAGCGGGCGGGTGGCGAAGCGATAATCGAAGCCGTTGGGATCGTCGACGGTCTGGCCGTCGATCGTGACCACCAGGTCGGACAATTTCAGCCCGGCCCGCGCCGCCGGGCTGCCCGCCGTGACGTTGGCGACCAGCGCGCCGGAGGGAACGCGAAGCCCCAGCGTCTCGGCAATCTCGGGCGTCACCGCCTGCAACCGGGCGCCGAGCCAGGGCCGCTTCACCGCCTTGCCGCCGCTCTTGGCGGAGGCGACCACGACGCGCACCATGTTGGCGGGGATCGCAAAGCCGATGCCCTGCGAGCCGCCGGAACGCGAGAAGATCGCGGTGTTGACGCCGACAAGCTTGCCGTTCATGTCGACCAGCGCGCCGCCGGAATTGCCGGGATTGATGGCGGCATCGGTCTGGATGAAGAACTGGTAGTCGGTGATGCCGACCTGCGTCCGCGCCAGCGCCGAGACGATGCCGTGGGTCACGGTCTGCCCGACGCCGAAGGGATTGCCGATCGCCAGCACGACGTCGCCGACCAGCAACTCGTCCGAATTGGCGAAATCCAGCATGGCGAATTTCTCCTTGCCGCCCTTGATCCGCAACACCGCCAGATCGGTGCGGCTGTCCTTGAGCACGATCTCGGCCTCGAATTCGCGTTTGTCGGAGAGCGAGATCTTGACCTGGTCGGCACCCTCGATGACGTGGTTGTTGGTCACGACAAGGCCGGACGAATCCACCATGACGCCCGATCCGAGCGAGCGCTGCATCTGCTCCGGCTGCTGGCCGGGCACGCCGAAGAAGCGGCGGAAGATCGGATCGTCGAGCAGCGGATTGCGGTTCTGCACCACCTTGGCGGCGTAGACGTTGACCACCGCCGGCTGCACCCGCTGCACGATCGGCGCGTAGGAGAGCCGCAGTTCCACGGGAGACGCCGGCACGCGGCGGTCCTGCGACATCGCCGGGGCTGAGACGGCCGCAACAACCAACAATGCCGTGATCATACGAACAGCAAACATGAAAAAATTCCCTGGGGGATGGATGGTGCGAATATAGGCGTCCCGCCCCGCGAATAGAAGCGACTGGACGGATCGATCGGCCGGTTATGGCCCGATTCGGCTGATGTTTCCGGGTCAAACCTTGCAATTTCGGGCCCGAAACAGCAGGTAATGCGGGCAACACCGGCGTATCGCCGCCGGCGACAAGGAGAACCGCCCCATGAAGGCCGTCGGATACCAGAAATCACTTCCCATCGACGACGCCAGCTCGCTGATCGATTTCGAGGCCGCCAGGCCCGAGCCCGGCGGCCGCGACATCCGCGTCGCCGTGAAGGCGATTTCCGCCAATCCGGTCGATTACAAGGTGCGCAAGCGCGCCGCCCCGCCGGCCGGCGAAACCAAGATTCTGGGCTATGACGCCGCCGGGATCGTCGACGCGGTCGGCGCCGACGTCACGCTGTTCAAGCAGGGCGACGAGGTGTTCTATGCCGGCTCGATTCAGCGTCAGGGCACCAATTCGGAATTTCACCTGGTCGACGAACGCATCGTCGGACGCAAGCCGAAAACGCTTTCGTTCGCGCAATCGGCCGCCCTCCCCTTGACCTCGATCACCGCGTGGGAATTGCTGTTCGACCGGCTCGGTGTTGCGCCCGGAAAGAGCGTCGATCCGCGCACGCTGCTGATCATGGGCGGCGCCGGCGGGGTCGGCTCGATCCTGATCCAGCTCGCGCGCCGGCTCACCGGGCTCACCGTCGTTGCCACCGCATCGCGCCCGGAATCGCGGAAATGGTGTATCGATCTCGGCGCCCACGCCGTGATCGACCACGCCCAACCGATGAAGCAGCAGATCGAAGCGCTAAAACTGCCGCCCGTGGCGCTGATCGCGAGCCTCACCAATACCGAGCAGCACTACAAGGCATTGGCCGACATCATCGCGCCGCAGGGCAAATTCGGCCTGATCGACGATCCCGCCGAATTCAACGTCAGCGTCTTCAAGGGCAAGGCGGTCTCGGTGCACTGGGAGTCGATGTTCACGCGCTCATCGTTCCAGACGCCTGACATGATCGGCCAGCACAATTTGCTGAACGACGTCGCCGACCTCATCGACAAGGGCGTGCTGCGCACCACGCTCGACCAGGCCTTCGGCACCATCAACGCGACGAACCTGAAGCGCGCGCACGCGCTGCTGGAGTCGGGAAAATCGCGCGGCAAGATCGTGCTGGAGGGATGGTAGCGCGTACGGCGTAGGGTGGGCAAAGGCGCCCCTTGGCGCCGTACCCACCATTTATCCTCCGCGTCATCCGACGTGGTGGGCACGCCATCGAGTCGCGCATTCGCGCGACCCGTTGGCTTTGCCCACCCTACGGACTCTCCAAAATATCCGACAGCTCCGACAACAGCCGGTCGATTTGTTCGTCGGTGCCGACCGTGATGCGCAGATAATCGGAGATACGGGCTGCGGAAAAATGGCGGACAATCACCGCGCGCTGGCGTAGGGCGGCGGCCAATGCTGCGCCGTCGCGCGCCGGATGACGCGCAAAGACGAAGTTGGCGGAGGATGGCAGTACGTCGAAGCCAAGCCCGCGCAGACCGCGGTTCAGCCGCTCCCGGCCTTCGATCACGCTGATACGGCTCGCT
The DNA here is from genome assembly GCA_030681365.1 of Bradyrhizobium sp. Lineage (GTDB taxonomy): Bacteria > Pseudomonadota > Alphaproteobacteria > Rhizobiales > Xanthobacteraceae > Bradyrhizobium. The sequence continues at coordinate 7,257 of JAUXWH010000104.1, forward strand.
TGAAACCAGACCTCGTCCTCCAGCGAAGCGATGGCGCCGGCCTGCGCCGGCCGGCCAAGCGGATAGGAGTTGAAGCTGTCCTTCACGCGGGTGAGCGCCTCGATCAGGCCGGCGTCGCCGATGGCGTAACCGACCCGCAAGCCGGCCAGCGCCCGCGACTTCGACATGGTTTGAACGACCAGAAGGTTCGGGTGTGATGCGACCAGCGGTATAGCGGTCTCGGCGCCGAAATCGACATAGGCCTCGTCGATGACAACAGGCGCGTCTGGATGTTGCTCCAGCAGCGTGGCGATCTCGGCGCGCGACAGCGCAACCCCGGTTGGCGCGTTCGGATTGGGGACGATGATCGCGCCGGCCGGCCGCAGGTAATCGGCCACGCGGATCTGCATGGCGGAATCGAGCGGCACGGCCTCGAAGGCGATGCCAAACAGGCGGCAATAGACCGGGTAGAAACTGTAGGTGATGTCGGGGAAGAGCAATGGCGCATCATGCTTCAGCAGGGCCGCAAAGGCGTGCGCCAGCACCTCGTCCGAGCCGTTGCCGACGAACACCTGTTCGGGCCGCACCTGGTGGTACGAGGCGAGCGCCGCCCGCAGCGCCGACGCCTGCGGGTCCGGATACAGCCGCAGCGTATCGGCCGCCTCGCCGCGGATCGCTTCCAGCACGCGCGGGGAAGGAGCAAACGGATTTTCATTGGTATTGAGCTTGACCAGTTCAGCCATTCGGGGCTGTTCGCCCGGGACATAGGGCCTCAGGTCGTGCGTCAGGCTGCTCCAGAATCGGCTCATCTTCTTTCCAGATCCCCCAAGATCCTGCGACGGCACTTCATGCAATGGTCTGAACGATACCACCCTCGGCACGCAACGCCGCGCCGTTGGTGGCGGAGGCTTCCTTCGAGGCGACATAGATCACCATATTGGCGATCTCCTCGACGCTGGCAAAGCGCTGCAGCAGCGAGGTCGGACGGTGCTGTTTGACGAACGAGGCCGCCGCCTCCTCCACCGATTGGCCGTTTTGTATCGCGAGATCCTTCACAAACGTCTCGACGCCTTCGGACATGGTGGGCCCCGGCAGCACCGAATTGACGGTCACCGCGGTGCCACGGGTCATCTCGGCGAGGCCGCGCGACACCGCGAGCTGCGCGGTCTTGGTCACGCCGTAATGGATCATCTCCTTCGGGATGTTCAGCCCGGACTCCGAGGAGATGAAGACGATGCGGCCCCAGTTGCGCTTCAACATGCCCGGCATGTAGGCGCGCGCCAGCCGCACGCCCGACATCACATTGACCTCGTAGAACCGGGTCCAGTCCTCGTCGGGAATGTCGAAAAAACCCTTGGGCTCGAAGATGCCGGCATTATTGATCAGGATATCGACATCATGCAGCCGCTCGGTCAGCAACTGACATCCGGCTGCTGTCGAGACATCGGCGGCGAGACCGGCCACCCTGCTGGCGGGCGCGGCACTGGTCAACGCGGCGACCGCCGCATCGACCTTGGCCTGCGACCGGCCATTGACCACCACATTGGCTCCCGACAGCGCCAGCCCCTTGGCGATGGCATGGCCGATGCCGGAGGTCGAACCCGTGACCAGCGCCGCCTTGCCCGAAAGGTCGATATTCATGTCCGTCGTCTCCATCGATGATGGGGGAGATATCGGAAGCGGCGCAGGCATGCGCAATTACAGTCACCCGACGGTGATGCACATAAAAAAAAAGCGGCGCACCGGGCGCCGCTCTTTCTGGTCGTCCCTGCGAAAGCAGGGACAGGTTCGCTTACGCAGCTTCCGCGGACTTTGCCTGCACCGGGCCGGAGTCGAGGCCCTTGGCGTCGACGTCGCGGTCGACGAACTCGATCACGGCCATCGGCGCGTTGTCGCCGTAGCGGAAGCCGGCCTTGATGATGCGGGTATAGCCGCCCTGGCGGTCCTTGTAGCGGGTCGCGATCACGTCGAACAGCTTGCGGACCTGGTCGAGGTCGCGCATCTCGGAGATCGCCTGGCGGCGCATCGAGAGTCCGCCCTTCTTGCCGAGCGTGACCAGCTTCTCGACGATCGGACGCAGGTCCTTCGCCTTGTGCAGCGTGGTCGTGATCTGCTCGTGCTTGATGAGAGCACCGGCGAGATTCATGAACATCGCCTTGCGATGCTCGGAGGT
>JAUXWH010000125.1 GCA_030681365.1 Bradyrhizobium sp.
GCCTGAACATAGGTTCGACCGGGATCACGCGTGTCCCCGGCCTGTTTAGCGAGTTGTTTAACGTGGCTGCAAGCCGGCCGGCTCAAATGACCACGGAATGGAATAAAGCTAGTCCCGGCCGGGCTTTTCGTCAAGGCATGGCTTTGGTTAACGGGCGCTCCGGACCCTCATGGTGAGGAGGTGCCCTTGCGCCATCTCGAACCATAAGGGAGAACGGGCTCTCATCCTTCGAGACGCGACCAGGCGGCCGCTCCTCAGGATGAGGATTTGAAAGTTCTTGCCAGGTTTTGAAGATGTCCAAATCGCCCCCTGCTCCGCCCTCGCTCGAGGTCCTGCGCCAAGAGATCGACAGCATCGATGAACAGGTCCACCGCCTGCTGATGGCGCGCGGCGACATCATCGACCGGCTGATCCAGGTCAAGCAGACCCAGGAGGTCGGCTCGGCGTTTCGTCCGGCCCGCGAGGCCGCGATGATGCGGCGCCTTGTCGAGCGTCACCGCGGCATCCTGCCGATCGATACCATCGAAAGCATCTGGCGCGTCATCATCTCGACCTTCACTTACGTGCAGGCGCCGTTCTCTGTGCATGCGGATGTTTCCATCGGCGAATCCGCGATGCGGGATTCGGCGCGGTTTCATTTCGGATTCGTCGTGCCCTATGTGTCGCATTTCAGCGCGCAGGCAGCGGTCGAGGCGACCGCGCGGTCGAAGGGCGATCTTGCGCTGGTGCCGGCCGCTTCGAGCCGCACGCCATGGTGGATCGCGCTGGAGGCCGAGGGCGCGCCGAAGATCATCGCGCGGCTGCCGTTCCTTGAGCGCGCCGATCATCCGGCCGCATTGCCGGTGTTCGTGGTGTCGCGCGTCGCCGACAGCGCCATGGTGACCGAGGTCGAGACCTGGAGTGTGCGGGTGTCCGGCTGGAACGCGGAGACCGCCCGCGCGCTGTCGCCGCTGGCCGACATCGTCGCGGTGCCCGACACCGCCTTCGACGGCGCCGCGCTGCTGGTGTCGATTTCCGGCGCAGGCAGCCTGGAAAGGATCAGGACCGCCCTGATCGAGGCCGGTGCCTCGGTGCGCTCGCAGGCTCTCGTCGGCAGCCATGCAACGCGCTATACGGTGGCCCCGAACGGGGCGACCCGGCCCTGAATCAAGCACCGATAGCCGCCCGATAATCCGGAGTTGAAGATGTCCCGCCCCGTGCCGAATCCCGGCATTCTCGAAATTGCGCCCTACACGCCGGGCAAGAGCCCGGTGTCCGAGCCGGGCCGCAAGGTGTTCAAGCTGTCGGCCAACGAGACCC
>JAUXWH010000127.1 GCA_030681365.1 Bradyrhizobium sp.
GGCGCGCAATCGCTGATCCGCGAACAGGTGGAAATGGGAGTGGCGGTGCGGATGGCGGTGCTCGAAGCGCTGGCCCGCAACCTGCCGAACGCGTGACAACATGCTGACCGACCGCCGCCCGATCCTGCTCGCCAACGCCCGGTTGATCGATCCATCCAGGGATTTCGACGGCCCCGGCGACGTCCTGATCGCCGACGGAGTCATTCGCGATAGCAGGCGCGGCATCGGGGCGGCCGGCGTCCCTGAAGGCACCGACATCGTCAACTGCGCCGGCAAGGTCGTCGCTCCCGGGCTGATTGACATGCGCGCCTTTGTCGGCGAGCCCGGCGCCAGCCACCGCGAGACCTTTGCCTCCGCCAGCCAGGCGGCGGCATCCGGCGGCATCACCACCATCATCTGCCAGCCGGATACCTCGCCCGTGATCGACAATTCGGCGACGGTGGATTTCGTGTTGCGCCGCGCCCGCGACACCGCGATCGTCAATATCCACCCGATGGCGGCTTTGACAAAAGGCATGCGCGGCGAGGAGATGACCGAAATCGGCCTCTTGAAGGCCGCCGGCGCCGTCGCCTTCACCGATGGCGACCGCAGCGTCACCAACGCGCAGGTGATGCGGCGCGCCCTCACCTACGCCCGCGACTTCGACGCGCTGATCGTGCACCACACCGAGGACCCCAATCTGGTCGGCGAAGGCGTCATGAACGAGGGCGAGTTCGCGGCACGGCTTGGGCTGGTCGGCATCCCCAACGCCGCGGAGGCCGTGATGCTGGAGCGCGACATGCGCCTGGTCGCGCTGACCGGCGGACGCTATCACGCGGCCTCGCTGACCTGCATCGAGTCGCTCGAGATCCTGCAGCGCGCCCGCGATGCCGGTCTTTCGGTCTCCGCCTCGGTCTCGATCAATCATCTGACCCTGAACGAGAACGACATCGGTCCGTACCGCAGCTTTCTAAAGCTGTCGCCGCCGCTGCGCACCGAGGACGACCGCCTGGCGCTGGTCGCCGCCGTCGCCTCCGGGCTGATCGACGTCGTGATGTCCGATCACAATCCGCAGGACGTCGAGGTCAAGCGGCTGCCGTTCGCGGAAGCCGCCTACGGCGCGGTCGGCCTGCAGACCATCCTGCCGGCGGCCTTGCGGCTGGTTCACAATGGCGAGACCGATTTCAAGACCCTGATCCGCGCGATGTCGACCCGCCCCGCCGAGCTACTGGGACTACCAGGCGGATCGCTGCGCGCGGGCTCGCCCGCCGACATCATCGTGATCGATCCCGACACGCCCTGGGTGCTGGATCCCGCCGATATCAAGTCGCAATGCAAGAACACGCCGTTCGACGAAGCCCGTTTCTCCGGCCGCGTGGTGCGCACCATCGTCGGCGGCCGGACGGTGTATGAGCATGTCTGACGCCGTTTCCATTTCCGATGCTTCATCCTTCGAGACGCGCTTCGCGATGCTCCTCAGGATGAGGTCTCTGTCCCTCATGGTGAGGAGCGCGTCTTCGCGCGTCTCGAACCATGAGGCCCCGCAAGCAGAGAGGCAAAAGTGATGTCGCCTGAAGTATGGCTGCCGGTGGGGCTCATCATCGGCTATTTCTTCGGCTCGATCCCGTTCGGGTTGATCCTGACGAAACTCGCCGGCACCCAAGACCTGCGCTCGATCGGCTCCGGCAGTATTGGCGCAACCAATGTCCTGCGTACAGGAAATAAAGGCCTTGCAGCCGCGACACTGCTCGGCGATGCGCTGAAGGGCACGATCGCGGTGGTGATTGCGGGCTATCTCGGCGGCCCCAACGCGGCGATGCTGGCGGCGCTCGGCGCCTTTCTCGGCCACCTCTTCCCGGTCTGGCTGAAGTTCAAGGGCGGCAAGGGCGTCGCTGTCTATATCGGCGTACTGATCGGACTGTTCTGGCCGGCGGCGATCGTGTTCTGCGTGCTGTGGCTCGCCACCGCCGCGATCTCGCGCTATTCGTCGCTGTCGGCGTTGGTCGCAAGTTTCGTAGCGCCGATTTTTCTCTGGTGGTTCGGCCACCCGGCGCTGGCCTCCTTGTTCGCCGTGATGACCCTGCTGCTGTTTTACGCGCACCGCGACAACATCAAGCGGTTGCAGGCCGGCACCGAGAGCCGCATCGGGCAGAAATGACGACGTTTCGCGCTTCGTAGCTTCGTAGGGTGGGCAAAGCATCGCCATCGCTCAACGAGCGATGGCGATGCGTGCCCACCATGTTTCGGGCCACGTGAACGAAATGGTGGGCACGGCGCGAAGAGTGCGCCTTTGCCCACCCTACGATTCTACGACCGCTTCCCGGCGTGACAGACGAAGGCGCCGATGGTCTTGTCATGGACGCCGATGGCCTCGACCGATTGCGTGATCGCAGCATCCGCAGAAAGCTCGCCGGATTCGATACGGCGCTGGAGATCGGCGAGCGAAATCATGGGAACGGACTTCCTCTTGGATGACGGGGTCTCTTTTACGGAGCGCGGCGGAATGGAGCAAGCATCCCTCTTTCGTTATTCCGGGGCGCGTCGAAGACGCGAACCCGGAATCTCGAGATTCCGGGTTCGATGCTTCGCATCGCCCCGGAATGATGGGGGAAGCAAATCGAGTTGATCCAACCCTCCGGTTGCGCGAAGCTGCGCCCGTATGGACACGCGCACACCCAGCACCACCCACCTCACCGACGCCGATCGGATCGACCGGCTGCGGCTGATCCGCTCCGACAATGTCGGGCCGCGCACCTTCCGCTCACTGATCAATCACTTCGGCAGCGCCCGCGTCGCGCTGCAGCGCCTGCCCGACCTCGCACGGCGCGGCGGCGCCGATCGTGCGGGGCGGATCTGCAGCGAGGAGGATGCGCGCGCTGAACTGGCGGCCAGCAAAAGGATCGGCGTCAGCCTGCTGGCGCCGGAGGAAGCCGGCTATCCACCGCGGCTGGCCACGCTGGACGATGCGCCGCCGCTGCTCGGCGTGCGCGGTGCGCCGGATGCGCTGATGCGGCCGATGCTCGCGATCGTCGGCTCGCGCAATGCCTCGGGCGCCGGGTTGAAATTCGCAGGCACCCTGGCGCGCGATCTCAGCGAAGCCGGGTTCATCGTCGTGTCGGGGCTGGCGCGCGGCATCGACCAGGCGGCGCATCGCGCCAGCCTCCGGGGTGGCACCGTGGCGACGCTGGCCGGCGGGCATGACCGGATTTATCCGCCCGAGCACGAAGACCTGCTGGCACAGATTCTCGATTCCGGCGGCGCTGCGATTTCCGAAATGCCGATCGGACATGTGCCGCGCGCCCGCGATTTCCCGCGGCGCAACCGGCTGATCTCCGGCGCGGCGCTCGGCGTCGTCGTGGTCGAGGCCGCCCTTCGCTCGGGATCGCTGAACACGGCGCGCATTGCCGCCGAACAGGGCCGCGAGGTGTTCGCCGTGCCGGGCTCACCGCTCGACCCGCGCGCCGCCGGCACCAACGATCTGATCAAACAGGGCGCGACGCTGACCACCGAAGCATCCGACGTCATCAGCGCGGTAGAGCCGATCATGGGGCGGCCGCTGCAATTGCGCGAGCCGGATGATGACCCCCTGGATGTCGAACCCGATGCCGGCGACCGCGCGCGCATCATCGCCTTGCTCGGGCCGACGCCGGTCCTGCTCGACGATCTGATCCGGATGGCCGGCGCCTCGCCGGCGGTGGTGCGCACCGTGCTGCTGGAACTCGAACTCGCCGGCCGACTGGAGCGCCACGGCGGCGGGCTGGTGTCGATGATCTAGGGACCTATCCGTTGACCCATCGACCAGCCACGATCCGCGGAGGCTCATTCAAAGAAAAAACTGAAGAACCCAGGGACCCCACTTTGCTGTCGCGACGGTAAACGCGCGACCACCGGCTTGGAGCTGGAGATACGACGCGCGACCGGACTGTCCGCGTCAGGACGATCCTTGTTCTTCAGAAGGGCAAGGGTTTGCGCGTCGCGGCCATAGACATCGGGCCGAACCTGCAACGCGCCGGCGTCATCCACATAGGCCGTCTGATAGGTGAGATGCACGGGCATGGGGTGACCGAGAGCGATGTTTCGTTCGCCCTTGCCAAACATCCCGCGGATGCGATCCCTCGTGTATCCTTCCGCGGGCTGTGTCAGCGAGAGCAGCACCTCGGCGTATTTGTCGGGATCCTGGACTCGCATGCAGCCATGGCTGTAGGCACGCTTGGAATGCGCGAACAGGTGCTTGTCCGGCGTGTCGTGCTGATAGACCAGGAACCTGTTGGGGAAATTGAACCGTATCCGACCAAGCGCATTGCCGGCGCCCGGCGGCTGGTAAATGCGGATCGTTCCGTTGCGGTTCTGCACGACTTTCAGGCCGATGCGTTCGAGCGCACCGGGATCCTGCTGCAGCGCCGGCAGGTACTCGTTCTGGATGATCGACGGTGGAACATTCCAGGTTGGATTGACCGTGATGGTCTTTATGGTTTCGCTGAGCAGCGGTGTGGCCATGCGGCCGGGCTTGCCCACGACCACGCGGGTCGACCATACAGTCTTCCCGCGGTCTACGACTGCCAGCGTGAAGTCCGGGATGTTGAGCATCACATGGGCCGTGCCGAGATCTCGCGGCAGCCAGCGCCAGCGCTCCATGTTGGCAACAATGGTGTCGACGACATCGACGCGGGCGCTCGCATTGGCGCCATTGAGGTGCGCGATGGTCTTCGAGCCGAGCAGTCCGTCCGGTAGAAGACCCGCCTCCCGCTGGAAGTCCTTCACCGCATCGACGACAGTTTCGTCATAGCGAAGACTGTCGGCATCATCAGCCACTTTCAGCCGCTTGCGCAAGATCGGGACGCGGATGTCCTCCATCCCCGGGCGCAGCAAGGGACCCGCGGGAACACGAATGGTCGCCTCGATGCTCTCGCCGCTTTTGGCGCGCTCTTCCGCCAGCTTCGCCTTGAGCGCCTTGTAGCCAGGCTGCTGTGGATTGAACGAATTGAGCGTCTCGCCCAGATTGCCCGATGCGGCCACCTTGGACAGAACCTCGGCGGATTCAGGGTATTGCAGCTCATATAGAATGGCACCGCTGACACGCGTATAATGCACGCGCCCGGTGCGCGCATGGCGCGCGAAGGTGAGGACCGAATCCGTCAATGTGAGGTCGGCTTTCGCGCGCGCTTCGGGTTCGGTCGCAGCGGAGAAATCCGGAATCGGGTAATCGGCAGGATCGAGGCCGTCAACTGCGACGCCGCGCAGATAGGCGATGGCGCCGGATGCACGCGGGTTCGGCGAGCCGTCTGTGGTCCAGAGCGGAGCGAAGCCGCGATCGCGGTAGAAGGCTTCGACGCCGGCGCGGTCCTTCTCACGGCCGACGAATTTGTTGAGCTGATTGGCGAGCAGATCGCGCAGCTTCGTCGCGATCTCCAGGTCGGTGGCCTGCAAGGCGCTGGAGATCGGGGCTTGGACGAGGTCCTTGCCCGTCAGCAATTTCACCTTGGCCGCTTCGCTATCTCCGGGAATCGAAGCGGAAGAGCCTTCATTGCTGCCGGCGCCCTTGGGCAGCGCGGAATCAGCGCTTCCGGGAATCGGGGCAGCTGCCTTGGCGGCCTCGACCGTCGATCCGGCCCCCTCCGCAACGAAATCGGCGATCGTCGGTGGAGGAAGGTTGACGGGCTCGGGAACCGGAACTGCGGCTTCGATGGCCGCCTCATCCATCTCAGGAGCAGCGAACGCATTCGCTGGCAGCAATGCGATAGCGGTACCGACGAGAATGCAATTGATCCGGAATCTGCGCATCGAATACAGCCCTATCGCGTTATGGTTTCGCGTTATAGTTCGAATGGTCTCAACCAGGGATCACAGCCAGGTGATTCCGAGCACTGACGTCGTATTGCCGCTCGCTACGAATGGCACATTCGATAATCTCCGTCATGTGGTCGAATTGTCGCCCTTCCCGTTCCTCGATATACGAGTTCCACGAAGCCAGGCCGGGCGCTGAAACATCACAGGAACATTCATCTGGTCGCGTCAGTTGCCCGCAGCGCAACGAAATCGAACAACACGGTCCAATGTTTCATCGCACCATATTTTCCGCGCTCGTCATCGTCCTGAATCTGCTCGGTGGTGGAACCCTTGCTTCGGACATCGGTCAGACGACAGGCCTGCCGCTTCCGCGTTTCGTTTCGATCAAAACCGGGCCTGCAAATGTGCGTGCGGGACCTGGCGTCGATTACCACCTCAAATGGGCCTTCGCGCGCCGCGGACTGCCGGTCGAAATAATCGCTGAGTTCGGCAATTGGCGGCGAATTCGCGACTGGCAGGGCGAACAGGGCTGGATGTTCGGGCCGTTGCTTTCCGCCAGGAGGACGGCGCTGGTCGCTCCGTGGACGAAAGCCAAGCCTGTATTGTTGCGCTCCGATGCAGCCGCAAACGCATCGATTGTCGCCGTGGTGCAGCCGACAGTGCTGGTTCGCCTCATTCGCTGCGACGGTAAATGGTGCGAGGTAGCTGCCAAGGCGACGCAGGGATACATCCGCCAGACCAGATTGTGGGGCGCATACCCCGGCGAAATACTTTAGGTTCGACAGCTTCCAAACGATGCATTCAAACTATTTGAGTGCGTTCGTCATTCCACGCGTAGGGAAAAACCTGACAAGAGGAGACCTATTCCGAACAATCTCGACCGATACGCTGGGCGCATGATGCGACCGAATCGCTCCTGTCTCGTCCCGATTTCACTTCTCGTTGCCGGCGCCGCACTGTTGGCGCCGTTGTCGCATGCCGTCGGCGCACCGGCGACCGTCGCCCGGGCCCCCGCTCCGATCGGACACGTGCATTCCTCGCCGGTGCCGACACCCAACGCACCGCAGCCATTCCAGCGTTTTGCCGAAGCTCGCCCCGCCGACCCGCCGACGTCACGGGCGACGGACATCGACGCCCTGAAGGAGATCATCCGTTTGGCGCGCGGCGGCGAGGTCGCCGCGGCAGTCGATCGCCGGAACCAGATTGGCGACCGCGCAGGCCGGAAGTTGGCGGAGTGGGCGATCCTTCGCACCGACGACGACGCTCTGAACTTTGCGCATTACGCTGAATTCATTCGCGCCAATCCGCGATGGCCTAGCGTCAATATATTCCGGCGGCGCGCGGAAGCCCGGCTCTGGTCGCAGCGAGCCGAGTCCGGCGCCGTCCTCGCTCACTTCTCCAACCAGGAACCGCTGGGAGCACTCGGCAAGCTGGCCATGGCACGAGCGTTGCTGGCGCGCGGAGACCGCGCTGCAGCTCGCAAATTTGTCCGTTCGGCGTGGCGCGAAAATGATTTCTCGGCCCATCTGGAGTCGCAAGTGCTCGAGACGTTCGGGCCGCTGCTGACGAGAGCCGATCACAAGGCGCGCATGGATATCCGACTCTATGCGGACGACCTCGGTACTGCGATGCGAGCGGCAAGCCGCCTCGGCGCTTCCGACGTCGCAATCGTGAAGGCGCGCGGCGCGGTGAAGCGCAAGGCAAAGAACTCACAGGCGTTGCTCGACGCCGTGCCAAAGGACGCCCGCAATGATCCCGCCCATCTCTTCAACCGCATCCAGTGGCTTCGGCGCAGCGACCACATCAACGAAGCCGCCCAATTGATGCTGCAGGCGCCGCGCGATCCGCAGGTCATTCACGATGTCGATGCGTGGTGGACCGAGCGCCGCCTCTTGGTGAGCAGTCTGCTCGACGACGGCAAGGCACAGATGGCCTACCGGATTGCCCGCGATGCCGCCCTTCCGTCGAAGGAAAGCCTCCGCGTCGATCAGCCCTTCACTGCCGGATGGATCGCGCTGCGGTACCTCCACGATCACCAGGCAGCGGGACGGCACTTCGATCGCATCCCGCAGATCACGACTCATCCGACGTCGCTTGCCCGCGCCGGCTATTGGCTGGGGCGCGTCGCCGAAGCGGCTGGCCGTAACGATGAGGCCCGCCGGCACTACCGGGAGGCCGCACGGCGCTCGGCCGCCTATTATGGTCAGTTGGCCGGCGCGCGCCTCGGCCGCCGCACGATTTCCGTGCGTCGGCCACCGGCGTTAAACCGCAAGCAGCGCGCGGACCAGGGCGATCGTGAGCTGGTGCGAGCCGTCGATCTGCTTTACCTGACCGGCAACCGGGATCTCGTGCTTCCCTTCGTCGCCGACCTCGATCGTATCGATGTCGGCGTGCTGGCGCGCATCGCCGAAGCGATTGCGGGACGCAAGGACGCGCGTGCCATGCTGGCCATCGGAAGGGGCGCTTTGGCGCGCGGTCTGGCTTTCGAGCGTTACGCCTTCCCGGGCATCGGACTGCCCAAATACGCTTCGATCGGACCGAAGGCCGACAGGAGCCTCGTCTACGCGATCGCGCGGGCGGAAAGCGCGTTCAACCCGACCGTCATCTCGACCGCCAAGGCGATAGGGCTGATGCAGGTGACGCCTGCTACGGGCCGCACGATCGCTCGTCGGTTGGGGATTAAGTTTCATCCCAAGCGACTGCTGAAGGATCCTACCTACAATGTGCAGTTGGGTTCGGCTCAGATCGCGCATCTCATCAACGCCTATGACGGCAATCATGTCCTCGCTTTCGTCGGCTATAATGCCGGGCCCGGGCGCGTCAAACAATGGATCGCACGCTATGGCGACCCGCGGGACCCGACTGTGGACGTCGTCGACTGGGTCGAACGCATTCCGTTCACGGAAACCCGCATCTACGTGCAGCGCGTGATGGAGAATCTCCAGGTCTACCGCGCGCGTTTCGGCGAGCCTGCACGGCTCACCATCGAAGCCGACATGCGGGGAACGCCGGGATAGCAGCTGGCACCGGGCGTGCCGCGCAAGCTTGCTTCGATTTCAGATCAGCGCCCGCTCACCGCGCCTCGTTACGCCCGTCGAACTTCGCCCGCGCGATTTCGATTTCCGGCTGATGGTCCGCCGCCCATTTGCCCAGCGCTTTCACCGGCTGCCACAGTCCGCGGCCGAGATCGGTGAGCTCGTAATCGACCCGCGGCGGAATGGTCGGAAATACGGTGCGGGTGACGAGGCCGTCCCGTTCCAGTCCACGCAGCGTCAGCGTCAGCATCCGCTGCGAGATTCCGCCGACCATGCGCTTGATCTCGTTGAAACGCTTCGGGCCGTCGCCGAGCAGCATGATGACGAACACGCTCCATTTGTCGCCGACCCGCGCCAGGATCGAGGCCACGCCCCGGCAGTCGCTGCTCTCATGCGCATGGGGCTCGAGGACGGTCACATCGGTGTGCTTGGGTTTCAATGCTGTGCCCGGGTATCAAAATTGTGCGTTCTTGCGGGAGTTGCGAACAGTCACTCATATAGCCCCAGTTACAAACATATACCAAGGGTGACTGCCATGAAACTTCTGCATATCGACTCCAGCGTGCTGGGCCCCCACTCGGTCAGCCGTCAGGTTTCCGCCGCCATCGTCGACCGGCTGCGCCAGGCCACGCCCGGCCTGGAGGTGACCTATCGCGACCTCACGACGATGCCCCTGGCCCATCTGACCGGCTCGCATCTTGCCGCCAGCCAGGGCGCCGTGCCCGAGGCCGCGTTGCTGGAAGATCTCACCGCCGGTCAGGCCGTGCTGGAAGAGTTCCTGGCCGCCGATATCGTCGTGCTGGGCGCGCCGATGTACAATTTCACCATTCCGAGCCAGCTCAAGGCCTGGATCGACCGCGTCCTGGTGGCGGGCAAGACATTTAAGTATAGCGCTGATGGAGCCGAAGGCCTCGCCGGCAACAAGCGCGTCATCATCGCGATCTCGCGCGGCGGATTTTACGGCGCCGGCACGCCGGCAGCGGTCGGCGAACACCTGGAAACCTATCTGCGCTGGGTGTTCGGCTTCATCGGCGTGCAAAACCCCGAATTCATTTCCGCCGACGGCATCCAGGTCGGACCGGAACATCGCGAGAAAGCGCTGGCCGGCGCCCTGCAGGCGGCGACCAGGCTGCACGCGGCGTAACGACAACCAACCTCGTCATGCCCGGCCTTGTGCCGGGCATCCACGTCTTTGCCGTCCAGGAAAGAAGGCGCGGACGGCCGGGACGACGCCCGGCCATGACGGTGAGGTTCGAGCACTCAGCGATAGATCGGCGCGCCCGCCGGCGATCCCGTCGAGCCGCCATCGACAAAGATCTCGGCGCCGTTGACGTTCGACGCATCGTCGGAGGCGAGGAACAAGACCGTCTTGGCGACTTCTTCGGCTTCGCCGAGTCGTCCTAAGGGAATGCTTCGCGAGATGCGCTGGTCAAGCACCGCGAAGGCTTCGGCGGTCGGCGCCGCACCGTTCCAGATCGGGGTTCTTGCGGCCCCCGGCGCCACCACATTGACTCGGATGCCGCGCGGCGCCAGTTCCGACGCCATCACCCGCGCCATGCCGCGCACGCCGGCCTTGCTGGCGGCATAGGCGGCGTAGCCGGGATTGCCGAGCACCGAGATCACCGAACCGTTCAGGATGATCGAGCCGCCGTCGTTGAGATGCGGCGCCGCGGCCTGCACGGTGAAGAATACCGAAGTGATATTGGTCCGTATCACCGCTTCGAAGGCGGTCAGCGTGGTGCCGCCGATCGGGGTGTTGCCGGCGATGCCGGCATTGGCGAACACGATGTCGAGCTTGCCGAAGGCCTTGACCCCCTGCGCCACGGCGCTTTCGGTCGCCGCGATATCGATAGCGTCGGCGGCCACGGCGAGCGCGTTCGGCCCGAGTTCTTTCGCCGCCGCCTCCAGCGTCGCCTGATTTCGGCCGGTGATAACCACCCGCGCGCCCTCGGCCACGAACAGTCTTGCTGTCGCAAGGCCAATGCCGCTGTTGCCGCCTGTGATCAGCGCCGTCTTGTTCTTCAATCGCACGGAAGTCTCCAGTGGTTGCATTATTAAACTAGATTGCCTAGTTAGGGCATCTGGTTTAATATTGCAACTACACACTGTCGTGATTGGGCACGATCCTCGGAGAGCCGCCATGAAACGCACCAGCCTGGAGAAAGCCGACTGCCCGATCGCGCGGTCGCTGGACGCGATCGGCGACTGGTGGTCGCTGTTGATCATCCGCGACGCCTTCCTGGGGCTTCGCCGCTTCAGCGAATTCCAGAAGAACATCGGGCTGGCGAAAAACATCCTGACGGTGCGGCTGCGCGCGCTGGTCGAACACGGCATCCTGACCACCGCGCCCGCCTCCGACGGCAGCGCCTATCAGGAATATGTGCTGACGCCGAAGGGACGCGGCCTGTTTCCGATCCTGGTCGCGCTGCGGCAATGGAGCGAGGAGTTTTCGGCCGATGCCTTCCCCACGCTGCTGGTCGATCGCGACAACGGCCGGCCGGTGCAAAAACTCGAACTGCGCGCCGAGGACGGCCGGCTGCTCGGCCCGGGCGACACCGAATTGAAGCCGAATCCCAAGGTCAGCCGGCGGCGGCGGGTGCTGGCCTAAGCGAGGCTGCGGCTCTCTCAACGTCATTGCGAGCCAACGGGTCGGCGCGAAGCGCCGCCCGATGACAGGCTCCGCGAAGCAATCCAACTCGCCGCACAAAGAAAGAATGGATTGCTTCGTCGCAAGGGCTCCTCGCAATGACGTTGAGGTAGCGGCGCGACCCGCGCCCCTTACGACAGCTTCCGCTTGCTTTGGCGGACCCCGCCCGGGGCCAGGCGCGTCCGCCGGCGCCCTGTCTTGGTCAAAAAGCCAATCCCACCCCGTGTATTGTTACAAGATACCACCTGCGAGAGTGCAACTACAGGACGCATATTGCAACCGCTGCGATACTTCAGCCGGTCCTTTTCGGGCGCTTTTCCCATCACGCCATTTGACAGGGGCGGCCTCACCACCCATGTTCGCTTTCGAAACGCCGACGCGAGTCTCGCGGAACCGGCCTTTACTTTTCCCGTAAGCCATTGGAATGACATGAATATCGTCATTGTCGAGTCGCCGGCGAA
>JAUXWH010000128.1 GCA_030681365.1 Bradyrhizobium sp.
CGACAATTCCGCGACGGTGGATTTCGTGCTGCGCCGCGCCCGCGACACCGCCATCGTCAACATCCACCCGATGGCGGCTTTGACGAAGGGCATGCGCGGCGAGGAGATGACCGAGATCGGCCTGCTGAAAGCCGCCGGCGCCGTCGCCTTCACCGATGGCGACCGCAGTGTCATCAACGCGCAGGTGATGCGGCGCACCCTCACCTATGCCCGCGACTTCGACGCGCTGATCGTGCACCACACCGAAGACCCCAACCTGGTTGGCGAAGGCGTCATGAACGAGGGCGAGTTCGCAGCAAGGCTCGGGCTGGTCGGCATTCCCAATGCCGCCGAAGCCGTAATGCTGGAGCGCGACATGCGGCTGGTCGCGCTGACCGGCGGGCGCTATCACGCGGCCTCGCTGACCAGCATCGAGTCGCTGGAGATTTTGCAGCGCGCCCGCGATGCGGGTCTGGCGGTCTCCGCCTCGGTCTCGATCAATCATCTGACGCTGAACGAGAACGACATCGGCCCGTACCGCAGCTTCCTGAAGCTGTCGCCGCCGCTGCGCACCGAGGACGACCGCCTGGCGCTGGTCGCCGCCGTCGCCTCCGGCTTGATCGACGTCGTGATGTCCGACCACAATCCGCAGGACGTCGAGGTCAAGCGGCTACCGTTCGCGGAAGCCGCCTACGGCGCGATCGGGCTGCAGACCATCCTGCCGGCCGGCTTGCGGCTGATCCACAATGGCGACACCGATTTCAAGACCCTGATTCGCGCGATGTCGACACGCCCCGCCGAACTGCTCGGGCTACCGGGTGGATCGCTGCGCGCCGGCTCCCCGGCCGATGTCATCGTGATCGACCCCGATACGCCGTGGGTGCTCGATCCCGGCGATCTCAGGTCGCAGTGCAAGAACACGCCGTTCGATGAAGCCCGGTTCTCCGGCCGCGTGGTGCGCACCATCGTCGGCGGCCGCACGGTGTATGAGCATGTCTGACGGCGGGGGATATAGTGGGAGCCACAGTGATGTCGCCTGAAGCTTGGCTGCCGGTAGGTCTCATCATCGGCTATCTCTTCGGCTCGATCCCGTTCGGGCTGATATTGACAAGACAGGCGGGCACCGAGGATTTGCGCTCGATCGGCTCCGGCAGTATCGGCGCCACCAACGTGCTGCGCACCGGACGCAAGGGCCTCGCCGCCGCGACCCTGATCGGCGACGCGCTGAAGGGCACCGTCGCGGTGGTACTCGCAGGCTATTTCGGCGGCCCCAACGCCGCAATGTTGGCGGCACTCGGCGCCTTCCTCGGCCACCTCTTCCCGGTCTGGCTCAAATTCAAGGGCGGCAAGGGCGTCGCGGTTTATATCGGCGTGCTGATCGGATTGTTCTGGCCGGCGGCGATCGTGTTCTGCGTGCTGTGGCTCGCCGTCGCCGCGATCTCTCGCTATTCGTCGCTTTCGGCGCTGGTGGCGAGCTTCGTCACGCCGATCTTCCTGTGGTGGTTCGGTCATCCTGCACTGGCAGCATTGTTCGCCGTGATGACTCTGCTGCTGTTCTACGCGCACCGCGAAAACATCAAGCGGTTGCAGGCGGGCACCGAGGGACGCATCGGGCAGAAGTGACGACGTAGTCGTCATTCCGGGGCGATGCGAAGCATCGAACCCGGAATCTCGAGATTCCCCGATGTGCAATCGCACATCTGAGGTTCGCGCGAAGACGCGCGACCCGGAATGACGGCATCTTTCATCCTCGCTTCAGCGCTTGCTCCACGAAGCGCGCGGCCGCGAGCACCCCGGCATCGTTGCCGAACCGCGCGATCACCTGCACGCCGACCGGCAATCCGCCGTCGGCGACGTAAGCGGGGATATTGACGCAGGGCACGCCCATCAGCGTCCAGAGCCGGTTGAAGCGGGGATCGCCGGTCGAGGTCAGTCCCTTTGGCGCGGCGCCCGGCGCCGAAAACGTCAGCAGCACGTCGACCTCCTCGAACAACTTCGCCAGCGCCTTGCGGGCGCGGTTGGCGACGCTACGCGCCGCGTCGTAGTCGGCGGGCACAGTGCTCACGCTTGCATCGAGCCTGCCGCGCAACAGCGGCGGCATGTCGGCGTGACGCGTCCGGTATTCCCAGGCCAGCGCCCGGTGCGCCTCGAAATCCTGCAGGGTGGGATGAATCCGCCATGCCTCCCCGATGATGTCAGGCAGCGATAGCGCGCGAACGCTCGCCCCGGCACGTTCCGCAGCCTTTGCTGCCAACTGCAGCGCCTCCGCGCCCGCATCTTCCGGCGCGCCGGCAAAATCCTGCGTCACCACGCCGATCCGCGGCGTCTCGACCGCGGCGCCCGGCTTCAGTTCGGGCCGGCCGGTCATGGCCGACAGTCCCTGCGCCAGGTCTTCAACCCCGGCCGCGAACAGCCCGACCGTATCCAGCGTCCAGGAAAAACACTTCACGCCGACCGTCGGCAGCATCCGGAACGACGGTTTCATCCCGGCCACGCCGCAGAACGAGGCCGGCCGGATCACCGAACCGCCGGTCTGCGTGCCCAGCGCCAAGGGGATCATGCCGGCCGCTACTGCCGCCGCCGAGCCCGAGGACGATCCGCCCGGCGTATGATCCGTGTTGCACGGATTGAGCGTGGCGGTCGGATCGTTCGCCGCGAAAGCCGTCGTCGTGGTCTTACCGGCGATGGTCGCGCCCGCCTGCTTCAGCAACATCACCACCGGCGCATCCGCGCGCGGCCTGAAACCTCGGTAGATCTTTGATCCCATCTCGGTCGGAAGATCCGCGGTCTCGATGATGTCCTTGATGCCGACGGCGATGCCGCGCAGCGGCCCGGCGCCTTGCGCGCGAGGATTTTCGGCGCGGCAGACGAAGGCGCCGATGGTCTTGTCATGGATGTCGATGGCTTCGACCGACTGAGCGATCGCGGCCTCGGCGGATAGCTCGCCGGATTCGATGCGGCGCTGGAGGTCGGCGAGCGAGATCATGGGAGTTCTATTCCTGCAATGGCTGGATCGCTTTTTAAGGAGCGCACGGGAGTGGGGCAAGCGACACTCTATCCCCGTCATTCCGGGGCGATGCGAAGCATCGAACCCGGAATCTCGAGATTCCGGGTTCGCGTCTTCGACGCGCCCCGGAACGACGGGGAAGCAAATCGAGTTGATCGCACCCTCTGGTTGGGCGAAGCTGTGACTGGCAGGACCGCATGGACACTCGCACACCAAGCACCACCCACCTCGCCGACGCCGAGCGGATCGACCGGCTGCGGCTGATCCGTTCCGACAATGTCGGTCCCCGCACTTTCCGTTCCCTGATCAATCATTTCGGCAGCGCGCGCGTCGCGCTGCAGCGGCTGCCGGACCTCGCGCGGCGCGGCGGCGCCGATCGCCCGGGCCGGATCTGCAGCGAGGAAGACGCGCGCGCCGAACTGGCGGCGAGCCGGAAGCTCGGCGTCAGCCTGCTGGCGCCGGATGAAGCCGGTTACCCGCCGCGGCTCGCAACCCTCGACGATGCGCCGCCGCTGCTCGGCGTGCGCGGCGTGCTCGATGCGTTGACGCGGCCGATGCTCGCGATCGTCGGCTCGCGCAACGCCTCCGGCGCCGGGCTGAAATTCGCAGGCACGCTGGCACGCGACCTTTCTGACGCCGGGTTCGTCATTGTCTCGGGGCTGGCGCGCGGCATCGATCAGGCGGCGCATCGCGCCAGCCTCCAGGGCGGCACCGTGGCGGTGCTGGCCGGCGGGCATGACCGGATCTATCCGCCCGAGCACGAGGATCTGCTGGCGTCGATACTCGACTCCGGCGGCGCTGCGATTTCCGAAATGCCGCTCGGGCATGTGCCGCGCGCCCGCGATTTTCCACGGCGCAACCGGCTGATTTCGGGGGCGGCGCTCGGCGTCGTCGTGGTCGAGGCCGCCCATCGCTCGGGATCGCTGATCACGGCGCGCATCGCCGCCGAACAGGGCCGCGAGGTGTTCGCGGTGCCGGGCTCGCCGCTCGATCCGCGCGCCGCCGGCACCAACGACCTGATCAAACAGGGCGCGACGCTGACCACCGAAGCCTCCGACGTCATCAGCGCGGTCGAGCCGATCATGGGACGGCCGCTCGCCTTGCGCGAGCCGGATTACGAGCCGCTCGATATCGAGCCCGATGCCGGCGACCGCGCGCGCATCACCGCCCTGCTTGGGCCGTCGCCGGTGCTGCTCGACGATCTGATCCGGATGGCCGGGGCCTCGCCGGCGGTGGTGCGCGCCGTGCTGCTGGAGCTGGAGCTCGCGGGACGGTTGGAGCGCCACGGCGGCGGGCTGGTGTCGATGATTTAGCCCTCACGACAGCCTGCGCTTGCTGCGCAGCCGGACGCGCTCCTCGGCTTCCAGTTGCGCCATTTCGAGCAGACGCACCAGCATGCCGAGCTTGTGGCGCCGCGCCAGCAGGGCCAGCTCGGCGACGCTCTCGGCGATGAAGCTCGCAGCCTCGTCCGGCCCGCCGTCCCCGGGCGGATCATCGGTTGGCAGGCCCTCACTCCCGCTTGGGGGCAACGGCATCCGCCGGCGTCGTGTCCTGGTCAAAAAGCTACATCCAACCCCGTGTGTTGCTGCAACTTACCCTTCCTGAGAGCGCAACTACAGGACGCATATTGCAACCCACATGATACTTTTGCCGGTCCTTTTCGGCCCCCTGCAGCATCACGCCATTTGACAGGGGCGGCCTCACCACCCATGTTCGCTTTCGAAACGCCGACGCGAGTCTCGCGGAACCGGCCTTTACTTTTCCCGTAAGCCATTGGAATGACATGAATATCGTCATTGTCGAGTCGCCGGCGAA
>JAUXWH010000132.1 GCA_030681365.1 Bradyrhizobium sp.
CGACCTCGGCGCTGTCGGAGAGATTGCAGGGCAGCACGTGAACGCGCTCGCCCAATTTGCCGGCGAGCGTGTCCAGCACCTCGCGCCGCGTTCCGGAAATGGCCACCGTCGCGCCCTGGGCGTGCAACGCCTGCGCGATGGCGTTGCCGATGCCGCCGGTCGCGCCGGTGACGAGCGCCGTCCTGCCAGTCAAATCAAACATCAATGTCTCCTCTCGGCCACCACCTAATGCGATGCCGCCAACGCTTCTTTTGCGCCGGCAAGGTCGCCGGGGCCGCCCACTGAAATTCCGACCGCGCCGTCGGCGATGCGCTTGACCAGCCCGCTCAATACCTTGCCGGCGCCGATCTCGAAAAATCGCGTCACGCCATGGCCCGCCATATACGCCACCGATTCGCGCCAGCGCACGGTTCCGGTGACCTGCTCGATCAGGCGGCGGCGAATCTCGTCCGGATCGGTAATCGGCGCGGCCAGCACGTTCGAGACCAGCGGCGAAGCCGGTTGCCGGATGGCGACGCCGGCCAGCGCCTCTGCCATCGCGTCGGCCGCCGGCTGCATCAGCCGGCAGTGGAACGGCGCCGATACCGGCAGCAGCATGGCGCGCTTGGCGCCCTTTGCCTTGGCGATCTCGAGCCCGCGCTCGACCGCGGCCTTGTCACCGGAGATGACGACCTGGCCGCCGCCATTGTCGTTGGCGGCCTGGCAAACCTGGCCCTGGGCGGCCTCCTCGGCAACGGCTACCGCCGCCTCGTAATCGAGCCCGAGCAGCGCCGCCATGGCGCCGGTCCCCACCGGCACCGCCTTCTGCATGGCAAGGCCCCGGATGCGCAGCAGGCGCGCGGTATCGCTGATGCTGAAACTGCCGGCCGCCGCCAGCGCGGAATATTCACCGAGCGAATGCCCCGCGACGTAGGCGGCATCCCGTCCGACCGAGAAACCGGCCTCGGTCTCAAGCACCCGCAGGGTGGCGAGCGAGACCGCCATCAATGCGGGCTGGGCATTCTCGGTGAGCTGCAGGGTCTCCGCCGGACCGTCCCAGATGATGGCGGTCAGCTTCTCGCCCAGCGCCGCGTCGACCTCGTCGAAAACCGCGCGCGCCGCCGGAAAGGCCTCCGCCAGCGCCTTGCCCATGCCGACCGTCTGGGAACCCTGCCCCGGAAAGGTGAATGCTGCCGTCATCGGCGCTCCCTGAACGTACCAAATCCCTAAAGTTGAGCCGAAAGACACCGCCGGGGCTCCCGGTGTCAAGCCGCGGTCGAGGGATCCACCGATGAACCGACCGGAAAGGCCGGCCTTGATCACCCCGCTTGGCGGTGGCAAGCCGGCGATCGCCGCGGGTGGCGCGATACTGAGCTGAAATCCTTCCGGTACCAGTCATTTAGGCCAGGTTCCGCACTTGGCCTTTTTGTTGCCGCCTCGCGTGGCATTCCCTTGCCATTGCGCTCAAAATCCTTATAAACCGCGCATCCGTGGATCCCGGCCGGGAGCTGAACGGACGGTCTCAGCAATTTCACCTTCCAGGCGATTTTGATGCGGCAGGGCCAGTCGGTCCGTCGTCCCGTGCTTCCGCCTTCTGAGCTTAATTCCGAGTCCTTTCCGTGAGGTCTCGAAGGGCTTGCCGCCGGGAACCGCGCCAACACTAGGAAAGGACACCCATGCCTCTTTACGAGCATGTTTTTCTCGCGCGCCAGGATGCGAGCACCCAGCAGGTCGAAGAACTGACCACCCAGATGACCGGCATCGTCGAAGGTCTCGGCGGCAAGGTCGTCAAGATGGAAA
>JAUXWH010000133.1 GCA_030681365.1 Bradyrhizobium sp.
GATCATTCTGAAGCCCTCACTCGATGATATCGCCGCCAAGCAGAAATTTGCACAGCGCAACTGTCCCGATGAACCCCATCATGGCGATAAGAAGCGCTGCCTCGAAGTAGGCGGCGCTCGAAGCGGTAATGCCGATCAACATGACGAGGGCGATTGTGTTGATGGTGAGGGTGTCGAGCGCCAGGATGCGGTCAGGCGTACTCGGCCCTTTGACCAGCCGCAGCAGATTCAGACCCATGGCGACGGCCAACATCGCAAGTGCGACAGGAATGGCAAAGCTCAGCATCCGAAAACCTCTTTGAGTGGCGCCTCGTAGCGACGTTTGATCGTGGCTATCAGGTCGGCCTCGTCGGCGACATCGAGCGCGTGAACGTTGAGGATACCGGCGGCACGATCGATGTCGACCGATACGGTTCCCGGCGTCAGCGACACGATGCTTGCCAGAAGCGTTGCGACGAAGGGATCATCAATTTCGATGGGAACGTCGATGAATGCAGGTTTCAACCGGTCGAGCGGGCCGACGACAAGACGTGCAACCTCCCAATTGGCCAGGACGATATCGCCGACTACCCGGACAAACAGCGCGATACCGGTCAGTGGCCGGGCAAGGCGCGGGCGATCGGGCCAGAAGCTCTGGGTGATCCATGGAATCGACACACCAAGAATTACGGCAAGGAGCAGGTTTCCGAGCGACGGGCTCGGAGCAAGAACCATCCACAGACCAATGATTCCCAGGGTAATGGTCGGTTGCGGCAGGACGCGCGCGAGAAGGGTCATGGCCGGCGCTCCCTCCTGATTGCCGACGAATCCCCCAGCACTGCCTCCACATAGCCTGCAGGTGTGGCAAGCTGGTCCGCCGTGGCACGCGTGTAGGCGGAGATCGGCGCTGCACCGAGGGTGATGACTAGGGCGCAGGCGATCATGCCGAGCAGCGCCGTCTCGGTGCTTCCAGTGTTCGATGAGATTTGCCGGACCGGCTCGGGTGTGGGCGCTTGCTTGTCCGCGCGGCCCGGCTCCCAGAAGAACGTGCTGGCGGCGCGGGCCAGCACCAGTGCAACGACAAAGCCGGAGAGCAGCATCGCGGCCCAGGCCCCGACTGCAGTGCTGGTTTCCTGGAGCGACTGCATGACCATGATCTTGCCGAGAAAGCCCGACAACGGCGGCACGCCGCTGGCCGCCACAGCGAGGATCAGGTAAGCTCCGCCGGTTGCAAGAATGCCGGCAATCCGCGGCCCTTTCTCGAAGACATCTGCAACGGCCCCGCGCTGCCGGGACACCCGATCGGCGAGCAGGAAAAGACCGGCGGTCACGACCGTCGTGTTGACGAGATAATAGAGCATGGCCGCGTAGGCGGTCACGCTGCCAGCAGCGACGCCGAGCAGCAGCGTGCCGCTCGAGATCATAACGATGTTTGCCACGGCGACGCTCAGGCGCGTCGCGGCAAGAGTGCCGATCGATCCGAGCGCGATGGTGCCGAGGGCGAGCCAGGCGAGCCACGGCTGTAGCAGATCCGCGGTGAAGGGCGCCGTGACGAAGCCGATCGTTGATACACGGAGCAGCGCGTAGATGCCGACCTTCGTCATGATGACGAACAACACTGCGACGGGAAGCGCGGCGGCGGTGTAGACATGCGGCAGCCAGAAGCCGAGCGGCAGCAAGGCGGCTTTCAGCACGAACACCGCGGCGAGGAGCGCGAGCGTCGTGCGGACGAGGGCCTGGTCGCCGGAGGCGACCATCGGCAGAACGAGCGCAAGATCGGCCATGTTGAGCGTGCCGAGCGTGCCGTAAGTCAGTCCCAGCGCGATGAGAAAGAGCGCAGAGCCGGCAAGGTTCAGGACGACATAGGCAAGGCCCGCGCGGGTGCGCGGGAGTCCCCCGCCGTGCACCAGGAGCGCGTAGGAAGCAAGCAACAGGATTTCGAAGAACACGAACAGATTGAACAGATCGCCCGTCAGGAAGGCGCCGTTCAGGCCCGCGATCTGCAGGTGAAGGAAGACGTGGAAATGCCGGCCCTGGCTGTCCGTGCCGGACAGTGCCGAGATCAGCACGGCCGCAGCGAGCATCGCTGTCAAGGTGACCATGAGCGCGGCCAGCCGATCCGCAACGAGCGCGATACCGAACGGCGCCGGCCAGTCGCCGAGCCGATAAGCCCGGATAAGCCCATCGCCGGACTCGATCAAAAGCAGGATGGAGACCACGACGAGTGCCACGACCGAGGCCGAGGACACCGCGCGCTTGAATCCCATCGCCATGCCGTGCGTGGCGAGGAGTAGCCCTGCCGTGAGGAAAGGAATCAGCACCGGCAGAATGGGAAGATGGCTCATCGCTCCTCCCCCGCATCGACATGGTCGTTGCCGCTCTCGCCCTTGGCCCTGAGGGCCAGGGCGACGAGGTAGGCGGTCATGCCGAAGCCGATGACGATCGCAGTCAGCACCAGCGCCTGCGGCAGTGGATCGGCATGTCCGTCGGTTCCGGGCAGGACGAGCGGCGGAGCCGAGGCGCCGAGCCGCCCTCCGAAGAAGATCAGGGCATTCACGGCGTAGGAGAGAAGAGTCAACCCCAGAACGACCGAGAACGTCGTTGGTCGCAGGATCAGATAGAGGCCGGAAGCGGTGAGAATGCCGATGGCGGCCGAGACGAGGAATTCCATGGGGTCAGGACTCCTCCCAGCTTGAGGGCTTGGCAATCAACTCGCGCCGGCTCAGCGTTCCGAGTTCAGAAAGCGCCAGCAGGATGCTGGCGACGACGACGAGGAACACACCGAGATCGAACACCATGGCGGAGGCCAGCTCGAACTTCTCGATAAGGGGAGGATGGACGTAGCCGAAGGTGCTGGTCAGGAACGGGCGGTCGAACAGCCAGCTCGCAAGCCCGGTGGCCGTGGCGATCAGGAGGCCCGCCCCGAGGATACGCATGTAGTCGAACCGCATGCGCGTGGTGGCGAAGTCGATGCCGCTCGCGAGGTACTGCAGCATGAAGGCAACGGCGGCGATGAGGCCGGCTATAAAGCCGCCGCCTGGAAGGTTGTGGCCGCGCAGCAGGATGTAGACGGAAACGGCGAGCGCCAGGGGCAGCAGCGGCCGCATCAGCTCAGCCAACATGATAGGGTACCGATCCGCATCCCGCTTGGCGCTCTCGGCGTAAGGCTTCAGCCGCAAGCCGTCGACCAGCGCATGAAGTCCGAGCGCCGCCATGGCGAGCACCGCGATCTCCCCCAGAGTATCGAAGCCCCGGAAGTCGACCAAAATGACGTTGACGACGTTAGTACCCCCACCGCCCGTGTAAGCGTTGGCGAGATGGTAGCCCGATATCGTCTCGAAAGGCCGTGTCAGCATGGCGTAGGTCAGAGCCGCGACGCCAGCCCCGCCGAGTAGAGCGAGCCCACTGTCTCGCAGCTTGCGCAAGGACGAACTCTGGGTCGTAACCTCGCCGGGCAGGAACCGCAGCGACAGCAGCAGAAGGACGATGGTGACGACCTCGACGGAGAGCTGAGTGAGGGCGAGATCGGGGGCCTTGAAACGGATAAAGGCGAGGGAGACCA
>JAUXWH010000139.1 GCA_030681365.1 Bradyrhizobium sp.
TTCGCCGGAACCGATATAGGCCTGGATATCGTCCTCGCTGAGCCGCTTGAAGCGCACCCTCGTCTCGATCAGGCGCTGGCGGAAGGCCTGCTTCGGCGTCACCAGGCAGATCGCGGTGTAGACCCGGTGGTTGCGCCCCGACAGCAGCCGCAGGCATTGCGAGGCCTCGTCGACCAGGTTGGCCTTGGGCAGGATGCGGCGGCCCACCGCGACCACGGTGTCGGCGGCCAGGATGAAGGCGCCGCGCAATTCGTCGTCGAGCTGCACCGATTTGAGCGCGGCGTCGGCCTTGGCGCGGGCGAGGCGGTTGGCGCAGGCGCGCGGCAGCTCGCCCCGCTTCGGGGTCTCGTCGACGTCGGCCGGACGCAGCGCGTCGGGCTCGATGCCGGCCTGGTTGAGCAGGCTGAGCCGCCGCGGCGACCCGGAGGCGAGAACGAATTTGGGACGGCCTAGCATGCGGGGATTCGTCGGCGGGAGGGCGGGGCGAAATTTGCGCGGAACCTATCGGAAGGGGCTGGGAGAGACAACCTTGCTCGGTGCGCCCCCTCTCCCGCTCGTGCGGGGGAGGGCTGGGGTGGGGGCTGTCTCAGCGGCGGGACTCGCGGAGAGAGCCCCCACCCGCCTCGCAGGCGCTCGGCACCCTCCCCCGCAGGCGGGAGAGGGAAGGTCACGGCCAGCCTCGTCATTCTACCCGCTCGCAGCGCTCACCTTGGAAAACCGCTTGCGGATGCGCGCGAGCAGGCTGTCGCAGACCTCGCGATAGGCCTGCAGCTTCTGCTCGCGGTTGCCTTCGGCGCCGGTGGGATCGTGGGTCGGCCAGTATTCGACGTCGGCCGCCAAGGTGCGGGTCAGTTCCAGCGCCTTGTGATGCGCTTCCGGCGACAGTGTGATGATGAGGTCGAAATTCAGCCCTTCCCAGTCGTCGAGTTCCTCGAACGTGGTCGGCTTGTGCTCCGATATGTCCTGGCCGAGTTCCGCCATCACCGCGACCGCGAACGGGTCGAGCTCGCCTTTGCGGACGCCGGCGGATTTGACGTAGAGCGCCTGCGGAAACATCTGCTGCAGCAGGCTTTCGGCCATCGGCGAACGTACGCTGTTGAGGCCGCATGCGAACAGCACGGCCTGCGGGGTGCGCGCGCGCGGCGTCTCCATTGGAGACTAACCCTTCCAGTGCAAGACGGTGATCAGCGTAAACAGCCGGCGGGCGGTTTCGAAATCGAGCCGCACCTTGCCCTTCAGCCGTTCCTGCAGGGTGCGCGAGCCCTCGTCGTGAATGCCGCGGCGGCCCATGTCGATGGCCTCGATCTTGTCCGGGGTGGCGGTGCGGATCGCCTGGTAATAGCTGTCGCAGATCATGAAATAATCCTTCACGATCCGCCGGAACGGCGTCAGCGACAGCAGATGCGCCACCACGGGGGTGCCGTCCTCGCGGCGGATGTCGAACATCAGCCGGTTGCCGGTGATACCGAGATGCAGCGTGAACGGCCCGTTGTCGGCGCCCTCGGGCGCGAACAGGTTCTTCTCGACGAGATCGTAGATCGCGATCGCGCGCTCGTGCTCGATATCGGGGCCGGAGCGCCCGATCGATTCCTCGTCGAGCGTTACCGCCACGATGCGATTGTCGAAATCCTCGTCTGGCGGGGGCTGGGTCATGACAGGTTGAGGCGCAGTCCCACCGAGCGCGCATGGGCATCGAGGCCTTCGGCCTTGCCCAGCGTCATCGCCGCCGCTCCCAGTGCCCGCAGCTGGTCCGGCCCGCATTTCAGGATCGACGTTCGCTTCATGAAGTCAAGTACGCCGAGGCCGGAGGAGAACCGCGCCGAGCGCGCGGTCGGCAGCACATGGTTGGAGCCGCCGACATAGTCGCCGATCGCCTCGGGGGTATGGGGGCCCAGAAAGATCGCGCCGGCATTGCGGATTTGCGCCGACAGCGCCTCCGGATCCCGCGTCATGATCTCCAGATGCTCGGCGGCGATGGCATTGGCCAGCGGCACGGCCTCGGCCAGGTTCTTGACCAGGATGATGGCGCCGAACGCATCCCACGAGGCCCGCGCGATATCGGCCCGCGGCAGCGTGGCGAGCTGCGATTGCACCGCGCGTTCGACCTCGCCGGCCAGGACAGCGCTGTCGGTGATCAGGATCGACTGCGCGTTGACGTCGTGCTCGGCCTGCGCCAGCAGGTCGGCGGCGATCCAGCCGGCATTGCCGGTGTCGTCGGCGATCACCAGCACTTCCGATGGACCGGCGATCATGTCGATGCCGACCTTGCCGAACACCTGCCGCTTCGCCGCCGCGACATAGGCGTTGCCGGGTCCGACGATCTTGGCCACCGGCGCGATGGTGGCGGTGCCGTAAGCCAGCGCCGCCACCGCCTGCGCGCCGCCGACGCGGTAGATTTCCGAGACGCCGCCGAGATGGGCCGCCGCCAGCACCAGCGGATTGAGCTTGCCATCGGGCGACGGCACCACCATCACCACGCGCGGCACGCCGGCGACTTTTGCCGGCACGGCGTTCATCAGCACCGAGGACGGATAGGCCGCGGTGCCGCCCGGCACGTAGAGCCCGACGGCGTCGATCGCGCTCCAGCGCCAGCCGAGCTCGACGCCGAGCGCATCGGTAAAGCGCTCGTCCTTCGGCAGTTGCCTGGTGTGAAACACCTCGATGCGGTCCCGGGCGAAGGCCAGCGCGTCGAGTGTTTTGGCGTCGCAGGCCTTCACCGCGGCGTCGATTTCGGCCGAGTTCACCCGCAAGCCGCCGGCGTCGAGTTCAAGGCGGTCGAACTTGCGCGTCGCCTCGATCAAGGCGGCGTCGCCGCGCGCGGCCACGTCGTCCACGATGGCGCGGGTCGCCGCTTCGATGTCAGCCGACACCTCGCGCTTGGCGCCGAGAAAACCCTGGAATTGGCCGGCGAAATCGGCGCTGCTGTGGTCGAGACGAACGGGCATGGCGGCTTTCCAAGAGACTACTGCTCAATGGCGCGGCGACAAACCGCCGTCAACCCTTAGCCCGGTCCGCAGGGTGGTTCTTCGTCATTCCGGGATGGTGCGCCAGCACCAGACCCGGAATCTCGAGATTCCGGGTTCGCTCGCTTCGCTCTCGCCCCGGAATGACACTCCAATAACGGCCGCTATTCACGCCCCAATCCCGACGATTCCGCGCCCTCGGCGAGATCGTCGCCGCCGAGGTCGGTCAGCTCGCATTCGAGGCATTCGACGTCGAGCCGCAGCGCCCCGCCATGGGCGAACAGGAGAAGCGCGCTGCCGCCGGGGGATTCACCGGGATGAAACTCGATTCCCACGAGCTCGAGGGCGGCGGGCGGCGCCTCCAGATCGATATTACGCGATTTGCACGACAGCACCCGATCGAACCGCAGCGCCGCGAGCAGGCGGCGCGGCGCGGTTTCCCCCGCCAGCGTCTGTTCCCAGTCCAGCCTGGACATGCCGACCACGAGGCGCTTTTCGCCCTGCCGCCAGACGATATCCGCGGTCTGCACCCGGGCATCCTGCACATGCGCCGAAATCACCGCGAGATCGTCGGCGTCGAGGGCGATCAATTTGAGCTGGACGTTCACCGCAAGTGCTTACCCGCTGATACGTTCGATGGTGGCGCCGCAGGCCGACAATTTGTCCTCGAGCCGCTCGAAGCCGCGGTCGAGATGGTAGACCCGGTTGACCATGGTCTCGCCCTCGGCGGCGAGGCCGGCGATGACCAGCGATACCGAAGCGCGCAGGTCGGTGGCCATCACGGGCGCACCGCGCAGCCTGGCGATGCCGTCGATGGTGGCGGTTTCGCCGTCGAGACTGATCCGCGCGCCGAACCGCGCCAGCTCCTGCACATGCATGAAGCGATTCTCGAAAATCGTCTCGGTGATATGCGAGGCGCCGCCGGCGCAGGCCATCAGCGCCATCAGCTGCGCCTGCAGGTCGGTGGGAAAGCCGGGAAACGGCGCGGTCGATACCGTCACCGGCTTGAGGCCGGCGCCGTTTCTGACCACGCGTATGCCTTCGTTATCGACCGTGATCGCCGCGCCGGCCTGGGTCAGGACGTCGAGCGCCGATTGCAGCAGCTCCGGCCGCGCGCCGGCCAGCAGCACGTCGCCGCCGGTCATCGTCACCGCCATCGCATAGGTGCCGGTCTCGATTCTATCAGGCAGCACGGTGTGCCGCGCGCCGTGCAGTTTAGTCACGCCTTCGATCACGATACGCGAGGTGCCGGCGCCGGAGACCCGCGCGCCCATCTTGTTGAGGCAATCGGCGACGTCGAGGATTTCCGGCTCGCAGGCGGCATTGGTGATCACGGTGGTGCCTTTGGCCAATGTCGCCGCCATCAGCGCGACATGGGTGCCGCTCACGGTGACCTTGGGAAAGTCGATTCCGGCGCCCTTGAGGCCGCCCGGCGCCTTGGCGACCACATAGCCGCCGTCGATGGTGATCATGGCGCCGAGCTTCTCCAGCGCCATGATCAAGAGGTCGACCGGCCGGGTCCCGATGGCACAGCCGCCGGGCAGCGACACTTTGGCCTCGTGCATCCGCGCCAAAAGCGGCGCGATCACCCAGAAGCTGGCGCGCATTTTCGACACCAGCTCGTAGGGCGCGGTGGTGTCGATAATGTTGCCGGCAGAGATATGCAGGGTCTGGCCCTGATATTCGCGGTCGCCCGGGCGCTTGCCGGCCGACATGATATCGACGCCGTGATTGCCGAGAATGCGCTGCAGATTGACGACGTCCGCCAGCCGCGGCACGTTGTCGAGGATCAGCGTCTCCTCGCTCAGCAGCCCCGCGATCATCAATGGCAGTGCGGCATTCTTCGCGCCCGAGATCGGAATCGTGCCATTGAGCTTGCTGCCGCCGACGATGCGAATGCGATCCATGCCAAATCCTGCTTTTGCTATGCATAAAGTATAGGGCGAAGGGGCCCCGGATGGCAAAAGCTTTGAAATTTGCGGCTATTTGATGGGTTTGAGCGGCAAGCTGGCCGCCGCATCGCACGGCGCCCCCCTCACGGCGATGAGCCCTCTCGCAGAACTACGGAGAACGTCGGATCTTCGCACTGGTCTGTTTTGCTCACTGCCGCCCATTCGGCGCCGGACTGTACCAATTAAGAGACTAGCTGTGCGGCCGCGAGGCGTAGGCTGCTCGTGCGAATTGATTCGGCGACGGCAACTCGACCCAGAGGATATGTCATGCACAGGCTCCTGCTCGCGACCGTCGGCGCGCTCGCGATGGTCACCTCGGCCTCCGCCGCCGACATCGCCGCCCGTCCTTACGCCAAGGCACCCATGATCGCCATGTACGACTGGAGCGGCTTCTATCTGGGCGCCAATGGCGGTTGGGGATCGAGCCACAAGTGCTGGGATTTCTCCAATGCCGCCGGCGCGTTCAATGTTTCCGAGGGCTGCCATGATGCCAGCGGCGGCACCGCCGGCGGCCAGGTCGGCTATCGCTTCCAGAGCTCCAGCATCGTGTTCGGTCTCGAAGCCCAGGGCAACTGGGCTGATTTCAAAGGCAGCAACGTCAGCATCCCGTTCCCGGCCGTCACCAACGCCACGCACGTCAACGCCTTCGGACTGTTCACCGGCCAGATCGGTTACGCCTTCAACAACGCGCTGCTTTATCTGAAGGGCGGCGCCGCGCTGACTTCCGATCGCTATTGGGGCTACCTGACCGCCAACGGCGCCCAGATCAGCGACACCGTCAACGACACCCGTTGGGGCGGTGTGATCGGCGTCGGCCTGGAATATGGTTTTGCACCGAACTGGTCCTTTGCGGTCGAATACGACCACATGTTCATGCAGGACAGGTTCATCACCTTCACCAATAACGGCACGCTTGCACCGGCAGGTACGGCCTATGCCAGCGACCGCATTCATCAGGACGTCGACCTCGTCACCGTGCGCGTCATCTATCGCTGGGGCGGCGCGGTCGTCGCCAGGTATTGATCGTCGTAATCATCGCCTGGCCAGGTCGACAACTGCTGTCGTAATCTCCGCTCACGCATTCAACCCGCGCCATGACCGGAATTCGTTCCGGGGTGAAGCGACGCGCTCCGATCGCCGAAAAATCCGTGAAATCGCCATGGACGATTTCACGCAGCTTGGCGTGCTGCTGGCCGGTCGGGCTGCGCCCGACCGAGAGCACGGTTTCGACGCCGGGATCGACAAGGCATTCGCGCAAGCATCCCTGCCCGACCATGCCGCTGGCGCCGAACAAAATCACCTTCATGATTTGATGAACGCCAGCAGATCCGCGTTGATGGTGGGCGCTTCGGTGGTGGGCATGCCGTGCGGAAAACCCTTGTAGGTCTTCAGCGTGCCGTTCTTCAAAAGCTTGGCCGACAATGGCGCGGAGTCGGCATAGGGAACGATCTGATCGTCATCGCCATGCATCACCAGCACGGGCACGGTGATCTTCTTCAGATCCTCGGTGAAGTCGGTCTGCGAGAAGGCGACGATGCCGTCGTAATGCGCCTTGGCGCCGCCCATCATGCCCTGGCGCCACCAATTCTGGATGATCGCTTCCGACGGTTTGGCGCCCGGCCGGTTGTAGCCATAGAACGGACCCGACGGGAGTTCACGATAGAAATTCGACCTGTTAGCGAGGAGTGCCGCCTGCAATCCGTCGAACACCTCCTTGGGCAGGCCGCCGGGATTGGCCGCCGTCTTTACCATCAGCGGCGGCACCGCGCTGATGATCGCGGCCTTCGCCACCCGGCTCTCGCCGTGTCGCGCGATGTAGTGCACCACCTCGCCGCCGCCGGTGGAGTGGCCGACATGAACGGCGTTCTTGAGATCGAGATGCGCCGTCAAGGCCGCGAGGTCATCGGCATAGTGATCCATGTCGTGGCCGTCGCCGGTCTGGCTCGACCGGCCGTGGCCGCGGCGGTCATGGGCGACGACGCGAAAACCGTTGTTCAGGAAGAACAGCATCTGCGTGTCCCAGTCGTCGGCCGAGAGCGGCCAGCCGTGACTGAACACGATGGGCTGACCGCTGCCCCAGTCCTTGTAGAAGATTTCGGTGCTGTCTTTGGTGGTGATGGTGGGCATGGGAACTCCTTCTTGTTCTTGCCTAGTTCGTCATTCCGGGGCGACGCGCAGCGTCGAACCCGGAATCTGGAGATTGCTGATCGAGATTCCGGGTTCGTGCTCCGCACGCCCCGGAATGACGACGGTTGAACTCAGCCGAATACCGGCACCGGCCGATACCGCCTGATTGCGCCGGCGATGACGACGACGAAAAACACCAACACGATGCCCTGGGCGATGGCGAACGGCGGCTCGGCCGGTGGCACGCTCGGCGCCAGCGCATGCAGCGCCGGGACCTTCAGGAAGCTCTGTACCACCAGCACGAACACGTTGAGATAAAGCGAGGTCAGCGCCGTCAGCACATAGATCCAGCGCCACGCGCCGAAAAGCTTCTTGCCGTACAGCGCGAAACAGGCGACCGCCAGCAACCCCAGCGAAAGAAAGCCGAACAGATGCGACGGGAGGAATTTCTCCGTCGCCAGCGGCGGAATCACAAATCCGGTGACGCTGGTCAGGATCGTGGTCGACAGGAATATCGCGGTCAGGCCCGGCATCCGGTTGGAGCCGAGCATCCCGAACATGACGATAATGCCGGCCGCGATGCCGATCAGGCTGATGATGACGTGAACGGTGACGAAGGTGGATGTACTCAAGCCCAGGATCATGATGCGCTCCCCCTTGATATGATCAGCCCAATGCTACGATCCCGGGTCGAAAATTGCCACACGCAGTCGTTGTGCTGACGGCAATCCAGCCATGCGGGGGCGATCAAGAAAAAGTGCGCATGCCCAGGATTGTTGCACGGTGATGACAAACTGTGCCGGCATCGATGCAGGCCCGGCGGCGCGCGGGCAACTCGATCCTCGCGCCTTCAGTAGTAGCGCGGCATCGGCCCGTTGTGCGGAGTCTTTCGACCGGACAGGTCGAACAGCACTTCGTCGATGTAGCACCAGCCCCAGCCCTCCGGCGGATCATAGCCCTCGATGACAGGATGCCCGGTGGCGTTGAAATGCGCCGTGGCGTGCTTGTTGGGCGAATCGTCGCAGCAGCCGACGTGACCGCAGCTGCGGCAGATCCGCAGGTGCAGCCAGCGGCTGCCGCTCTTCAGGCATTCCTCGCAACCGAGCGCGCTCGGCGTGACGTCCTGGATGCCGGCGATATGGCTGCAGCCTTTTGACATGGTGTATTCCTGCTCTCCGTGGTCTTCGTGACGCACATTCAACCGTCATCCCGAGGTGCTCGCCCCTCTTGGGCGAGCCTCGAAGGATGGAAGTGGGTACCGCCGCTGCGGCCGTCCTTCGAGGCCGTCGCAAGGGCGGCGGCGCCTCAGGATGACGGCGGACCTTGCGGTTGGCTCACACCATCCTGCCTATAGCGCCGGTTTGGCGGCGTCTTCGAGAAAACCATGCAGCGCCGCCACCACCTGTGCGCCCTCGCCGATCGCGCCGCCGACCCGCTTGACCGATCCCGAACGCACATCCCCGACGGCGAACACGCCGGGCACCGATGTCTCCAGCGCCGATACCGGCCGGCCCTCGCCCTTGCCGCATTGCGCGCCGGTAACGACGAAGCCTCCGCGATCGACCAGGACGCCGCAGCCGTCGAGCCAGTCGGTGGCGGGATCGGCGCCGACGAACAAAAACAGGTTGCGGATCTCGACCGCGTTCTCGTCGCCGCCGAGGCGGCTCTTCCAGCGCACCCGCTCCAGCAATCCCTCCTCGCTGCCATCGAGCCCGGTAATTTCGGTGTTGAACAGCAGTTCGATATTGGGCGTGGCCTCGATGCGCTCGATCAGATAGCGCGACATGCTGGCGCCGAGGCCGCCGCCACGGATCACCATGTAGACCCTGCGGGCATGGCCCGACAGAAACACCGCGGCCTGCCCCGCGGAATTGCCGCCGCCGACCAGCGCCACCTCCTGATCGGCGCAGAGCCGCGCCTCGATCGGGGAAGCCCAGTACCAGACGCCGCGGCCTTCGAAGCTGGCGAGGTTTTCAATATCGGGCCGGCGGTAACGCGCGCCGCTGGCCACCACGACGGAGCGCGCGCGCATCAGCTGACCGCAATCGGTCGAAAGCGCCAGAGCGCCATCGCTGCGCGAGCAATCCAAGGATCTGACCGACACCGGGATCAGCATTTGCGCACCAAATTTCTGCGCCTGATTGTAGGCGCGGCCGGCCAGCGCCATGCCGGAAATGCCGGTGGGGAAGCCGAGATAATTTTCGATTCGCGCGCTGGCGCCGGCCTGGCCGCCGAACGCGCGGGCGTCGAACACGGCGACCGACAATCCTTCGGAAGCCGCGTAGACGGCGGTGGCGAGTCCCGCCGGCCCGCTGCCGACCACCGCGACGTCGTAGAGCTTGTCATGATCCTCGCCGCCTATCATCCCGATCGCGTGGGCGATCGCCGACTCCGTGGGATTGCGCAGCACCTGGCCGTCGGGAATCACGACCAGCGGCAGGTCGGCGCGCGAGGTCGCATAACGCGCGACGAGATCGGCGGCGTCCTTGTCGGTGGCGGGATCGAGCACATGGTAGGGATGGCCGTTACGTCCGAGAAAATTCTGCAGCCGCGCCATATCGCCGAGCGCATGAGCCCCGATCAGCACCGGGCCGCCGACGCCGCCCTGGATCAGGCTGACCCGCCGCAGGATCAGCGCGCGCATGACGCGCTCGCCGAGATCGGCTTCGGCAACCAGCAGCGCCCGCAATTGCTCCGGCGGAATCAACAACGTCTCGACATCGCCCTCGGCATGGCCGTCAACCAGCGCGACGCGGCCGGAGAGCTGGCCGATCTCGGCGAGAAACTGCCCCGGTCCCTGATCGATCACCGGCGTGACGTTGCCGAGGCCGTCCCGCTGGGTGATCGCCACATGGCCGGACAGGATGACGAACATGCCGGGGCCGACCGTGCCGGTCTCGAACAGCATCTCGCCCGATCTGTAAGTCCTGAGTTCGCCGAACCGGCGCATCCGCGCGATTTCGTGCGGGGTCAGTTCCGGAAATGTCTGTTCATAACGGGGGAACGCAAACGACGAGACACCGCCATTCGCGGCATTTCCGGTGGTGGAATCGATCGCCATCTATGTCTCACGCCTTTCGCCAACCCAAACTGCCGCGATGCGGACAAGCATGTCCCGGGCCACACCGCGCGCAGTCAATCATGTCCTCCGGGCTTCCGCATGACAGCTACTCGCCCGGTTTCTTGCCGACTTCGTCATGTAGGGAGGCGCCGGCGTCATCGCGAGGTGTGGCGTTCGCATCGCTGCGCCCCCTCGCCTGCGACTTTCGCCGCTTGAGATTTTCCCGCAGCGCCAGTTTCAGCCGATCCTGCCGCGAATTTTTCGCAGGGCTCTCGCGCTGGTTCTTGTCATCCGTCATCATGGACCTGCTGGATGGGTGTGCTTTGTCGCGAAGACCAGCAGCGACCTGCTGGCCTCGCTACCGCGGGAACATATCCAAATCCGACGTTTCAGGCGAAATGATCGAATTCGGTAGGCGTGATCCGCCCGATCAGGGCGCTGCGGGGGAGGAAATCGGGACACGATAGCCCGCATTTGGTGCGATGAAAGGCGCCCGAGGCCGATTTGGCCGTTTTTGAGGGTCTCGCAGCCCCCTCCCGCGCTTGCGCATGCGGGGGCCTTGTGGCAAGGATCGGCCCGCTCTGTAGGGGTCCGTTTGGGCCGATTCTCGTGTCCGGAGCATGCTGCCGTAGCTCAGTGGTAGAGCACTCCATTGGTAATGGAGAGGTCGACAGTTCAATCCTGTCTGGCAGCACCATCGTCTTCCTCGGGACATCCCTGCCTCGGAAGAGCCTTGCCTCGGAAAAGCGCTGGAAAATCAGCACAAGGATCCCTGGCCGAGACCTGCATCATGGCGCACCGGTCGTGGGGGTCCTCAGCGTGGATACCGACGCCATGCCTGTCGAAGTCACCAGCGAAACGATCAGGGCCGCGGTTCTGCAAAGGGCTACCACGGAACCGGATGTCATGCCGATGACTGCCGAATTTCGCACAGCCCCTGGAGCGGTCGTTGAGGGAATGTGCAGCGGGAAGGTCCGTCCGGGTCATCCTCAATCATGCCACGATGCCGCTGGATCAGATCATGCAGATGCTCGAAAATGATTCGCGACCATGACCGGCCATGAACTGAAACAGCTTCGCGCGGATCTCGGCGAAGCCATCGGCAGGCTGCTGTCGGCAGCCGATATGGCCCGTCTGTGCGGTCTTGAGCCGGAAGCCGGCGCCAACATGATTCGCCGCTGGGAAGTCACCGGTCCCACCAAGCAGGTCGCCGAACAGCTCCGGGTCCTGGCGATGGCCAGCGATCGTCATTCGATCCTCGACAACTTCAACATCTTCGACCGGCACGATGTCCCCGAGACTGAGAGACCCGCGCGCCGGGAAGCCTTCCGCGAGCAGATGCGGGACGAGGTCCGTCGTCGCCTTGGCTGAGACGTACACGCGCGATACGCGCTCCCGATTCGTGTCACGTCGGCTCTTGTCTTCCCGGCAGCAGTTCGCCTCGGTGACTTCTCGCCTCGACGCCGAAGTAGACATCAGTCACGGCGAAGTGATCGCACGATCAGAAATATCCAGCCCAGCGTCTGCGAGCTGATTAAGAGGCGCATGCCGCAATCTTCAATCGTGCGAGGTGCGTTTGACGGCATCTTCGATCGAGCGGGACGGGTGCGATCAACAAACACCGAACAAAGCATGCGGCGATTAAGGCCTCATTTAGAGTTCATTAAGGCCTAATTAAGCACGGAAAAATGGATGCTTCTTGAATCGAGCGGAACATCCCCGGTGTGTCCGATCGGTGACAGCATTATGCATACAAGCAGTTTAACTGCACTCCATGGACGACGCCGCTAACGCAGCTCATCTAAAAACTAAAAATGACTCCTGGAGACTACAAACAATGAAGAACTTCCTCCTCGGTACTGTGGCCCTGATCGCTCTCGGCGCGACCGTGCCAGCACTTGCAGCCGATATGGCCGCCCGTCCCTACACCAAGGCAGCTCCCGCAGCGTACGCGCCGATCTACAACTGGACCGGCTACTACATCGGTGGTCACGTCGGCGGCGCCTTCGGCGGCAGCGACAACATCCTGGCCCCCGGCTTCACCGGTACCAGCAGCAACGACGGTGTGTTCATGGGCGGCGTGCAGGTTGGTTACGACCACCAGTTCGCACCGAATTGGGTGTTGGGCCTCGAAGCGAACTACAGCTTCCTCGACACCAACAGCGATCCCTTCGTCAACCGCGGACTCGGTTCAGTCACCGGTCGCCTAGGCTACACCTGGGGTCCGGCTCTGCTCTACGTCAAGGGCGGTTATGCCTGGGCTGACTCCCGCCTCACCAACGGTTTCGGCGGCGGCACCTTTTCAAGCACCGGCGGCGGTCGCGACGGCTACACCGTCGGCGGCGGTCTCGAATACCTGTTCGCCCAGAACTGGTCGGGCAAAGTCGAATACCAGTACTACGACTTCGGTACCCAGAACGCTCTCTTCACCAGCGGTGCTGGCGTCGTCACCGCCGTCGGGTTCCGCAATGACGAGCACACCGTCAAGGCCGGCATCAACTACCGCTTCAACCTGGGCGCCCCGGCTGCTGCGCGTTACTGATCTCCAGTCGCACGCGACACTGACGAAAGGCCGGCTTCATGCCGGCCTTTTTTCGTTGAGGCTCCATTCGTTACGTTAGGATTCTGTTAAGCACGGCGAGCGCTTGGCCCCCGACGGGCTGGGCTCCGGGGCGACCTGGTCACGGCATTTTATTCAAATGCCGTCTAACTCCGCTGTGTGGCTGCACCGATACGCGGCGGCCAACCAGAAGCGCCGGAGACTGAATCATGAAGCTCATTCCAGGTTTCTTGCCGAGTTCCTTGCCAGGCATTGTCGCCGTCATCGTTCTTGGCGCCGGTGTGCCCGCCGTCGCAGCCGACCTCGGCGCCCGTCCTTACAGTCAGGCGCCGGCCTATGCGGCGCCGATCTACCAATGGACCGGCTTCTACCTCGGCGGCCACGCCGGCGGCGCGTTCAGCGGCAGCACCAACTTCAACGGCCTCGCGCTGAGCAATTATGACGCCCGATTCCTCGGTGGCGTGCAGGTCGGTGCCGACTATCAGTTCGCCGGAAACTTCGTCGTCGGCGTCGAAGGACAGTACTCCTGGCTCAGCAGCAACAAGATCGGCGCGATCTTTCCCGCCGGCTTCGTCTACAGCAACAACCAGCGCGGACTCGGCTCCGTCACCGGTCGCCTCGGCTACTCCTGGGGTCCGGCGCTGTTCTACGCCAAGGGCGGTTATGCCTATTCCAGCCATGCCGAAACCCTGACATTCGGCGGCGCTCCGATCGCCTTCACGCTCAACCGTGATCACCGCGACGGCTACACGGTAGGCGCCGGCATCGAATATCTGTTCACGTCGAACTGGTCGGCCAAGGCCGAGTATCAGTATTACGACTTCGGCAAGAGCCGCTTCGTCGCGCCGGCCGCGCTGGTCCCGTTCGGCACGTTCAGCAACGACGAGCACACTCTGAAAGCCGGCGTGAACTATCGCTTCAGCCTGGGCAGTTCGGCCGCAGCAAGATACTGAGCCGCGCGCACCGCACGAAAATGCCGGACCGCGGAATATGCATCGAGGCGGGTTTTCATTTGTCGACCCAAAAAAATCGAGCCCGTTCAAATCCTCGTGATTTTGTTAACCCGGTAACGCGATACTGCTCGCCAAGATTCATCCTGGTGTGGGCGGGGACGGCATGACGTTGCGATTCACGATCGGTAGGCTTGTCACGATAACCCGGCTTGGCCGGCTGCTGGGTCTCCTGCGTCCGCGATGGGGAGTGAGGGGCAGCCTGTTCGCCGCCTTCGCGGTGATCGCAGGCATGGCGATCGTCATCAGCGTCGGTGCCGGCATGGTGCTCGGACATCTCGGCAGGGCGATGGTCGAGCTGAGCGGACGGGACATCCCCCGCCTCGCGGCCAGCCTGCAGCTCTCCGAGCAGAGCGCGAGCCTCGCCAGCCAGGGACCGGCGCTGCTGGCCTCGCAGAGCGAGGAGATCTTGAAGGATCGCGCCAAGAAGATGAAGGAAACCCAGGCGATCACGCTGGCCAAGCTCGGCGAGATCACCGCGCTCGGCGCCGACAAGACGGTGGTGTCAAACCTCGCCGAGACCGTGAAGAACATCGACGACATGATCCAGAGCCTCGGCAACGCGGCGCGCGAGCGCCTCGAGACCGGCGTCCAGCACGACAAGCTCTACGGCGCCGTGCGCACGGCCCAGACCGCTTTCGTGAAGGCCGCTGGTCCCGCGATGATCGGCGCGCAGACCCAGCTCAACGGCATCTTCGGCGCCCCCGACTTTTCCCAGGATGAAGCAACCAAGGCAGAACAGGTCGTCGAGCAGCTCGGGGACGTCGTCGCCGGCGGCAATCTCATGGCGTTCAACTTGATAGCGGCGCTTTCGGCCGACAGCAGCGACGCGCTGGAGACCATCGAGAAGGAATTTCGCACCGCGCAGCAGCGCGTGAAAAAGAATCTCGACCTGCTGCCCGGCGGCTCTTCGACCACCGCGCTTCGCACCGCGGCCACGGGCGTGATGGGGCTGGGCGAGGGCAAGACCGGCGTCTTCAAGATCCGCCAGAAGGAGCTCGACGCCGCCGATTACGGCCAGATCATTCTCGAGGAAAGCCGCAAGCTCAATGTCGGGCTCGGCATCAGCGTACAGCAGCTCGTCGAGGGCGTCCGGAGCGAAACCGACGCTTCGACCAGCCAGGCGCGCAAGGAGATTTCGCTGGCGACCATCATCATGCAGGGGCTGGGCGCGGCGACCCTGATCGGATCCGTGCTGTTCGTCTGGCTTTATGTCGGCCGCAGCATCCTGCGGCGGATCGGCAGGCTGCAGCACTCGATGCAGGTGCTGTCCAGCGGCGATCTCGAGACCGAAATCTTTCGATCGAACCAGCACGATGAAATCGGGGCGATGGCCGATTCGCTCGAGGTGTTCCGCGAGAGCATGATCGAGGCTCGCGCGCTGAGTGCCGAGCAGGACAAGGACCGCACCGCCAAGGCCGAGCGTGCCTCGCGCATGGAGGCGCGGATCGTCGAATTCGAGGCTACCGTGCGCGCCGCGCTTGACACCCTGCAGACCTCGGCCAATTCGATGCAGAGCACGGCGCAGGCCATGTCGGTGACATCAGATCAGTCCAGCGCACTGGTGAGCGCGGTGGCGTCCGCCGCCGAGGAAACCTCGGTCAACGTGCAGACGGTGTCCGCAGGCACCGAGGAGTTGTCGTCATCGATCTCCGAAATCGGCCGCCAGGTGGTGACGTCGGCGCAAATCGCCCGCAAGGCGGTCGAGGATGCCGGCACCACCGACGCCACCATGCAGGGGCTTGCCGACAATGCCGGCCGCATCAGTGTCGTGGTCGACCTCATTCAGACCATCGCGTCGCAGACCAACCTGCTGGCGCTCAATGCAACCATCGAGGCCGCGCGCGCCGGCGAGGCCGGCCGCGGATTTGCCGTGGTCGCTTCCGAGGTGAAGAGTCTCGCCAACCAGACCGCGAAGGCGACCGACGAAATCCGCCAGCAGATCGCCAGCATGCAGACGGTGACGACCTCGGCGGTCGGAGCCATCAGGAACATCTCGACGACGATCAGCGAGATCAACGAGGTGACCGCGGCGATCGCAGCGGCGGTCGAGGAACAGGGTGCGGCGACGCGCGAGATCGCCCGCAACATTCAGCACGCGGCCGGCGGCACATCCGAGGTTTCCAGCAATATCGTCGGGGTCTCGACCGCGTCCGCCGAGGCCGGCGCCGCCGCCGGCGAGGTGCTGAGCGCATCGGCGGCTCTGCGCCGCGAGGCCGACGTGCTGCGTTCGGAAATCTCCGCCTTCCTGTCCAACATCCGGGCTGCTTGAGGCCCGTCATTCCGGGATGGTGCGCCAGCACCAGACCCGGAGTGATCTCGAAATTCCCCGGTGCGCAATTGCGCATCTGGGGTTCGATGCTTCGCATCGTCCCGGAATGACAGCATTCGCGACGATAAGTCCGGCTTACGGCCAAAATCGCGCGACCCATGTGTTTTGTCCGAAGCCGCCCTTGCTTTTTCGGCTGGCGCCGCGCCGATTGTGCGGTTAAGTCGATAGTGACAAATCGCGAACCCCAACAGATGCATTCAAAAACAGACACGGTACCCTCCTCGGCCGAGGCGCTGCGCTACCCCTGGGAAAATCACCCCGGCCACGATCAGGTCGTCGAGGTGAGGCCCGGCGTGTTGTGGGTCCGGCTCAAGCTGCCGTTCCGTCTCAACCACGTGAATATCTATCTGCTCGCCGACGGCGACGGCTGGGCGATGGTGGATTCCGGTTTCGGCAACGAGGAGACCATCGCGGCCTGGACCGCTTTGTTCGAGGGCCCGCTCCGCCACGTGAAGCTCACGCGGCTGATCGTGACCCATTCGCATCCAGACCACGTCGGTCTCGCCGGATGGATCGTCGACCGCTTCGGCTGTCCGCTTCAGATGTCGCAGGTGGAATATCTGCAGTCGGTCTATCACCAGAACCGCGGCACCGAAGACCGGCGCAACGCGCAGCGCCTGTTCTTCCGCCGTCACGGCATGGACGAGAACCTGACCGACAAATTGCTCGGCCGCGGCCAGGATTACCTGAAGCGGGTCTCCACCCTGCCGCCGTCCTATCGCCGGATCTCGCATGGCGACGAGGTTTCCATCGGGACAAGGCGGTTCAAGGTCATCACCGGCGGCGGTCATGCGCTCGACCAGGTGATGCTGTATTGCGCCGCCGACAAGCTGTTCCTGTCCGCCGATCAGGTGCTGAGCAAGATCTCGCCCAATGTCAGTGTCTGGGCGGTCGAGCCCGACCAGAATTCACTCGGCGAATATCTGGCCTCGCTGGCCAGCCGCACCACCACACTGCCCTATGATTTGCTGGTGCTGCCCGGCCACGGCGTGCCGTTCTTCGGATTGAAGACCCGCATCAAGCAGCTGGCCGATCATCACGAGGAACGCTGCGGACTGATCGCCGATGCCTGCCGGGAAATCCCGCAGACCTCGAAGGAACTGGTGCCGGTGGTGTTCCACAAGCACGTGCTCGACGTGCACCAGATGGGCTTTGCCGCCGGCGAATTGATTGCGCACGTCAATTACATGCTGGTCGAGGGACGGCTGGTAGCCGAGGAAGCCGACGGCGTGCTGCGCTTCAGGACCACCTGAGGCTCTGAAGCGCAATCAGGCGGTCTTGCTCGCGGCGGCCGATTCGAGCTAGGACGACCGGGCCGGCGATGCGGTTGAAGCGGCCGCGGCGTCGACTTTCTCGAGGTCCGGCCCCGCGGCGAACCCGCCCACCAGGTTCGCCTGCCGGCTCATGGCGATCATTACGGCGCAGAGGACATAGAAGCCGACGCCGATCGCATATGTCCTGGCAATCCCGAATTCGATCGACAGGGCCATGCCCAGCACCGACGCGAACATCGAGGTAATGCCGTTGGCGCTCCAGAAGAACGGAAGCAGCTCCGAGTGACGGCGCCAGATACTCAGGCCGAGCGGGAACATCATCCCCATGCAGAACGCCGGCGGGGCCAGAAGCGCTACCGACAACAGGATGCGTATATCGGTGGCTTCCGATCGCGCCCAGGTGGTGAGCAAGGGCGTCAATATCCCCGCCGCTACCAGCGTCGCCAGGAGCGCCGCGACCCTGGCGATGACCAGGCCCCGTCGAGGGAAACGCGCACCGACCGTGACGCTGCCGATCCCGCTGAAGAGAAGAATGGTGAAGAGCACGACGCTGAGCCCGTAGACGGGATGTCCGAGGAAGACCATCAATCGCTGCATCTGCGATATCTCGATCAGCATGAAGCCCATGCCGATCGCGCAGAAATAGGTTACGGGCGGCGTCAGCGTCGACAGCGGCATCCGTCTCGCGAGACGGACAAAGGGATCGATGATGTAGTAGACGCAGGCGCATAGCGCCAGCACCAGCAGCATCAAAGTCGTGGTGATCGCCGCGTTGTTGTTCGACAGAGACGATACCGGCTTTTTGAAGAAGTCCTCGAACCGCGCCGTATAGAAGAAGAACGGATTGTCGTCCGTCGAGGGGGTGACGTTTTCCGGCAATGATGCGAAGAAAGCCGCATCCGCCTGGCCGGACAGCAATTTAGACGTCACGGCGTCGAACGTGACACCCGGTCCCAGCAGTATCTTGAAGCCCTGGGACAGGATTCGCGCCTGCGCGCCTTGCCATTGTGCATTGGTGAAGGCGTCGGGACGGGTAATCACCGTCACAATGTTGTCGACGTTGACGACGACGACATGGTTCGGCAACTCGGCTGCTGACACGCCTTTGTTCTGCAGCGCACTCGCAGCGATCGCCACCAGGCGATAGAGCTCGCCGCGGTGAGTTTTCGGCTCATACCAGCGCGATATCGACAGCAGCCCGCCGGGTTTCAGCGCCCGGTAGAAGTCGCCCCATGCCTCGACGGTATAGAGACGGTTTTCCGTGAGGGTGAGCCCGCCGGCGGCGGTCGCGGCCCAGGTGTCGATCAGCGAAATCTGGACGAGATCGTATCGGTCGGATGAGTGGTTGATGTAACTGCGGGCTTCGGCATTGACCAGCGACACGCCGGGCTGGCGATCGAGATGGCCGGAGAATTCGGCGAACTTGTCGGTGAGGACTTCGAAGATCGCGGGATTGATCT
Organism: Bradyrhizobium sp.; assembly: GCA_030681365.1. GTDB lineage: Bacteria > Pseudomonadota > Alphaproteobacteria > Rhizobiales > Xanthobacteraceae > Bradyrhizobium. The sequence goes on from JAUXWH010000139.1 coordinate 18,740, forward strand.
CGATTCCGTGGATGCGCCTGGCGCCGAAGTACAGCGCGGAAAGAATGTCCCGGCCGCCGCCTACGCCGACGACCGCAACGTCGCTCGACGGCTGCACCAGGTAGGCCGCATTGATGACGTCGTCCTTCAGGTAGGACAGCTTGTCGAGATTGCCGTCGTACCTGGTGATGATCGTCCCCGCATCGGCGTCGATATCGAGCCGCTTCTGGTCGATTTTGGTCTCATGAGCGTGGGCGAAGCCCCAGCCGAACGGAGCGACCTCACCCATCGCGGTCACCCTGACGCGCGAGTAGGTATTCCAGCGCTCGAACAGCGTTCCCCTCTGCTCGGCCCCCTTGGCCCAGAAGACGCCCAGATGGCTTTTGCCGGAAACATTCAGTCCGGTGTGCACGCCGGCTGCGGCCGCCAGCGTCAATGCGACGCTGCCGCTCAGGCGCAGGCTGCGGATGTCGCCACTGTCCCGCACGACCAACCAGCCCGCAGCGGCAGCAAAAGCTCCGATCCACAGGGTGGCGCTCACGGGATCGACGACGAGCAATACGAAGATGACCCCGAGGCATCCGAGCGCCGCCCCCGCGAGGTCGGCCGCATACAGCCCTCCGCCGCTGTATGGCAGGCGGGTCAGCAAGAGCGTTATGCAAACCCCGCTTTGGGTAAACGGCATGACGAAGGTCAATGCCGTGACCGCCAGGACCATCGTCACGTATTGCTCGGGAATTACGAGCGGCGCGCACAGGAAGACAATCATGGCGCCGACGCCAGATATCGCGAACCACGATGCGTGGCGCGCGAATTCCACTCCCACCTTTTCGGCAGTGTAGCGGGTCGGGTTGTTGTAGACCTCCATCGCTCCGCGGGTGAGGCCGAGCATGGCAAGCGAAATGGCCGCAAACGCAAAATGATAATAAAGCATGACGCTGAAGAAGCGCGTGATCAGGATCTGGTAGGACAGCGTGGCGGCGGCCAGCACAAAAATTGCAAGATAATGGCGACCCAGAATTCCGGGAAATACTTGCAAGACAATGCCCTCAAGGGAGATCGACCGGTTTGCGCGATACGGCCGTTCCGCGGACGTTGAACGAAACTTCCTAATTTCCCATTGCTAGAGTCATGGTCGAAACGCCGTCACAATCGTTGCCGGCACCGGGCCGCCCCGACGCAACCGTCCGCGATGCCTGGCCATTCACCGGGGTCGTCGAGTAGTTCCCCGCGTCAATTTCATTCATGCGAACGGGCCGCCTGGCATGCCGGCCATGCTACACCGCCACCGGAGATTACTCAGAGCAAGCGCTTGCGGATGGCTTCCTCGACGGCGGCGAGTTCCTGATTGGCCCTGTAGAGCTTGGCCTCGGCGGCCTGGGCGCGAAATTCGGCGGCTACCGTTCGTTCTTCCGCACCGACGATCCGCGATTGGGCCTGCTGCAAGGCTCTCGATACATCCTGAAGCTTGCCATTGAGTTCGTTGACGACCTCGCGGCGCGCGCGCTCCGCTGCGTCCCTTTGCTGCTCTGCGAGCCGCAGTCTTTCGGCGAAATCTTCGCACATCGACTGCGCCCGCGCTTCGGCTTCGCGCGCGTGGTCTTCCATGCCCTTGAAGATTTCGGCCGCCTGATGCACGAGATCGAGCGCGGTGGCGCCGTTACCCCCGGTGGTGGAGGGGGCGAGGCTCACAATGTTTTCGGGCTCCGCGGCCGCCGGGGCGGAGGCCCTGTACCGATAGTTCCAGATGTCGTCACGGAGCTGCTGATTTGCGCGGAACGCCATACGCGTGACCCTTGTTGGAATCCTCGCGTTAAAACTACCGCCAACATGGTAAAGTGCGGGTTAATCGACGCCCGTTCAGCGCCGCGGCTTTTTGGCCGGTATTCTTCCGGCGCACAACTCCACCGGCCTTGCGGCCCTTCGGCGGCGGTTCCCCCAGCCCCTCCCGCGCATCCGGGAACATGCCCGGCGCAGTGGGACGCGAACTCGTAAAAGCGGGCTGCGGACGCGGTGGGATACCGGACTGAAGGCCTCCTTGATCCTGATCAAGGCCCTGATTCCCGCTCGACATTAATTGTAGAAGCGCTCTAAAAAGGGGCTCGCCGCTCCGGCTTCACGCTCCGTTTCAGGTCTCGCGATGGATTACAGCCAATTCTTCAGCACCGCCCTCGGCCGCCTGCATGACGAGCGGCGCTACCGGGTTTTCGCCGATCTCGAGCGGATCGCGGGCCGGTTCCCGCACGCGGTGTGGCATTCCCCGAACGGGCCGCGCAACGTCGTGATCTGGTGCTCCAACGACTATCTCGGCATGGGCCAGCACCCGAAAGTGGTCGGCGCCATGGTCGAGACCGCCACCCGGGTCGGCACCGGCGCCGGCGGCACCCGCAATATCGCGGGCACCCATCATCCGCTGGTGCAGCTCGAGGCCGAACTGGCCGACCTGCACGGCAAGCAAGCCGCGCTGCTGTTCACCTCCGGCTATGTCTCGAACCAGACCGGCATCTCGACGATCGCGAAGCTCATTCCCAACTGCCTGATCCTGTCGGATGCGCTCAACCACAATTCGATGATCGAAGGCGTCCGCCAGGCCGGCTGCGAGCGCCAGATCTTCCGCCACAACGACATGGCGCATCTGGAAGAATTGCTGCGCGCCGCGGGTCCGGGCCGGCCCAAGCTGATCGCCTGCGAGAGCCTGTATTCGATGGACGGCGACGTGGCCCCGCTGGCCAAGATCTGCGATCTCGCCGAGCGCTATGGCGCGATGACCTATGTCGATGAAGTTCACGCGGTTGGCATGTACGGCCCGCGCGGCGGCGGCATCGCCGAGCGCGACGGCGTCATGCACCGCATCGACGTTCTGGAGGGTACGCTGGCCAAGGCGTTCGGCTGTCTCGGCGGCTATATCGCCGCCAGCGCCGACATCGTCGATGCCGTGCGATCCTATGCGCCCGGCTTCATCTTCACCACCGCGTTGCCGCCGGCGATCTGCTCGGCCGCCACCGCAGCGATCAAGCATCTCAAAACCTCAAGCTGGGAGCGCGAGCGCCACCAGGACCGCGCCGCCCGCGTCAAGGCGATCCTCAACGCCGCGGGCCTGCCCGTGATGTCGAGCGAGACCCATATCGTGCCGCTGTTCGTCGGCGATCCCGAGGGCTGCAAGCGGGCCTGCGATATTCTGCTGGAAGAGCACAACATCTATATCCAGCCGATCAACTACCCGACCGTCGCCAAAGGGAGCGAGCGGCTGCGGATCACGCCCTCACCCTATCACGACGACGGCTTGGTCGATCAGCTCGCCGAAGCGCTGCTGCAGGTCTGGGAGCGCCTCGGCCTGCCGCTGCGCGCGAAATCGCTGGCGGCCGAATAGCCCCCCGGCCCCGCCCCGAAATCCCCGGTTTCGGGGCGCTCACGCACGATGCTTTGCCGGGTTAATCCGGCTATACTCCACCGGCGGCTGTCGTTTGCGCGGGCCGAACGACAGGGGAGGTAAGGCGCGATGCTGCACGACTGGGGCGTGATCGCAGCCGCTTTCGGCTACATCGGGTTCCTGTTTGTAATCGCCAGCTATGGCGACCGGCTCTCGCCGACCCAGCGGGGCCGCGCCGGCGCGATGATCTATCCGCTGTCGCTGGCGATCTACTGCACATCCTGGACGTTCTTCGGCTCGGTCGGGTTCGCCACCCGCACCGGCGTGGATTTTCTCGCGATCTATCTCGGTCCGATCCTGATGATCGCGTTCTGCACGCCGCTGCTGCGCCGCGTCATCAAGCTGGCGAAATCGCAAAACATCACCTCGATCGCCGATTTCATCGCCGCGCGCTACGGCAAGAGCCAGGCGGTCGCGGCCACCGTCGCCGTGATCGCGATCGTGGGCTCGGTTCCCTACATCGCTTTGCAGCTCAAGGCGGTCGCGGCCTCGCTCGGGACGATCCTCGGCGAAGACCAGGCCTTCTCCTCGATTCCTATCATCGGGGACGTCGCCCTGATCGTGACGCTGGCGATGGCCGCCTTCGCGGTGCTGTTCGGGACCCGACAGACCGACGCGACCGAACACCAGCATGGCCTGATGCTGGCGATCGCCACCGAATCCATCGTCAAGCTGGTGGCCTTCATCGCGGTCGGCGCTTTCGTCACCTTCTGGATGTTCTCGCCGGTCGAGCTGATCGAGCGCGCGATGAAAAGCCCGGAAGCAGTACGGGCGATCGAGTATACGCCCTCGATCGGCAACTTCCTCACCATGACGCTGCTGTCGTTCTTCGCGATCATGCTGCTGCCGCGCCAGTTTCACGTGAGCGTAGTCGAGAATTCCAGCGACGCCGAGGTGGGCCGGGCGCGCTGGCTTTTCCCGCTGTACCTCGTCGCCATCAACCTGTTCGTGATTCCGATCGCGATCGCCGGGCTCGTGACCTTCCCGTTCGGCGCCGTCGAATCCGACATGTATGTGCTGGCGCTGCCGATGCATGCCAACTCGCCGGCGCTCAGCGTGCTCGTCTTTGTCGGCGGCCTGTCGGCGGCCACCGCCATGGTGATCGTGGAATGCGTCGCGCTGTCGATCATGGTCTCGAACGATATCGTGGTGCCGCTGGTGCTGCAGCGAAGCCGCGAATCCCGCGCCGGCCAGAAGGATTTCGGCAACTTCCTGCTCCGGGTCCGCCGCCTTGCAATTCTCGCCATCATGGTGATGGCATATTTCTACTATCGCGCGCTCGGCAGCGCGCAGTTGGCGGCGATCGGCCTGCTCTCCTTTGCCGCGATCGCTCAGCTGGCGCCGTCGTTCTTCGGCGGCCTGTTCTGGCGCCGCGCCACCGCGCGGGGCGCCATGGGCGGCATGCTGGTCGGCGTCGCAGTCTGGATCTATACGCTGTTCCTGCCGAGCTTCCTCGAAGGCAATGCCGCCGGCATGCTGCTGCTGCAGCACGGCCCGTTCGGCATCGAGGCGCTGCGTCCGCGCGCCTTGTTAGGCGCCGACCTGCCGCCGCTGCTGCACGGCGTGCTGTGGTCGCTGTCGCTCAATCTCCTGACCTATATCGTGCTGTCGCTGGCGCGCCAGCCATCCTCGATCGAACGGCTGCAGGCCGACCTGTTCGCGCCGAGCACGCTGGCGCCGATGAACCCGGCCTTCCGGCGCTGGCGCACCACGGTGACCGTGCAGGACATGCAGAGCACGGTGGCGCAATATCTCGGCCCCGATCGCGCCGGTCATTCGTTCGAGGCCTTCGCGATCGCCCGCCACACCGCGCTCGACCCGGCCGCGCCTGCCGACTTCGAATTGCTGCAGCATGCCGAGCATCTGATCGCCTCGTCGATCGGGGCGGCGTCCTCGCGGCTGGTGATGTCGCTGCTGTTGCGCAAGCGCACCGTCTCCGCCAAGGCGGCGCTGAAGCTGCTCGACGATTCCCACGCCGCGCTGCATTTCAACCGCGAGGTGTTGCAGACCGCGCTGAACCACGTGCGGCAGGGTATCGCCGTGTTCGATGAAGAACTGCAGCTGATCTGTTCGAACCGCCAGTTCGGCGAAATTCTCGGACTGCCGCTGCACCTCGTGCAGATCGGAATTCCGCTGCGGGAGATCCTGGAGTTCATGGGGGCCACCAGCCCTTCCGGCCTCGGCGAGCGCGACAGTGCCGCTCTTCTGGACATGCGCCTGGCCGCCTACACCACCGAAGGCGAGCCCTACCTGGAGCGCCTGCCCGAGCGTCACCTGGTGATCGAGGTGCGCGCCAACCGGATGCCCGGCGGCGGGCTGGTGATCACCTTCTCCGACGTCACGCCGTCGTTCGAGGCGGCCGAGGCGCTGGAACGCGCCAATGCGACGCTGGAAAAGCGGGTGCGGGACCGCACCGAGGAACTCACCCGCCTGAACTCGGAACTGGCGCGGGCCAAGAGCACCGCCGAGGACGCCAACATCTCGAAAACGCGTTTCCTGGCCGCCGCGAGTCACGACATCCTGCAGCCGCTGAACGCGGCGCGGCTTTACGTCACCAGCCTGGTGGAACGCCAGAGCGGCGGCGAGGATTCGCGGCTGGTGGAAAACATTGATGACTCGCTGGAGGCGATCGAGGAGATCCTCGGAGCGCTGCTCGACATCTCGCGGCTGGACGCCGGCGCCATGACGCCGTCGATCTCGAGTTTCAAGATCGGCGACCTGATGCGTTCGCTGGAGATCGAATTCGCGCCGATTGCCCGGGCCAAGGCGCTGGAGCTCACCTTCGTGCCGAGTTCGCTGGCGGTGGGGTCCGACCGCCTGATGCTGCGCCGGCTCCTGCAGAACCTGATCTCCAACGCCATCAAATACACCCCGCGCGGGCGCGTGCTGGTCGGTTGCCGGCGTCACGGCCAGTCGCTGCGGATCTGCGTCTATGACACCGGCGTCGGCATTCCCGTGGTCAAGCGCGGTGAGATCTTCAAGGAGTTTCACCGGCTGGAACAGGGCGCGCGGATCGCGCGCGGCCTCGGCCTCGGCCTATCGATCGTCGAACGCCTCGCCCGCGTCCTCCACCACGGCATCGCCCTCAACTCCAATGTCAGCGGCGGCTCGTTCTTCTCGGTGACGGTTCCGATTGCCAGCGCCGCTACGCAAACCGGGGCGGTCACCAGCGCGACTCCGCTATCCAGGACGCCGATGAGCGGCTCGCTGATCGTCTGCATCGAGAACGATCCGGCGATCCTGGACGGCATGAAGACCCTGCTGACGGCCTGGGACGCCGAGGTCATCGCGGTGGCCGATCCCGATGCCGCCATCGAGGCGATCGAGGCCGCCGGCGGACCGGTCACCGGCCTGCTGGTCGACTATCACCTCGACCGCGGCAACGGCGTGGCCGCGATCCGCGACATCCGCCGCCGGTTCGGCGAGAACATTCCGGCGATCCTGATCACCGCCGATCGCAGTCCGCATGTGCGGGATGCGGCGCGCGACGAGAACATCGCGGTGCTCAACAAGCCGGTCAAGCCGGCGAGCCTGCGGGCGCTGCTCGGACAGTGGCGGACACAGCAGATGGTCGCGGCGGAGTAGCTGCGCAGGCTGTCCCAATCCCATGGGGTCAATGATGAAGGCGCAAGATTTCGACATCCTGTCGCGCGAGTTTCACGCAAATCCGTTTCCCACGCTTGACCGGATGCGGGCCAGGGGCCCGGTTGCCGGCGTCAAGCTGCCGATCGTGGGACATACATGGCTCGCGGTCACACATGATGCCTGCGCAGCATTGCTGAAGGATCACGCGAGCTTCGCGCGCAACCCCGCCAATGCGGGGAGCAAGACACAGGAGCGAATCCTCAGGTTCCTGCCCAGGACGATCGGCATTCTGGCGCTGAACATGCTCGGCCATGACGACCCCGAGCACCGCCGGCTACGCGGCCTTGTCGACCAGGCGTTCGGGCGCCGCACGATCGAGGCCATGAAACCCATGATCGTGGCAATCGCCGATCGGCTGCTCGACAGGCTGGATGGAAGGACAGAGGTCGATCTGATGTCCGAATTCTGCCGGGATCTTCCGCTTTCGGTCATCTGTGCGATGCTCGGCCTTCCCGAGCAGGATCACGATCGATTCAAGAACTGGCTGGGCGGGCTCAAGGACACCGCCAACATCGGCGCCGTGATCCGCGCCATCCCCGGCGTGATCAAGGTCGTGCGCTATCTTCGCCGGGTGTCTCGACCGGGAGGCGGAGCGCTGCCCGACGGACTCATCGCCGCGCTGCGCGAGGCCGAAACCGAGGGACAGACGCTGACCGAGGACGAACTGGTATCGATGATCTTCCTGCTGTTCGGAGCCGGACAGGAAACCACGACCCACCTGATTTCGGGCGGGCTCTTCGCCTTGCTGTCGCACGAGGATCAACTGCGTCAGCTGCGGAGCGATCCGGCCCTGATGCCGCTCTGCGTCGAGGAGTGCCTGCGCTACGTATCGCCTGTTCAGATGACGAAGCCGCGATTCGCGACCCGGGATGTGGTCTGGCAGGGGCAGCAATTCCGCCGCGGCGACATGTTCGCCGGACTGCTCGCGGCGGCAAACTGCGATCCGGCGAAGTTCGAGCATCCCCACAGTTTCAACATCACGCGGCATCCCAACCCGCACCTTTCCTTCGGCACAGGCGTACATTTTTGTCTCGGCTTCCAGCTCGCCCGGGCGGAAACCGCGATCGCATTCGAGCGGATTCTCGCACGCTTCCCGGATATGCGCCTCGCCCCGCAAGCGAAGATCGAGTGGCACAAGCGCCTTGGCATACGCGCTCTGACGCAGCTGCCGGTACGGCTCGCGGCATGAGGGGGCTGGCGGAACCGCGCGGCGGCGGCGTCCGCGACAATCATCGATTCGAGGCTGCTACTTCGCGACGCCGAAGAACAGGTTCGGGAAGTACAGCGCGATGTCAGGGAACATGATCAGGATCAGCACGCCCACGATCGTCACGAGCACATACGGAATCACCGACCAGTAGATGTCGCCCATCGTAACTTCCGGCGGCGCCACGCTCTTCAGATAGAACAGGTTGAAACCGAATGGCGGCGTCATGTAGCCGATCTCCATCATGATGATGAAGATCACGCCGAACCAGATCGGATCGAAATTGTAGGCCTGAACCACCGGCAGGAAGACCGGCAGCGTGATCAGCATGATCCCGACCGGGTCGAGCACCATGCCCAGGATCAGCAGCACGAACAGCATGAACGCGAGCGCCCCCCATTTGCCGCCAGGAATGAGCGACATCATGTGATTCATCAGCTCGTTGGCGCCCAGCGTCGTGTAGGCGGTAGAGAATGCATGCGCCGCGAACAGGATCCACATGATCAGCGCGGTCAGCCGCAGGGTCTGGACCGCCGCGTCGGTCAGCACTTGCTTTGACAGCTTGCGATGAACGGCCGAGGCGACCAGTGCGCCGAACACCCCGAGCGCGGCAGCCTCGGTCGGCGTCGCGAAGCCACCGAAGATGGCGCCGAGCACCAGAAACACGATGAACAGCGGCAGGAACACCGCCTTCAGCGATTCGAACTTCATTTTCCAGTCGCCGCGCTCCTCGATCGGCAAGGCGGGCGCGAGCGAAGGCTGCAGCCAGGCACGCACGCCGATATAGATCGAAACCAGCACGAACAGCAGGATACCCGGACCGATGCCGGATGCGAACAGCCGGCCGACCGACACCTCGGTCAGGAGCGCGTACAGCACCATCAGGATCGACGGCGGAATCAGGATGCCCCAGCCGCCGCCGGCGTTGATCGCGCCGACCGCGAGCCGCTTGTCGTACCCCCGTTCCAGCATCCGCGGCAGCGCGATCGTACCCATCGTCACGACCGCGGCGCCGCTGATCCCGCTCATCGCGGCGAAGATCGCGCAGATCGCGACGGTGCCGATCGCAAGCCCTCCGCGAAAGCCGCCGAACCAGAGATGCATCATCCGGTAAAGGTCGTTCGCGACGCCCGATTTCTCCAGCAGCATCGCCATGTAGACATACATCGGTATCGCGATCAGCGTGAAGCTCATCATCGAGTCCCAGAACTTGGACGCGACGATGTAGAATCCGACCGGACCCATCGTGAAATACAGGAAGATGACCGAGATACCGCCGAGGGTAAAGGTAAGCGGCGTGCCGATGAACAGGAAGAACAGCAGCGAACCGAAGAAGAGAAGCGTGAGAAGTTCGACTGACACGATGGATCCGTTCGTTCAATGAGAGGGTTCGTCGGTCGCCTGCTTGCCGAACGTGTCCGGATCGTTGTCCAGACCCATGACCGTGCGGATATCCGAGACCAGCCGAACGAAGCCCTGCAGCAACAAAAGCACCGCGGCGACCGGAATCATGATCTTGACCGGCCAGATATGCGGATTCCAGAGACTGGACGATCTCTCGAACTTTTCCGCGGAGTCCCAGGCCATGTCGACCCCCTGCCAGATCAGGACCGCGAGGAAGAGGAAGAACAGAAACGAGGTGGCGAGATCGACGAGCGCCTTGTTGGCGCGACTGAACTTGCCGTAGATGATGTCGACATTGACATGGGCGCGCTCGACGAGAAGATAACCGCCGGCAATCACCGCATACCCGCCGAAGATCAGCTGTGCGAACTCGGCGGTCCAGATCGCCGCGCTGCCGACGAGGTAACGCATGATCACGTCGGCCATCAGCAGCAGGAAAATCGGCACGATCAGCCATGCCGCGACCTTGCCGATCCACATATTCAGGCGAGTGACCGCCCTGGCGAGTTTCAGCATCCCGTGACTCGTATCAGGTTGACGACCGCAAGCCCGCGGCGCGCGTTCACGCCGCCGGCCATTTTCCGGGAACCATGTCGAAAATCAGCCGTGCCGCCTGCCGCGCCCCCACCGGCCGGCGGCCGGTAACGTCAGACGTAACCTAGGTCGGTCATCAGCGCGGTCAGGGCCTCGCCACCCTTGCTCGCAACAGGGCCCTTGGCGATCTCCTTCTGGAGAATGCCCTTCGAAGCATCGGCGAACTTCTTGAGTACGTCGTCTGGAAAGCGAACCACCTCGACCTTCATCTTCGTCTTGCCGGTGGTCAGCGCGATCGCTTCCTTGTGCAGGTACTCGACCGAGCGGAGGAAGTAGCGCTCCTCGACCAGTGCGGTGAACATCAGCCGAAGGTCGGCCGGCAGCTTGTCGAGCGCGGCGGTGCTGACGATCCAGCAGTCGGTGTTGACGCCGAGCGCCGGCTTCATGTGATACGGCGCGACCTCCCAGAACTTCATCGACAGCGCGCCGATCGCCGCGCCCCAGTGAGCACCGTCGACGACGCCGGTCGAGATCGCCTGGTAGATTTCGGGACCGGCGACCTGCTGCGGCGAGGCGCCGGCGGCCGACAGGTATTCGAGCATCGTGCCGGCCGAACGCACCTTCAGCGTTCCGAAGTCGGCCATCGAGCCGACCTTCTTCTTCAGCACGACCTCGGTCGGGTAGACCTTTTCGCCCATCAGGATCACGCCCTTCGGACGCAATTCGTCGTTGACCATCTTCTCGATGCCGAGATTCTTGGTCAGGTGCATCAATTCCCACGTCTCGCGCAGCGTGCCGGGCACGCCGTAGTACAGTCCCATCGCCTGCGCCTCGCCGAGGATGTAGGCCGGCGAGATGGTGCCCATCTGGACGACACCCTTGCGGACGACGTTGAATATCTCGCGGTCCTTTGCGATCTCGCCCGCACCGTACAGCTCCAGCTTGAAGCGGCCGTCTGTGCGCGCTTCGAGCTCCTTTTGAAGCACGACGAGACTGTCGTTGAAGGAGCCCGAGGCTTTGGGCCAGTGCGACTGAACCTTCCAGGAGACCTTCTCCTGCGCATGCGCGGTGCCGATGATGGCGGGCATCGCGACCGCTGCAACGGAACCCTTCAGTATGTTTCGGCGATTGAACGTGCTGTCTCGCTCCGACATGTCGTTTCCCTCCATGGCCAACCGATTGAATGGGCTGAGCGTTTGTTTTTTTGAATGAGACCATGGGACTACGTGGCAGTCAATCGGCGCTTCGCGCGCACGTTCCGCTCCGCGGAATGACGACGTTTACGCTTGAGAGATTACGGACTGTCCCTTTGCGGGCTCCGCATCAATGGCGCAACTCCGGCTAGAACAAATTTCCGCTTTCTTCCGCGATCCTTCGATCACGGGATTCGCCATCACAAATAGGACAGGATCAGATACGTGGCCAGCATGATGGTCATCCAAAATGCCATCGCGCCGGTCGGCCAGGTGCGGGCGAGGATGCCATCGAGTCCGTGATAGCGCTGGACACCCGATGACATCCACCGCACGGCGCGTCCGGATGAATCCACGACGCCATTCCAGGCCGTCTCCGCCGCCCGGTTCAGAATTCGCGCCAGCGCGAGACCGGGCCTTCGATGTAGCCAGTCAACGTCGAGCGTGATCGTCAGCGTCCGCTTCAGCCAGCCGCGCATCAGGAAAAATGCGAGGCCGGAGAACAGCAGCAGCTGCAGATAGAACACCACATGGCTCGCGGTATAGGGAACGTAGGCGACCGGATAGGGCAAGATGGCGTAGAGTGGCCCGGGCAGGACGCCGATGCCGATGCAAAGCGCCGCGCACAGCACCATCGCGGCGCGCATGTTCCAGGGCGGATCGGCCGGCCGCAGGCCCGAATCTTTCTGAAAGAAGACAAACCAGGGAAACTTGATGCCGGCGTACAGGGAGGTGCCGGCCGAGGCGGCGGCCAACAAGTACCACACCACCTCGAGCCGCTGGACACCCGCGGCTTCCGAGATCATCGATTTCGACACGAAGCCCGACGTCAGGGGAAACGAAGATATCGACAGCGCGCCGACGATGCCGCAAACGGTCGTGAGCGGCATGGAGCGAAACAGCCCGCCGAGCTCGGTGCATTTGCGCTTGCCGGTCATGTAGAGAACCGACCCTGCCGACATCAGCAGCAACGCCTTGTAGGCGATGTGCGCGAAAGCATGCGCGGCTACGCCATTGAGCGCCAGTTCGGTGCCGATGCCGATACCGGTCACCATGAATCCCACCTGGCTTACGATGCTGTACGCCAGGATGCGGCGCATGTCGTTTTCCAGGATCGCGTATACGATCCCGTAGAACACCATGAACAGTCCGACATAGATCAGCAGCTCCGTGCCCGGAAAGCAGCGCAGCAAGACATAGACCGCCGCCTTGGTGGTGAACGCCGAGAGGAACACCATACCGCTCCACGAACTCTCGGGGTAGGCGTCGGGCAGCCAGGACGAGATCGGCCAGGCGCCGGCGTTGATCAGGAACCCGGCGAGGATCAGGCCTCGCGACAGGCTGTCGAGCTCAAGCCTTCCTAGCGCGAGCGAGCCGGTCGAAGCGACTTCGCCGGCAATGCCGGCCATCAGCAGCACGCCGCCGAGCAGATGGATGGCGGCGTATCGCAATCCCGCTCCACGCGCGGACGGCCCCGCGCTCCACACCACCAAGGTGGAGGCGATCGCCATCAGCTCCCAGAAAACAAACAGGCTGATCAGGTCGCCCGCGAACACCACGCCGATGGCGCCGCCAGCATAGCAGAAGGCCGCAGCAAGCTCGACCACGCGGCTCTGGTTCAATGCGAACAGGCCGCCGGCGAACGCCACGCCTGCGAACACCGTCGCGAACAGTCGGGACAGCGCATCGCCCTTGACCGGCGTGAGTTCGTAGCCGAGGAACGGCAGCCGCAGCGCCGCCCCGTCGGGCACCTGCCAGACCAGCAACAGCGTCGCCAGCGGCAGCGCGAGAATCGTGAATCCGCGCAGCCGGACAGGCAGCATCGGCAGCACCAGGCCGCCGATGATCAGCACGATGGCCGGCGGAAGGACGCTAGCTGTCATAATAGGTGTCCGGCCGCTTCAGGACGGCGCCAAGCGCGTTGGCGAACACGATCATGGCGACGCAAGCCGCGAAACCGAACCAGGCGCCGAAGCCAGGCGTGCCGTCCAGCCCGAAATAAGGGTGGTGATCGATCGCGAGGTCCATCAACACGGTTGCCGCGAGCACGGCGAGCGAGCCGATCCGGAGCCGCTTGATCGTGCTTGCGCGGGTAAGCCAGTGATCGTCCGGGCGGTCGTCCAAGCGGTCGTTCATGACTCAACGTCCCATCATCAGTGTTGCCAGCGCATAGGGAATGCCGGGAAAAAAGAACAAGAACATCGATCCGGCCGCTGTCGCGGTCAGCGCCAGCACCATCGGCCACGGCGCCTCGCCGGACTTGGGTCCATGTCCGTGCCCATCGTCCGGCGACTCGCGGAAGAATGCGCGAAAAACGATCGGCAGAAAATACCCGGCGTTGAGCAATGTGCTCGCGACGATGACCGAGACCGCCAGCCAGTTAGCCGTCTGCATCGCCCCGGTGAGAATGAACCATTTGCCGAGGAAGCCAGCGGTCGGCGGAATACCGATCATGCCGAGCGCGCCGATCGTGAAGGCCGCCATGGTCCACGGCATCCGCCGGCCGATGCCGTCCAGCTGGCTGACCTCGGATAGATGCGCAGCCGTGTAGATCGAGCCGGCGGCGAAGAACAGGGTGATCTTGCTGAAGGCGTGGGCGGCAATATGCATCGCGGCGCCGGTCAGGGAGATCGGCGCCAGGATCGCGACGCCGAGCACGACGTAAGAAAGTTGCGAGACGGTCGAGTAGGCGAGCCGGCGCTTCAGATTGTCCTGCCGCAACGCCACGATGGAGGCGACGATCACCGTCGTCCCCGCCACCGCCGTCAACCATGCCGATTGCCCCAATGCGGCGAGATTGTCGACGCCGAAAACGAACACCGCCACCTTCACTACCGTGAAGACGCCGGCCTTGACCACCGCCACCGCGTGCAGCAGCGCGCTGACCGGCGTCGGCGCCACCATCGCCGCCGGCAGCCAGAAATGCAGCGGCATCACCGCCGCCTTGCCGATGCCGAAAACGTAGAGCACGAGCAGCACGGCGATCACGGGGGCGCCGGCCTTGCCGGCGAGGATGCCGCCCGGCGTGAAATCGAGCGTCCCGGCGATCGCCCAGGTGGCGATGATCGCCGGTAACAGCAGCAGCAGCGACGTGCCGATCAGCAGCAGAAGATAGAGGCGGCCGGCGCGAACGGCCTCTTCGTTTCGCTTGTGCGTCACCAGCGGATAGGTCGAGAGCGTCAATGCCTCGTAACACAGGAACAGCGTGAACAGGTTCCTGGCGAACGCGATTCCGATCGTGCTGCCGAGCGCGATCGCAAAGCAGACGTAGAACGTGGTCTGGCGCGGCTCGTCGTTGGCGCGCATGTAGCCGATCGAATAGATCGAATTGACCACCCACAACGAGGCCGCGACCAGTGCGAACAGCATGCCAAGCGGTTCGACCTTGAATGCGAGGTCGAGACCCGGGACGATCCGGAGGATCTGCAGTTCCGGCCTGGCGCCATCGAGCACCGGCCCGAGCAGGCTGAAGGTGACCAGGCACAGCGTACCCGCTGTGACCAGCGTCACCGTCTCGCGCAGATTCGGAGAGCTGCGAAACAGCGGAATCAGCAGCGCGCCGACGAACGGCGTCAATACGGCGGCGGCAACGAGGCCCTCGGTCGACAGCGACGCCATCATCGCAGCCCCCCGAGCAGGTCCCTGGCCGCGATGTCGGCGATTCCCGCGGTCCACCCGGTGTCGAAGCCGAAATAGATCGTGGCGGCGGCCAGCACGACGAGCGGCAGCAGCATCGACAGCGGGGGGTCGCTGGCATCCGCGATGGCGGCCGACGGCTCCCGCAGCCAGACCACTTCGAGAACGCGGCCGACATAGACGAGTGCGATCAGCGAGCTGCCCACGATCAGGAAGACCAAAACCCACCAGCCCTTGTCGAACGCTCCAAGCGCCAGATACCATTTGGAAATGAAACCGGACGTGCCGGGCGTGCCGACGAGCCCGAGACACCCGATCGTGAAGGCTGTCATGGTCACCGGCATTCTGCGGCCGATGCCGGCAAGATCCGGCAGCCGCACCGAGCGGACACGAAAGAATATCGCTCCAACCGCGAGAAACAGCGCGGCTTTCATCAGGGCGTGATTGACGATGTGCACGAGGCCGCCGGTCAGTCCGGCCTGGTTGGCGAGCCCGATGCCGAGCGTGATGTAACCGATCTGCGCGACCGAGGAGTAAGCCAGCATGCGCTTGAGATCGGTCTGGAACACCGCGATCAGCGAGGCGACGAACATGGCCGCGACCGACAGCACAAGGATGATTTCGGTCTCCGGCAGGTCGCGAAATTCGATCGCGACGCCGAAGATCGAAAAGTAATAGCGAACCAGAAGGTAGATCGCGACCTTGGTGGCGGTGGCGGACAGGAAGACCGTCACCCAGGACGGCGCATAGGCGTAGGCGTTCGGCAGCCAGGCGTGGAGCGGAAACAACGCGAGTTTCAGGCTGACGCCGACGGTAATGAAGGCCAGGGCCGCCACGATGGCGCGCGAGTGGTCCGCCCATTCCGGTCCGAGCCGCGCGGCAATGTCGACCATGTTGAGGCTGCCGGTCAGCAGATAGAGCAGTCCCACGCCGATGATGTAGAAGGTCGCCCCGATCGTGCCCAAGATCAGGTACTGGAACGCGGCGAGCAGCGCGCGGCGGTCGCGGCCGAGCGCGACCAGCACATAGGTCGAGAGCGACGACACCTCGAGGAAAACGAAGGCGTTGAAGGCGTCGCCGGTTATCACGATCCCCAGCAGACCGGTGAGGCAGAGCAGGTACATGCAGTAGAACCACGCCTGCTGTCCGTCCTCGACCTCGAATGCGACGGATCGCCGCGCAAAAGGCATGACCACCGCGCCGACCGCCGAGACCAGCACCAGCACGAAGCCACTGAGGACGTCGACCCGGTATTCGATGCCCCAAGGCGGCGGCCAGCTGCCGAGGTGATAGGAGATCGGGCCAGTCGCCAGGACCTGCCACAACATCGCGCCGGCGATCAACGGCATCAGCCAGCTCACCGCCAGCGCAACCGCGAAGGCCGCACCAGAGTGGCGCAGGAATGCGACAAGCGCTGCGCCGAGCAGCGGAATGACGACCTGCCATGCGGGGAGATGCGGCCAGACCGCGTTCATGTGTCGCGGTCCATGTCGAAAATCTCATCCTCTTCGATGGTGCCGTAGGCCTCGTTGATACGCACTACCAGCGCGAGCCCGAGCGCGATGGTGGCCACGCCGACCACGATGGCCGTCAGCATCAGCACATGAGGAAGCGGGTTCGAATACACCGTGAACGCCGGGTCGATGATCGGGGCGGTTCCGCCAATGATCTTCGCCGGTTCGACGTAGAGCAGATACACCGAGGTCTGGAAGATCGAGAGCCCGACAAGCTTTTTCACCATGTTGCCACGGGCGACGACGATATAAAGGCCTGTCATCATCAGGAAGATGGTGATGGCATAGTGATAATGTTCGATGAAATCCGCCAGCGTCGGCATCACCGGCCCCGCTCGACGAAGGCATAGAACAGGGACGTCATGGTGCCGGCCACGGTGATCAGAACGCCGGCCTCGACCACGAGTATTCCGAGTTCGTGCCCCTGGGCGGAATTGTGGGAAAACGGTGAATAGTCCAGATAATTCTTGCCCATCAGGATTCCGGCGACGCCGGTCCCGGCATAGACCAGCACACCGAGCGGGACCATCCGCTGGACCACGGACTGCGGCGCGATGCGATGCGCCAGATCGAGGCCGCAGGTGACAGCCAGCAGGATCACCATACCGGCCGCAATGGCCCCGGCCTGGAAGCCTCCGCCCGGCCCGTAATCGCCGTGGAACTGGACGTAGAGCGCAAACAGCAGAATGAACGGCAGGATCAGCTTGGTGCCGACACGCAGAACGAGATCGTAATTCATCGCTATGTCTCCGCGTCGTCGCGGCGTCCGCGTCGCCGCGCCTTGCGCAGCAGCAGCATGACGCCGATGCCGGCTGTGAAGATTACCGTGGTCTCGCCGAGCGTGTCGAAGCTGCGATAGTCGGCCAGCACCGACGTCACGACATTCGGAACGTTGGTCTCCTTGATCGACTCGGCGAGATAGCGCGGCGCGACGTGCTTGTGAATGGCGGCATCGGGCGTGCCGAAGGGCGGCAGCACCTGCATACCCCAGACCAGCACCGCGCCGGTGCCGAGCGAGACGAACAGCGGCAGCAGACGGGCTCTGACCTGCTTCATCTCGGTGGTCTTGACGAGATGCAAGGTCGCCAGCATCAGCACCGTCGATACGCCGGCGCCGACCGAAGCCTCGGTCATCGCCACGTCCACGGCGTCGAGCACGATCAGCACACTCGCGATCAGGAAGCTGTAGATGCTGGCAAGAATGACGACCCCGAACAGGCTGCGTTGCCGGACGATGGCGATGGTCACGACGGCAAGCAGCGTCAGCAGCACCGAGTTGATGAGAAATACTATGGCTGCCTCCCGTCGTCCGGATCGGAGGGCCTGGGACCGGCCGTGCCGCGACGGTCTTCCACCAGTCGCGGCTTGATACCCTCATGCAGGCAGGCCTGCGCGAGCGCGTGCGTAACCACAGGAGCGGTGAAAAAGAACAGTGCGAGGAGAAACAGCAGCTTCAATGTCACCAGGCTGAAACCGGCCTGCAGGCACATGCCTGCGATCAGAAGTCCGACACCGAGCGTGTCCAGGACGCTGGCCGAATGCATGCGGGCAAAGACTTCCGGCATGCGGACCAGCCCGAACGCCCCCACCAGAGTGAAGAAACTTCCAAGGAGTATAAATCCCCAACTCGCAAGCTCGACAGCCAACCTCATGATTTCGGCTCGCGGTCGACGTCGTAGGCGAGATCGCCATGGCGGAAGAACTTCAGGACCGAGAGCGTGCCGATGAGGTTGAGCAGCCCGTAGGTCAGACCGATGTCCAGGAACTCAGGCCGTTCGGTCAGGAAGCCGACCACCGCGAGCAGCATGATGGCGAGCGTGCCCACGGCATTGCCGGCAAGCACCCGGTCGAACACCGTCGGTCCCTTGATCGCACGCGTGATCGCGAGGGCAAGGGCGACGAGAATGGCGGCGGCCGCGGCGGCGAACATTATGCTGCGCCCTCGAACCGGCTGACCCGACGATCCATCCGGCCGTCCTCGACGTCGAGGGCGCCATCGCGCACAATCGCATGGACGGTGAATTCGTTGCCGTTTACTTCCACGGTAATCGTTCCCGGCGTGAGCGTGATCGAGTTGGCATAGGTCGCCAACCCGGCCGGCGTTTTCTGGCTGGCCCGCACCACCGTCATGGTGGGCGATATCGGCAGGCCGGGATGCAGGATGACCTTGGTCACGCTCCAACCGGACTTGGCGATCTCCACGAACAGCCACGGGAAATAGGTGATCGCGCCCCAGAACAACTCGATCGGATGTCCTTCGGGATCGGCGGAGCGCATGCGGATCGCAGCGAAGACGCACGCCACTGAGCACAAGGCTCCGGCCGTGATCAGCATGGGTGTATAATGCCCCGACAGGGCAAGCCAAAAGGCGAACAGCAGCCCCGCCAGGCTAACGTACCGCATCTCCATCCCCTCCCGTCGCCATCGAGCCAGCGCGATCTCCGCCGTCGAGGTGGCCCTATCGAATGACGGCGGCGACCCGATCGTCCGGATCAGCCGTACAATAATCGATGGTCAGCACTCCCAGCACAACCAGCACGCTCGCGATGATGCCGAACCAAACGCCGAGGCATCCTAACGCCATGACTCCCAGCAGCAGAACGCAGAAGACATCGGCGGCGATCTTGCCGCCACGCTCGATGCCGTCCATCCTTCTTTGAAAATAAGCCATGACGTCCTCCCGCTATGCGGCATTCAAATGTAGCCGACGACGCACAATACCAACAAAGCAACGGCTGACCACACCAGCGTGACGGTTTCAAGCCTCCAGACCGGGTCTATTGCGGCGATGGTGCGCCTTGCCGCCACTGGCCGCCGGAAATCCTGGCGGCGGCGATGACGGCCTGGGTGCGGCTCTCGACGCCCAGCTTCTGCAGGATCGCCGACACATGCGCCTTGATGGTCGCTTCCGACACGCCGAGTTCGTAAGCGATCTGCTTGTTGAGCAGACCTTCCGACAGCATCATCAGCACCCTGACCTGCTGCGGGGTCAGCGTCACCAGCCGGTCGCGCAGCCGCGTCATATCCGGATCGGCGGTGAAGGTGAGATCGGTGTCCGGCGGGATCCAGACGTCGCCTTCCATGATCTTGACGATCGCGTCGCGCAGCGTATCGACCCCGAATCGCTTGGGGATAAAGCCGGATGCGCCGAAATCGAGCGAACGGCGGATGGTGGCGCCATCGTCGCTGGCCGAGACGATCACCACGGGAATCGCCGGATACTGCGCCCGCAGGTAAATCAAGCCGGAGAAGCCGCTGATTCCCGGCATGGTCAGGTCGAGCAGCACCAGATCGACATCTGAATCCCGCTCCAGCAGCGCGGTCAATTCCTCGAAGGACCCCGCTTCGCCGATCGTCGCCGAGGGCACGACGCTTGCGACCGCCTGTCGCAGGGCATCGCGAAACAGCGGATGGTCATCGGCGATCACGAGATGCGTGCTGGCAGCGGCAGTCATTGATTTTCTTGCAAGTTGCGGCAAACCCTCGACCGCTTTGCGAGAAAGCCTGCCAAGCGAGTTTTTCCAGATGATTGTCGTCTGACCGGCGATCGCATGCAAGCGCACAATGTTATCACGTCGCAAGGCAGCTGACCTGTCCGTTGTGCATCGCAGCATCCGCCGGCGCGGCTCACTCCTTGAACAGCAGATCGCGGGTCAGAGCATCGACCGCGGAGACCGCTCGAAGCGCCGCCTGCAAACGATCGCGATCGCGCGCCGACAATCGCTTCACCGAAACCGCGTTGGAAGGCGGGATCCCGTGAGCGATGTCCTCGACCTGCTGCGCCACGATGAGATCGAGAAACACGCCCTGCGCCTGATCCAGCGCATCGAGATCGCTCTGGCTGACATGAACCAGCGCTTTCACGGCGGCCAGTCGCGCGGGTGTCGATCGTTCCATCGCATGGTAGCGGATCGCCAGGGCACGCGCCGCGGCGACAAGGCTGAACAGCCCGGCCGCCTTGAGATCGATGCGACCGGCTTCGGTGCGGATGCCGCCAAACAATTTCAGGCTCGTGGGCGTGCTGACGCCCTCGACCAGAAGCTTGGCGAACGCGGTCTGGCCCGTGGCTGCGTCGTAGGCGGCCTGCCTCACGAGCACGGCCAGGCTGCCGTCACCGTGGACCGTCCGCAAGTCGAAGAAAATGTCGACGAAGAGCAAATCAGCGGGATTGGAGCGCGTGATCCAGTGCTGGACCCGGCTCCGCCAGGTTGCGACCGAGCCACGCCACTGCGCATTGCTGGCCATCACACCACCCTTGCAATAGGGAACGCCGACCTCATGCAGGATATCCGCGACGTGAGTTCCGAGCATCGCGAACCAGCGATCCTCCTCGCCCTCCGGCTCGCCTCGTTCGAAAATCACGGCATTGTCCTGATCCATCGCCAGCAGGCTTTCGCCGCGTCCGGCCGATCCGAGCACGATCAAGCCATAGCCGCAGGGCGGTTCGCCGTGGCCGCGCTCGCGCATGATCCGCTCGGCGATCACGGCGGCCTGCCTGGTGAGCGCGCCAAGTTCGCGCGAGATCACTTCCGCGATGTCGCGGCCGGACAATCCCTCCGTCAGCAGCGATTCCGCGACCCGCGGCAGCTTCGCCCAAGCTATCGCCAGCGCGGGCGCGTCCGCGGCGGCGTCGATTTCGTCACCAAGCGATATCGCCTCCCCGGCGCGCAGCCGCAGCAGATCCCGCGCGGACACCGCACCGACCACGCAGCCGGCTTCATCGACCACGCCGAGATGGCGTGTCTTGAGGCGATTCATGCGGCCGATGGCGCGGTAGACGAAGGCATCCGCCGGAACCGCCGCGAGCGGCCGGCTCATGATCTGCCCGACCGGCAGTTCGAGCGCGGCGGCGCCGAACCGGGCGATCGCACGCAGCAGGTCGCGCTCCGTGACAATGCCCGCCTCCGCCGCCTTGACGCCGCCGGAGGCGGCGGGCAACGCCACATAGACCGAGGATATCTTCTCGCCAGCCAGCCGCGCGAGGACGTCGTGGATCGACGCGCCGGATTCCACGAACACCGGAGGCACCCGCATGATATCGCGATTGCGGTGCCGGTAGGCGTAGCTGTCGAAACGTTGCAGGGTGCGCTCCGTGTCGGTGCGCGCCGGGGCCTCAACAGCCTCGATCCAGCCGCTGCGCGCCTGATCGTCGAGCACCGAGGTGAGAGCGAGGCAGGCCCGTTCGGCTTCGGCGATGGTCCGGATGCCGTGGTCGCGCAGCTTCGGCACCAGCGCCAGAAACACCCGCGCCGTGGTCGTCGCGTCGCCGAGCGCGGAATGCCGGTGGGTCACATCGACGCCCAGCCAGGCGGCGAGATTCTCCAGCGTATAGCCGGCCAGTTCAGGAGCTGCGATCTGCGCCAGCAGCCGCGTATCGAGTGTGCGCGGCCGCAGCCACGGCAGGCCGGCAAGGTCGCATTCGCGCTTCAATATCGCCAGGTCGAACCCGACGGTGTGCCCGATCACCATGGCCTGACCGAGAAACCCGTGGAAGCCCGGCCAGACATCCGCGAACGGCGGCGACTGCGCGACCATGGCATCGTCGATGCCGTGAATGCGCGTCGTCTCGGGAGGGATCGATTCGGCGCCCGGCCGCACCAATTGACGAAACGCGCCATTGTCCGCGAGCTTCCCGCCGGACAGCCGCACCCCGGCAAGCTCGATCACCCGCGCCTTGCGCGGATCGAGCCCTGTGGTTTCGGTATCGATGACGACGGCGTCGAGCGACAAAAGCGGGACGCCGCCACTCGTCCTGTCCATCGCCCCCTCCCTCTCCCGCGGCGGCCCAAGGATTATGCCGCAGCGTCCGCGAGCAATGC
Source organism: Bradyrhizobium sp. (assembly GCA_030681365.1). Lineage (GTDB taxonomy): Bacteria > Pseudomonadota > Alphaproteobacteria > Rhizobiales > Xanthobacteraceae > Bradyrhizobium. The sequence continues at coordinate 41,101 of JAUXWH010000139.1, forward strand.
GCGTTCCAGCGCGACCTTGTCCATGCGCGAAACCAGTTCATCGTGGATATTGCAGAGGCTGACGCGCAGATAATTGCGCGTGGTCTGGAAATCGCGTCCGCGCAGCTTTTCGTGAATCGGCATGATGGCGAAATAGGCTTCCGCCAGCGGATCGGGCATGTCCATTACCCGCTTGGGGGCGTGCCCTCCGACCAGATCGAGCCGATGCGCGAGCTCGCGGCGCGCTTCAAGCCATGCAGCTTCTCCGATCGAGGGAGGAACCGGATAGCGGTCGAACGCCGCAAGGACGACAAGGATGATCTGGTCGAGAATCTGCCGGCGCTGCGTCCCGGCTTGAGGCGCCAACGCCTTGTCGATCATTTCCCCCACCATCGCCAGACCGAGCGGGAAGGCCTGCCAGCGCGAGTGCTCGACGGATTGCGCGAAACCCTTCTCGGCAAACAGCACCTTGGCATAGTGGCCCGCCCGGGCGCGCGAATATTCGTAGATTCCCTTCTGGATGAGGAAGGCCGACTGCGCGTCGACGAAGTCGATCAGCGCCTCCCGGTCGCGAATCGGCGGACGGGGGCGAAACAATTTTTCGAGCAGCTTCATCACAGTTCATCCTGCCGGGTCGAACACGGGTCAGTCCCGTGAGTGAGCTTACCTTATCCGGTATCTGGCAAGTCCAATGTTCTCAACACCGTACTGCTGTTAGCAGTTGCAACAATCCCCTACCCCCCGAAAGTATAATTAAGTCCCGACCATTCGCGGTGTTACCGTTCATCGTTCCCAATCTGGCGCAAGACCGGTTGGAACGCGGTTGGGGGGCGCCGCACTGGTGGGATGGCATTCCCCTCGAACATACAATCCGGCGCAATTGCAGCCGGTGTCTTGAAGGAGGAATTGCAGCCCATGCCTGAATCTACAGACCTGAAGCAGAGAGAGGAAGCCCACTGGGCCAAGACCTCGCGTCTGATGCTTACTCATCTCGGAGTGTGGTTCTTCTTCGGCTACGTCATCCACATGTTCGTGGTGCCGCTCAACAAGATCACCATTCCGATCCTCAACTTCCCGCTTGGCTTCTACATGGCCGCGCAGGGCTCACTCATCGTGTTCGTGGTCATGCTGTTCATGTTTGCGAAACAGCAGGACAAGATCGACCGGGAATTCGGCTTTGCCGAGGAAGATTAAGGGGAAACGGACATGGCTATAAAGGCAGGCAGCTCCGACTTTCTCAGCAACCTTGGGCGAGTCTACGGCATGTACACCGGAGGCTTTCTCGCCTTCGTCATTTTGATCGCGGTGCTCGAGCAGATGGGGGTCCCGAACCGGATCCTCGGCTACCTGTTCGTGTTCTTCACCATTTCGGTCTACGCCATCATCGGCATTATGTCGCGAACGGCGCAGGTCTCCGAATACTACGTCGCCGGCCGCAGCGTGCCGGCATTCTATAACGGCATGGCGACCGGCGCCGATTGGATGTCGGCGGCGTCCTTCGTCGGCATGGCCGGCACCCTGTTCCTGCTCGGTTACGACGGCCTCGCCTGGGTGCTCGGATGGACCGGCGGATTTGTGCTGGTGTCCATTCTGATCGGTCCCTACCTGCGCAAGTTCGGCGCCTATACCGTGCCCGACTTCCTGGCCTTCCGGTACGGCGGCAATGTCGCCCGCGGGCTCGGTGTGCTCGTGCTGGTCGCCTGCTCCTTCACCTATGTGACGGCGCAGATCTACGGCACCGGCATCATCGCCTCGCGCTTCCTCGGCATGCCGTTCGAACTGGCGGTGTTCGCCGGCCTTGTCGGCATCCTGGTCTGCTCGATGCTGGGCGGCATGCGGGCGGTGACCTGGACCCAGGTGGCCCAGTATATCGTGCTGATCATCGCCTATCTGACCCCGATCATTATCCTGTCCACCAAGAACTACGGGATTCCGATCCCCGAACTGACCTACGGACAGGCGATTGCCGATATCACGGCGCGGGAGCAGCAGATGATCGCGAGCGGTCTTGCGACCGTGGCCAACCTCAAGCCGCATATCTCGCCGTTCATCAACTACACCCCGCTGAACTTCTTCGCGATCATCCTCTGCATGATGGTCGGAACGGCTTCCTTGCCGCACATCCTGATGCGCTATTTCACCACCCCGTCGGTGCGTGCGGCACGTCAGTCGGTGGCATGGTCGCTGCTGTTCATCTTCCTGCTGTACTTCTCGGCGCCGGCCTACGCGGCGTTCTCGAAGCTGGAAGTGTACACCAACGTCATCGGGCGGGATCTGACGGCCATTCGCCCGTGGATCTTCAACTGGGGCGAACTCGGCCTGGTCAAGATCTGCGGCCAGAACGCGGCCAGCATCGACGCCATCGTGGCCGCCTGCAAAGCGATTGCCGATCATCCCGGCGTCGTCAGGCTGCAGGACTTCATCATCAATACGGACGTGATCGTGCTCTCCACACCGGAGATCGCGGGACTTCCCTATGTGATCTCGGGTCTGGTCGCCGCCGGCGGTCTCGCCGCCGCGCTGTCCACCGCTGACGGGCTGTTGCTCGCCATCGCCAACGCGTTGTCGCACGATGTCTACTACAAGATGATCGATCCCAACGCTCCCACCGTGCGCCGGCTGATGGTCGCCCGCGTACTGCTGCTGATCGTCGCCGTGGTGGCGGCCGCAACGGCCGCGACCAAGCCAGGGGACATCCTGGCCATGGTCGGCTGGGCGTTCTCGCTCGCCATGGCCGGCAACTTCCCGGCACTGGTGATGGGCGTCTGGTGGAAGCGCGCGACATCGACCGGTGCGGTCTGCGGCATCATTGCCGGCTTCGGACTGTGCCTGTTCTATCTCGTGACGACACGCTACTTTCCGGGTGCCGGCGTGAAGTATTTCGGCATGACCTCGCTGCTCAACCCGATCACGGGGGCCCCGCTGGTCGACCTGGCGAAGGCCATGGCACTGCCCAATGCCATGGAAACCTGGCCGACGGTGGCCCACCCGCTGGTCAACAAGGTCGGCTGGTTCGGCCTCACCAACATCGCCTGCGGGATGCTGGGAGCCCCGCTCGGCTTTGCGGTCATCTACGTCGTCAGCCTGCTCGGCAAGGAACCGTCGAAGGAAATGCAGGCCTATGTCGACGACATCCGAAAGCCGCGGGGCCGGACGGTGCTCGAAGAGAAGACCACCTGACGGCACGGCGACACATCTCGGCAAACGGGGCCCTTCGGGGCCCCGTTTTGTTTTCGGCGACCATGCGTCTGCTCTTGCCGGGCAAGTCTGCACTTGTCATGGTTGCGCACGATCGCGGTGTCGCCACACATCCCGGTTGCTCGATTGCTGAAGGCTCGCGGGAGACTCGGACGTTGGATACTGCAACCTCCATCGCCACCTACTGGTACTACCACCTGCCGAACTTCGTGCTGGCGGCGTTGATGTACACCATGCTCGGCCGCTTCCTGCTCGGCCTGATGGTCGACGCCGATTCGCCGAACTACATCTGGCGGTTCTTTTGCCGGTTCACCGATCCCGTGATCGGCGTTATTGCCATGGTGACCCCGAAGGTTACCGTTCCCGCGGTGCTGTGGCTGTTCGGCTTCGTCTGGATGTTCTGGTTGCGCGTTGCGCTTCACTACACCTTGCTGGTCCTGGACCTCGCCCCCAAGCTCGGCGGAGCGGCGTCATGAACCGCAATTTCTATTTCATCGGCATTGCGTTCTTTGGCATGATCAACGGCATCTTCAACCAGCTGTGGCTGATCTTCTCGCTGCTCTACGTGCAGACTATCGCCGGCCCCTTGCTGTTCGGAAACCTGTCGCTGACCCTTATGTTTGCGTCCCTAATGGTTTCGACCGCCACAGTCATTCTCGGCGGAATTCCGGCCGCGATCTATGAGCGGGTCACCGGCGCCTCGGAATCGAACGACGCCTCGCTCTGGATCTGGCTTGCCACGACCGCAATTCTGACACTGCCCGCCGCAGGTAATTTTCTCAGAATCGGCCTCTGACCCGCTGCCTCGAGGTTGAGAGCGCGAGATCTTGCCGCTACGCTGGCTCCGGTCCTGCGCAGACGGAGGGCGGATCGTGGAAGAGATGCGCCAGATTGCCTATACAACGGTGCTGCGCGCCTGCGCCTTCGCGACCCTTGCGATCTTCTGCGTCATGATCGGCCTGTCGTTTCTGCCTCGTTCCGCCTTCCAGGCGGGAGGGTTTCTGACCATCGTCATGACGCTGGTCCTCGTCCTGAAGGCCAGCGAGGCCCGGACCAAGAATCACCGCCACACCGAACTGTGGCTATATCTCCCCAAGGAAAGCCGGCCGCCGCAGGCCGTCGCGCAGAAGATGATATCGACGATCATGCGCGAGACCTATCTGACCTTCGCGCGCTGGACCGCGATCATCTCCATCGTGATGTGGGGCATCGCGCTGTTCTTCTCGGTCATTGGACTTTAGTCCGAGACCGCACGGCGTGCAGGGCTCCCGCTCACAGCACGGCTACGATTTTCTTGCCTGGTCGATTCGCGGATGTGAAGTCGATCACCACCAACGCCAACCCGGCGCTGGGAAAGGCGATCGTAACCGATTCGGCAGCCACCGAGCGACAGCGCTAACTCGCGCTTCCAAAAAACTGCAGCACGACCTCGCGGCTGTGCGGCGCGCGGCGATGCTCGATCAGGTAGATCGCCTGCCAGGTGCCCAGCGCGAGTTCGCGCCCGAGCACCGGGACCTGCAGCGAGGTCGCGGTCAGCATGGTTTTGATATGCGCCGGCATATCGTCGGGGCCTTCGGTGTCATGACTCCATCCGGCCCCCTCGGGCGCGAGTCGGCCGAGCGCCGTCATCAGGTCGTCCAGCACCGACGGATCGGCATTTTCCTGGATCGTCAGCGAGGCCGAGGTGTGGCGGATGAACAGCGTCACCGAGCCCTCCTGCGCGCCGGCGTCGCGGACGAATTTTGCGATCTCGGCGGTGAGATCGGTGAAGCCGGCGCCGCGCGTCTGCACCGTCAGCAGCGAGGACGCGATGGTGGCGGCGGTGACCTTCGACGGCGTGGAGCGGGAGATGGATTTGGGTGGGGGAATCAAGCTTCAAATCCTGCCGGAAACGTCCTTCTGCACCCGGTTGGCCATCTCGATCAGCCGTTTCCACGCCCGCTCCAGAAACGACATCATGCGGTCCATGTCGCGGTCGCTCGGCAGCGGAATCTCGATCTTGCGCTCGCCCTCGGCCACTTTCGGGTGGGGCTTTTTCAACGAATCGGCTTTAGGCAAGGTATCGTCGATCTTGCCGGCGACGGTGGGCTCGCGCGCCGCCAGTTCGGCCTTCAATCTTTCATTGTCGGCCTGCAGCCGGCCGATTTCCGCATCCAGTGCCGCGCGTTCGTCGGGTACTGCGTAGCAGGCCCAGCCTGCGCCGCTATTGTTGCAGGTCGACACCGCGCCGGTCCTGGTATCCAGCCGGATTACATTGTTGCCGACCGTTGACATCGAATAGCGGCCCTTCTCGCTGTCCGGCATCGCTTGCGCGCCGGCGGCGCCGATTCCGGCAAGCGAACTGGCGAGGAAACCGGCAAGGCCGAGAATCACCGCGCCGGCTGCGATTGCTGTGGAGAACTTCGAGGGCGATGTCGCTGTACTCATGGGATCGGCTCCGCTGGGCTCCCTCCGCCTCAAGACCGATAGACCGTCACGGTCCTCTGTCCTGATCCTACACCTGCGACCTATAGGGCGCGCGGCCGGATTTCAACGCGTCGGCGAGCAATTCGATCCGGTCCTGCCCCCAGAACACCTCGCCGTCGAGCACATAGACCGGCGATCCGAACACGTCCGCCGCCAGCGCATCCTGCCGGTTTTGCTCGTAGATCACGCCGATCTCGTCGGATCCCGAACGCTCCACCAATTGCCTGCCCGGCAGCCCCGAATCGTCGGCCAGTTTGATCAGGGTGGCGGGATCGGTGAGGTTGAGTTGGTCTTCCCATACGGCCGCAAAAGCCCGCCGCAGATAGGGATCGGGATCGTGGCCGCCCTCCAGCGCCGCAATCACCACGCCATCGGCGAGCCGCGCGTTGAACGGCCAGTTCGCCGGCTGCAGGTTGAAATTCAGGCCGCGCTTGTCGCGCCAGCGCTGCAATTCGACCATCCGGTAGCGCTGCCGCACCGGATGGCGCTTCATCAGCGGCAGGCCGCCGGTCTCCGAGAACAGGTCAACCAGCACCACCGGCTTGTGATTCACCTTGAGATCCCAGGTATTTACGACTTCCCGGAACAATTTGTGCCCGATATAGGCCCACGGGGACTGGAATGAGAAATAGTAATCGACCTGACGCGGCATGCGGTCTCCAGGTGGGAATGGCTGTCAGCGGCCATCCCAACAGACCCGCCGATGCCGTGCAAGTTGGGCCAGAGTCGGCTGATACAGGGGTGAGCTATTGCAGTGCGGCGACAGCTCGGCCGCCGATCCCGCGCCGATTGAATAAACCGATATATATCAATGCACTAACTGGTTACGACGCAATCTTGACTTGGTTAGGCACGCTCAGTATGGTCCGCGCGGCTTTTGAGGGTGACGGGGCGTAATTTCCATCCACCGCAGGTTCGTTTGGGCTCCACAGCATGGCTGAAGGCACGAACGGCGAGCGAAATGGAAGTCGCGATAAATCGCCCGACGAAGCCGCGCTTTCCGCAAGGCTCGGGAGTCTGGATCAGCGGTTGTCCGAAGTCAGGGACAGCCGAAAGATCGGGACTGACCCGTCCGGAAGTGAGCAGGCTCAGGCCAGGGCATCCGCCATGGCCATGGGGCTTCGCCTCTCCTCCGAACTGGTTGCCGGTGTTCTTGTCGGAGCGGGTCTCGGCTGGGGTTTCGATCGCCTGCTGTCGACTTCGCCCTGGGGCCTCATCGTATTCTTGCTGCTCGGCTTTACCGCCGGCGTAGTCAATGTGATGCGGACCGCGGGCGTGATGGCGAAGCAGTCTGATCGGCTCTGACGCGGGCATTTCGAGGCGCAACTGAACGTTCGACGCGATCCCTGGAGATCGCGAAACCGATAGACTGAGAGACGCATGGCCGCCGATCCAATTCAACAGTTCGAGATCACCAAGCTCTTCACCATCGGTCACATCGGCGGACACGAAATCGCGTTCACCAATTCGTCGGCCTACATGTTCATGACGGTGGCGGTGATCTCGCTGCTGATGCTCGGCACCGGCCGGCAGCTGATCCCGGGCCGAATGCAGTCGGTGGCCGAACTGAGCTACGAATTCGTGGCGAGCACGATCAGAAGCACCGCCGGCTCGGAAGGCATGAAGTTCTTCCCGCTGATCTTCTCGCTGTTCATGTTCATCATGATCTCGAACTTCATCGGGATCATTCCCTACACCTTCACGGTTTCGAGCCACCTGATCGTCACCGTGGCGCTGGCGCTGGTGGTGTTCTTCACCGTGCTGTTCTACGGCATCTACAAGAACGGCCTGAAATTCTTCAAGATATTCGTGCCGTCGGGTGTTCCGATCGCGATTCTGCCGCTGGTGATGTTCATCGAAGTGCTGTCGTTCTTCCTGCGGCCGGTTTCGCATTCGGTGCGGCTTTTCGCCAACATGCTGGCGGGCCACATCGCGCTGAAAGTGTTCGCGAGCTTCATCGGCATGCTTGGCGCCCTCGGCTTCCTCGGCTGGGCCGGCGCCGTGTTGCCGCTCGGACTGACCATGGCGCTGACCGCGCTCGAGCTTCTGGTCGCGTTCCTGCAGGCCTATGTCTTCGCCATCCTCACCTGCATCTATCTCAACGATGCACTTCATCCGGGCCACTGATTTGGCCTTTCTGGCAAACCTGCCGCTCTAGCAAACCTCGAGAAGGAGTTAGTTACATGGATCCGATTGCCGCAAAGTACATTGGCGCTGGTATTGCCTGCATTGGCATGGGTGGCGCAGGCGCCGGCGTGGGCATCATCTTCGGCAACTATCTCGCCGCAGCGGTGCGCAATCCCTCGGCAGCCCAGGGCCAGTTCGGCAACCTGATTTTCGGCTTCGCCGTGACCGAAGCGCTCGGCATCTTCTCGCTGCTGATCGCGCTGTTGCTGCTGTTCGCTCTCTGATCCCAAGATCTGGCCGGTGAGGTCCCGATCCGGGACCTCGATCGTCCAACGAGGAGAAGCCCGTGGCTACGACGGCCCATACCGCGGCGGATGGCGGCCAAAAGGCCCCGTTTCCGCCGTTCCAGAAGGACACCTTTGCTTCGCAACTGGTGTCGCTGCTGGTTGCGTTCGTTGCGCTCTACCTGATCGTCTCGCGTATCGCCTTGCCGCGCGTCGGCAAGACGATCGACGACCGTCAGGCTGCGATCGAGGGCGATCTGGCCGCGGCACAGAAGCTGAAGGATGAGTCCGACAGCGCCCTGAAAGCCTATGAGAGCGAACTGGCCTCGGCCCGCTCGCGCGCGCAGGCGATCGGCGCCGAGACCCGCGAATAGCTGAACGCGGCATCGGAAGCCGAACGCAAAGCGCTGGAAGACAAGCTGTCGGTCAAGCTCGCCGAGGCTGAAAAAACCATCGCGTCGACGCGCGAGACCGCAATGAGCAACGTCCGCGGCATCGCCGCGGAAGCCGCCACCGCGATCGTGCAGCGGCTTACCGGCGTGGTGCCCGACGGCAAGGCCGTTGACGCGGCCGTCGACGCGTCGCTGAAGGGATAGTGACGATGCTCTACCAAGCGGAATTCTGGGTCGCCGTCGCCTTCGTGCTGCTGATGGCCGTGTTCGCTTATTTCGGGATCCATCAAACCGTGCTGAAGGCGCTCGATAACCGCGCCGCCCGCATCAAGGCCGAACTCGACGAAGCCCGCCGGCTCAGGGACGAAGCCGCCAAGCTGTTGGCGGAATACAAGGCCCGTCACGCCAAGGCCGAAGGTGAGGCGCAGGAGATCATCGCGTCCGCCAAGGCCGAAGCCGAGCGCATCGCGACCGAGGCCAAGGCCAAGCTGGAAGATTTCGTCGCCCGGCGCACGAAGACCGCCGAGGGCAAGATCGCGCTCGCCGAAGCCCAGGCCCTCGCCGACGTTCGCGCGGCGGCCGCCACCGCCGCAGTGACGGCGGCTTCCGCCATCCTGTCGCAGTCGGTGCAAGGCTCGGTCGCGGACGACCTGCTGGCCAAGGGCATCGCCGAGGTCAAAGCCAAGCTGAACTGACGCATTTCAATTCGCTGACAAAAAGCGGCGCGAGATGATCGCGCCGTTTTTTTTGTGGAACTCGATTGTCGTCACCCGCCACCGGGTCGGCGCTTTCGCGCCGCCCGATGACAGGCTCCGGCGGGTGACCCAGCATTCCAGAGACGCCAGCGATAGAACCGAGAAGCCGCGGCGTACTGGGTCGTCCGGTCAAGCCGGACGACGACAGATAAACTACTTCTTCCTCGCCTTCGGTTCCGGCTTCAGCGCCTGCGGGTCGAAGCCGATGTAGAAGATGTAGGAATCGCCGACCGCTCCCGGCGGCGCCGGATAGACCAGACCTTCGGCGACCAGCGCGAACGGGACGCTGCCGTCCTCGGTCATCGTCACCGAGGTCCGGTACGCCTTGGTGGCGATGGTCTTCTCCTGGATGCCGGACTGCACTACCGCCACACGCATCGGGATGTCGACATTGGACGGGGCGCCCGCCGGGCCGGCGATGACGCGGCCCTGAATGCCGATTCGCGCGGTGATCTCGCCGGCATTGTAGCTGCACTCGCGCGCGGTGCGGGTGATCGTCACCTGGAAGCGCAGATCGTTGCCGATCGGCTGCTTGCCAGGGGCCGCGACCTGATAGGTCGAGGCTCCCGCACGGATGGTGACGGGGGGACAGGACAGGTCGCTCGGGGCTTCCGCCGCGGCGGGCGGCGCTCCCGGCGGGGGAGCCTCTTCGGACTTGCCGCCGAACAGGCTCTTGAAGCGATCGGTGATGGACTGCGCCGATGCCGGCGAGGCCAGCATGCTGCAGCCCATCGCCAATGAAACCGCGGCGAAAAGCGCGACCCGGCGAGATTGGCCCGGCCGCGCGGCCGTCCTGATCACAGGTTTATCCTCCATGCGACGTCCCTGGTAACTTGCGTGTTTCGAGCATCGTCCCCGGCCGGCGTTATAGCAGGGCAATGGCGGCTAACCAAAGGCGTCCCAAAGGCTCGTGAAAACTGGGGGGCTAGCCGCGAAAATCCTCGTGCAGCAGTCCGAACAGCAGGTGATCCTGCCAGACGCCGTTGATACAGAGATAGCGCCGCGCCAGGCCCTCGCGGGCGAAGCCGCATTTCTCCAGCACGCGGATCGACGGCGTGTTGGAGGGGATGCAGGCAGCCTCGATGCGGTGAAGATTGAGCTCGCCGAACAGCGACGGCAGCAGCACCCGCAGCGCCGCCGTCATGTAGCCGCGATGCGCAAAGGGCTGCCCGACCCAGTATCCGATGGTGCCGGCCTGCACGATGCCGCGACGGACATTCGCCAGCGTCACGCCGCCGACCATCGCGCCGTCGGATTCCCGGAACACGATAAAGGGATAGGACCGGTCGGCCGCGATGTCTTCGGCATATCGGCGCAGCCTGCGCCGGAAGCCCGAGCGGATCAGGTCGTCGGACGGCCAGATCGGCTCCCATGGCGTCAGGTACGCCCGGCTCGATTCGCGCAACTGCGCCCAGGCCGGGAAATCGGACATTTGCGGCGCGCGCAGCAACAGGCCGTGGCCACGCGGGGCGAGCGCCGCCGGTCCGCTGGATGGCAACCGAAACAGGGCCATGCCCGAAACTCTCCCCTGCCCAAACCTAGTGCAGCAGTGTCTTCGCCTTCGACCGGGTCAAACCTTCCGCGAAACTCACCGCCGTGTCCAGACCCCGGCCGCTGCCGAGCGCCACCACCGCCGGGCGGCTGCGCGACAACAGAGCGCGGGCGGCGTTGCGGGTCGATTCCACGCTGACCGCGTCGATCCGGGTCACCAGCTCTTCCACCGTCAGCGGCCGTCCATAGGCCAGCACATGGCGCGCCAGCTGTTCGGCACGCGCCGAGCAGCTTTCCAGCGCCATCAGCAGCCCCGCCTTCATCTGCGCTCTCGCGCGCGCCACCTCGGCTTCGGTCAGCGTCTCGACCGCGTCGTTGATGACGTCGACGATCACTTCCATCATTTCAGGCGCGTCGGCGGGATCGGTCCCGGTGTAGAGCCCGAAAAATCCGGTGTCGCTGTAGGGCGCGTGGAAGGTGTAGATCG
>JAUXWH010000140.1 GCA_030681365.1 Bradyrhizobium sp.
AATGACGCGGTTCTCTTCTTGCGGCGCCAGCAGGATGCCCCAGCGATAGTCCGGCATCTTGACGTAGTCGAACTTGGCCCAGCCGCGCGGATCGACCGAATAGGCGGTGCGCAGATAGACCAGCGACTGCTGAAAGCCCTCCGGGCCCATGTCGCCCCACCAGTTCATGTAGCCGGGATGCCAGCCCTCCAGCGCTTTCAGCACCTGCCGGTCCTCGCTGAGATTCACGTTGTTGGGAATCTTGGTGGAGTAGTCGACGTTCATGATGTTGACGTTCATGGCGTGCTCCTGGTGGTCGGTTTCATGTCCCGGACGCGGTGCAGCGTTCTTCACGCTGCTCCGCAGAGCCGGGACCTATTCAGTAACGAATGTGGGTCCCGGTTCTGCAGCGCGTCACAAGCGTGCCGCGCAGCGCCCGGGACACGGAATCACACTCTCGTCATATCGAACTGCGCCTTCTGGCCGGTGCCGTAACGGCGCAGCGCGCCGTTCTCGCCGACCGCGTTGGGGCGCTGGAAAATCCAGTTCTGCCACGCAGTCAGGCGCGAGAAGATTTTCGATTCCATGGTCTCCGGACCGACGAAGCGCAAATTGGCTTCCATGCCGGTGAGACTGTCGGGCGAGAACGAGGTGCGCTCCTCGAAGAACACGCGGACCTCGTCGTCCCAGTCGATATCGTCGAGCGCGAAGGTGACGAGGCCGAGCGCCTCGGCCTGTTCGGCGTCGAGCCCCTCGCCGATTTTGGCCTGCGCGCGCGCGACGTCCTCGGGGTCGGCCTGGAAGCGCGACTGCAGCCGCGTGAGGCCATGGCTCATCGGATAGGGACCGAAGTTCATCGCCGAAAGCTCGATGGTCGGCGGACTTCGGTTGTCGCCCTGGCGCGAGCCGATCAGCATGTAGGAGCGGTCGGCCGCGAACACCAGTTCGGCCAGCGTGCCGGCGAAGCAGGAGCCGGGCTCGACCAGCGTCACCAGCGTGCGCGAGGTAACGTCGATGCGTTTCAGCACCCGCTTCCAGTACTGCCTGATCTCGTTGACCAGCCAGTGCGCCTTGTTGGCCTCGAGAAATGCGTCGCACGCCAGCACATTGGCGCGGTCGCCATGCGACTTGAACACCAGCATCGCGGTTTCGAGCTCGTTGATGCGCAAATGCAGGATCGCGTCGTCGAGTTCGCGCGCCACCTGCAGCGGCCAGAACGCATCGCCCTGCCCGATCATGCCGTCGATATCGGCCGGCGGCGGCGCATCCGGCGCCTTGATCGAGATGGTGGCGGTACGCTGGGCGCGGTCGATATCGACGCTGACGAACCCGTAGCGGATGCCGCTGTCGTCGAAGCTGCGTGTCAGGGGCTCCAGCGAAATGGCCTTGCCGTTGCCGTTGCGCTTTGACGCCGCGGCAAATTCTTTCGCGCGCTCCGCCACTTTGGCGTCGAGCTTGCTGTTCGGCACGATCTCGTCGACCAGCCGCCATGCGACGGCCCGCTTGCCCTTGATGCCTTCCTCAATGGTGCAGAAATAATCGGCGTGATCGCGGCGCACCTTGCGCTTGTCGACGACGCGCGTCAGCCCGCCGGTGCCCGGCAACACCGCCAGCAGCGGCACTTCCGGCAGCGCCACCGCCGCGGCGCCGTCGTCGGCGAGGATGATGTGGTCGGTCGCCAGCGCCAGCTCGTAGCCGCCGCCGGCCGCGGTGCCGTTGATCACGGTGACGAAGCGCTGGCCGGAATTCTCGGATGAATCTTCCAGGCCGTTGCGGGTCTCGTTGGTGAATTTGCAGAAATTGACCTTGTGGGCATGGGTGGCGCTGGCCAGCATGCGGATATTGGCGCCGGCGCAGAACACCCGGTTCTTGCCCGAGCGCAGCAGCACGACCTTCACGCCGGGATGCTCGAAGCGCAGCCGCTGCACCGCGTCGGCCAGCTCGATATCGACGCCAAGATCGTAGGAATTCAGCTTGAGCTGGTAGCCCTCGAACAGGCCGCCATTCTCGTCGACATCCATGGTCAAGGTGGCGACATCGCCAGCGACATCCAGCTTCCAATGCCGGTAGCGCGACGGGTCGGTCTGGAAATCGATGAACTTCGCGCCGCCCGCGAGGACGCGGTCTTCGCCAGGCTTTTCGCCAGCCATGGGGCCACCCTTGATTGGTTTCTTGAGGTCTGGTTCGCTAACTCAACATGCACAATAATGCATGTTTTGGCGGTAGTCTACCGTAAAACGCAGAAAGCTGCATTTTGTTTCATGTGCGAGCGACCGCGCCGATCTTCACCCAATCGGCTTTGGAGAGCTGCGGCTGCGCCAGTTTGGCTTTCAGCTGCGCCGAGAGTGCCGTGATCGGAAAACCATCGGCAAAGCCGTCACCGCCGGCGACCGCCCTGCGCAGGCTGAGCGTCTGCAGTTCGCCCTGCGCTTCGCCGAGCAACCGCGCCGCGGCGTGCGGCTTCAGCATCCGCAGCTTGAGATTGGCGCCGGCGATCCGGGTGCAGGCGCGCAGCAGGATCCGCTCGCGGCCGCCTTGCGGCGCCGCCGCCCACACCGCTTCGAGGACCTGCTGCGATTCCCAGAAGAAGCCGTGGTCGTTGAGCGCGAGCCCGTAGCGCAGCGCCGGATGGCGGGCCGGCACGAAGTCGCGGAATCGGGAGGGCACGAGCGCCATGACCTGGGCCAGCGTATCGTAGTCGGCGTCGGCATCGGCGGCCGCGCCGGGCACATAGGCCCAACGCGGCAGCGGAAGGCTGGCGCCTGATGACAAAGGGATGCTCATCGCGGCATCACCTGACCAATGTTTTTAAGCGGCGCGCCCCTGCGAGCCTTCATGGGTGTATAAAATGCGTCTTGCAAAATCCGAGATCGTATCCAGCGTCTTCTCCGGCGCCTCGCGATGCGGCGAATGTCCCGCCCCGGGGATAACCGTCACATCGACGGGACAATAGCACTCTTCCTGCGCAATCTCGATCTGTCGGATTGTCCCATACTGATCGTCGGCCCCCTGCAGGATCGCAACCGGCACGCGTATATAGGCCAGGTATTCCGAAATATCCCAGGCGCGAAACTTTGGGTCGAGCCAGGCGTCGTTCCACCCGTGAAAGGCGTTGTCGACGTCCTTGTGCCAGCGCGAAAGTTTCGATTTCAGCTCTGACGTCTCGTAAGCCTGCTTGATCTGCGCAATCGAGTTTACCGAAATATCCTCCACGACAAAATGCGGCGCGATCAACGCCAGGCCCTGGACGCGATGGTCCTGATGCGAACCGGCATGGATCGCCGCGATCGAGGCGCCGTCGGAATGGCCGACCAGAATCCCCCTGCGAAAGCCTGTTGCGTCGAGCAGCTTCGGCAGCACCTCGCGCGCCTCGATATGCATGTAATCCAGCGGGCGCGGCAGCGCTGCTGGCGTCGAAGCGCCATAGCCGGCGCGTGAATAGACCAGCACGCCGGCCGAGGTGGCAGCCTGCAACTTGTCGGGAAAATCGCCCCACAGCCCGACACAGCCGAGTCCCTCATGCAGCATGACAATGGTCGGCGCCTGATCCGGCGCGGGCCCGATCATGCGGTATTCGAGCTCGGACGTTTCGATCTTGAGGAAGCCGGAGGGGGAGAGGTTGGTCATGACGTTTCTTTCTCAGTCATTCCGGACAGTTCGCGAAGCGAACTGATCCGGAATCTCGAGCTTGTTTCGCGAGATTCCCCGATGCGCAATTGCGCATCTGCGGTTCGCGCAGGCGCGCGCCCCGGAATGACGGGAGTCATTTGGTATCCCGCAATTTAAACCTTTGAATCTTCCCGGTCGCGGTCTTCGGCAGGCTCTCCACCACATCGATCCAGCGCGGATATTTCCACGGGCCGATCTTCTGCTTGACGTGCTCCTTCAGCGCCTCGTGCAGGCCGTCGGAGCCGGCGCCTGAGCGCAGCACGACGAAGGCCTTCGG
>JAUXWH010000147.1 GCA_030681365.1 Bradyrhizobium sp.
TCTGGCACGCCGACGATGACGGCTTCTACGATTCGCAAAAGCCGGATTACGAGACGCAGGGCCCGTCATCGCGGGCGCGCTTCATCACCGACGCCGACGGCCGGTTCTTCTTCCGCACCATCCTGCCGTGCAGCTATCCGATCCCGACCGACGGCCCGGTCGGGGAAATGATCCTGCAGACCCGCCGCCATCCGATGCGGCCGGCCCATGTGCATTTCCTGGTCGATGCGCCCGGCTACGAGCCGCTGGTCACCCACGTCTTCATCGAGGGCGACAAATATCTCGATACCGACGTGGTGTTCGGGGTGAAGGACGAGCTGGTCGCCAAAATCGAAAAGCGCAGCGATGCGCTGATGCCGGACGGCAAGCCGGCGCCCGCGCCTTGGCACCTGATGACCTATGAGTTTCGCATGAAGCCGGGCAAGGGAACGGCGCCGAAGCCGATGCTGGCGGTGGCCGAGGACGCCTGAGAATCGCCGGCCATACGCCTGCTTATTTGTGGTGCGGCGCACAAGATTTGACCTTTGCGCAAATTTTCGATGCAATATTGGGCATGCACATTAATTGTGCATGACATTTAACTATTTAAAAAACCTACACTTTTGTTGGTCATGCGGCTTGGCACAAAGCTTGAATAGCTTGTGTCCGACGCCATTGATGCCGTCCCTCGAAAACCAATCATCCGAATTGTGAAACCGCCAGACCGGGGCCCACCCCGGGGCGCGCCTCCATGCGCTTCTCGCGGTGTCACCGGACGGACGGCCAAACCGACGCAAAGGACGCCAGCGCCCATGACGAAGCCTACCGACCAGACCTCCCGCCACGGCGTCAGCCGCCGTCAGCTCCTCAAGGCATCAGCGGGAACGGCAGCCTTGCTCGCCGCCGCCAGGCTGAATTTCCCCGCCGGCGCCTTTGCGCAGGGCGCGGGTCCGGAAGTGAAGGCCGCGAAGCTCGGCTTCATCGCGCTGACGGATGCGGCGCCGCTGTTCGTCGCCAAGGAAAAAGGCATGTTCGCCAAATACGGCATGCCCGACGTCGAAGTGCAGAAGCAGGCCTCCTGGGGCACCACGCGCGACAACCTCGTGCTTGGCTCCGAAGGCAACGGCATCGATGGCGCGCATATCCTGACCCCGATGCCGTATTTGATCTCCTCCGGCAAGGTGACGCAGAACAACCAGCCGACGCCGATGTACATCCTGGCGCGGCTCAATCTGAACGGTCAGTGCATTTCGGTCGGCAAGGAATATAGCGACCTCAAGATCGGCGTCGATACCGCGCCATTCAAGGTCGCGCTCGACAAGAAGAAAGCCTCCGGCAAATCGATCAAGGCGGCGATGACGTTCCCGGGCGGCACCCACGATCTTTGGATCCGCTACTGGCTCGCGGCCGGCGGCATCGATCCCGACAAGGACATCGAAACCATCGTGATTCCGCCCGCGCAAATGGTCGCCAACATGAAGGTCGGCACCATGGACGCGTTCTGTGTGTGCGAGCCCTGGAACCTGCAGCTGATCCATCAGAACATCGGCTACACCGCGATCACGACGGGTGAACTCTGGAACAAGCATCCGGAGAAATCGTTCGGCATGCGCGCCGCTTACGTCGACAAATATCCGAAGGCTGCGAAGGCGCTGCTGATGGCGGTGATGGAAGCGCAGCAGTGGTGCGAGAAGCCGGAGAACCGTGATGAAGTCGCGGCGATCTGCGCCAAGCGCCAATGGATCAACTGCCCGGTCGATGACGTTACCGATCGCGTCAAGGGAAAATTCGACTACGGCACCGGCAGGGTCGTCGAGAACAGCCCGCACATGATGCGGTTCTGGGCCGACCATGCATCCTATCCGTTCCAGAGCCACGACCTCTGGTTCATGACCGAGGACATCCGCTGGGGCAAATTTGAAGCGGGTTATGACGCCAAGGCGCTGATCGCCAAGGTCAACCGCGAAGACCTCTGGAAGGATGCGGCGAAGGAACTGAGCGTCGCCGCCTCCGACATCCCGGCCTCGAAGTCCCGCGGCAAGGAGACCTTCTTCGACGGCAAGGTGTTCGATCCGGAAGATCCGGCCGCCTATCTCAAGTCATTGTCGATCAAGCGCGTCGGGGTTTGACCCCAGCCGTATCGTGGACATCGGATTTCGAGGGGAAATGGATATGAGAAAAAAGGTCATCGATCGCTCGGCCCATCAGATGAACCGCCGCGCCCTGCTGAAGGCGGGCGCGGGCGCGGCCGCGCTCCTTGCTGCAGTCAGGATGAATTTCCCCGCGGGCGCCTTCGCCGAGACCGCGGGACCGGAAGTGAAGGCAGCCAGGCTTGGCTTCATCGCCTTGACCGACGCGGCGCCGCTCTTCGTCGCCAAAGAGAAGGGCCTGTTCGCGAAATACGGCATGCCCGACGTTGCTGTCGAGAAGCAGGCGTCCTGGGGCACCACGCGCGACAATTTGGTGCTGGGTTCGGAGGGCAACGGGATCGATGGCGCCCACATCCTGACTCCGATGACGTATCAGATGACCGCCGGCACCGTGACGCAAAACAACGTGCCGACGCCGATGCAGATTCTGGCGCGGCTCAATCTCAATTGCCAGGGTATCTCGGTCAGCAACGAGTATGCGGACCTGAAGGTCGGTCTCGACGCCGCTCCGCTCAGGGAAGCGTTGGAAAAGAAAAAGGCATCGGGCAAGTCGGTGAAGGCCGCGATGACCTTCCCGGGCGGCACGCATGACCTCTGGATCCGTTACTGGATGGCAGCCGGGGGCATCGACCCCGACAAGGACATCGAAACCATCGTCGTTCCGCCGCCCCAGATGGTCGCGAACATGAAGGTCGGCACCATGGATTGCCTGTGTGTCGGCGAACCATGGAACGAGCAATTGATCCACCAGAAGGCGGGCTACTCGGCGGTTACCACAGGCGAGATCTGGAAGGACCATCCCGAGAAGGTGCTCGGCATGCGCGCCGCCTGGGTCGAGAAGAACCCGCGTGCCGCCAAGGCGCTGCTGATGGCCGTCATGGAGGCCCTGCAATGGTGCGACAAGGATGCCAACAAGGACGAGTTGGCCGCTATCAGCGCCAAACGGCAATGGATGAACGTTCCGACAGCCGACATCGACGAGCGCATCAAGGGAAACTTCAAGTATGGAAATGGACGGGTTGAGAAAAACAGCCCGCTGTTGATGAAGTTCTGGCGCGACCACGCGTCGTATCCTTTCCAGAGTCACGACCTGTGGTTTCTCACCGAGAATATCCGCTGGGGCAAGATGCCGGCCGGTACGGACACCAAGGCGTTGATCGCCAAGGTCAATCGCGAAGACCTGTGGCGCGAGGCCGCCAAGGAACTGAAGGTCGCCGCCTCCGAGATCCCGGCCTCGAAGTCGCGCGGCAAGGAGACCTTCTTCGACGGCAAGGTGTTCGATCCGGAAAATCCGGCGGCGTATCTGAAGTCCCTGTCCATCAAGCGTGTTGAGGTCTGATCCAAACGGGGCCGCACGCGCGCGCGCGGCCCGCCCATCGAACATGGAGAATCACTCCCGATGAATATGCATGCCCTGAAGACCGAACCCGATGCGGCCGTGGAAGCGGTGGTCGTTGCGACCGCTGCGGCGCCGGTGGTCGCGATGACGCCGAAGCAGCCGCCCCGCGCCGAGAAATACGCCAAGATGGCCAAGGAGACCGCGGTGCGCGTGGTGCCGCCGCTGATCGTGCTCGCGCTCCTGATCCTGTTCTGGGAACTGGTCTGCCAGCGCGCCGGATCGACCCTGCCGCCGCCCTCGCGGGTCTTGAAGGAAACCAAGGAACTGATCCTGGATCCGTTCTACGACCGCGGCGGCATCGACAAGGGCCTGTTCTGGCATATGTCCGCCAGCCTGCAGCGCGTCTTTCTCGGTTATTCGCTGGCGGCGGTCGCCGGCATCGCGCTCGGCACCCTGGTCGGCCAGTCGGTCTGGGCGATGCGCGGGCTCGATCCGATCTTCCAGGTGCTGCGCACCATCCCGCCGCTGGCCTGGCTGCCGCTGTCGCTGGCGGCGTTCCGTGACGGCCAGCCCTCGGCGATCTTCGTGATCTTCATCACCTCGATCTGGCCGATCATCATCAACACGGCGGTCGGTATCCGCAACATTCCGCAGGATTACCGCAACGTCGCAGCCGTCGTTCAGCTCAACCCGCTGGAATTTTTCTGGAAGATCATGATCCCGGCGGCGGCGCCCTACATCTTCACCGGCCTGCGCATCGGCATCGGCCTGTCCTGGCTCGCCATCGTGGCGGCGGAAATGCTGATCGGCGGCGTCGGCATCGGCTTC
>JAUXWH010000152.1 GCA_030681365.1 Bradyrhizobium sp.
TCACCAACCACCTCAACGAATTCGAGCTGTCGGAGAGCGAGGACGTCGATTTCGTCCTTGAGGAAATTGGCGGCACGGTCGGCGACATCGAGGGCCTGCCGTTCTTCGAGGCGATTCGCCAGCTCGGCAACGATCTGCCGCGCGGCCGCTGCATCTACGTGCACCTCACGCTGCTCCCTTACATCCCGAGCGCCGGCGAGTTGAAAACCAAGCCGACGCAGCATTCCGTGAAGGAACTGCGCTCCATCGGCATTCAGCCCGACATTCTGCTGTGCCGCAGCGATCGGCCCATTCCCAAGGAAGAGCGCCGCAAGCTCGGTCTCTTCTGCAACGTGCGCGAGAGCGCGGTGATCGAGGCGCGCGACGTCGGCTCCATCTACGATGTGCCGCGCGCTTATCACGAGGCCGGGCTTGACCGTGAAGTGCTGTCGGCGTTCGGAATCGAGCCCGCGCCACGGCCCGACATGGGCCGCTGGAACGCGGTGTGCGAGCGCATCCACAACCCCGAGGGCGAAGTCACCATCGCCATCGTTGGCAAATACACAGGCCTCAAGGACGCCTACAAATCGCTCATCGAGGCGCTGGCGCATGGCGGAATCGCCAACCGCGTGAAGGTCAATCTCGAGTGGATCGAGTCGGAAGTCTTCGAGGCGGAAGACCCGGCGCCGTATCTTGAAAACGTCCACGGCATTCTGGTGCCCGGCGGCTTTGGCGAGCGCGGCTCGGAAGGCAAGATCATGGCGGCCCGTTTCGCGCGCGAGCGCATGGTGCCGTATTTCGGCATCTGCTTTGGCATGCAAATGGCCGTTATCGAGGCGGCGCGCTCGCTGGCCGGCGTCGAGAACGCCAGCTCCACCGAGTTCGGCCCCGCGGCTGAGCCGGTCGTCGGCCTGATGACCGAATGGATGCGCGGCAACGAACTGGAAGTTCGCCGTTCAGGCGGCGATCTGGGCGGCACCATGCGTCTGGGCGCCTTCAAGGCCCGCCTGAAAGAAGGCTCGCGCATCGCGGGCGTCTACGGCTCCTGCGACATCGAAGAGCGCCACCGCCACCGCTTCGAGGTCAACACCGCCTACAAGGCCCGCCTCGAAGCAA
>JAUXWH010000155.1 GCA_030681365.1 Bradyrhizobium sp.
GCGTTCCCGGGCATCGTCCCGCAGTGGCAGCAGATCGTGGTGTTTGTTGCGATCGCCTCGATGGTGCTGGGGTCGTTCGCCGCCAACGGCCAGACCAACATCAATCGCCTGATGGCCTATTCGTCGATCGGCCATATGGGATTTGCGCTGGTCGGGCTTGCCGCCGGCACGGTCGAGGGCGCGCAGGGCGTGCTCGTCTATATCTCGATCTACGTCGCGATGACGCTCGGCACCTTCGCCGTGATCCTGACCATGAAGCGCAATGGCCAGCACGTCGAAAGCATCAGCGATTTCGCAGGCCTGTCGCGCACCAATCCGCTGCTGGCGTTCTTCTTCGCGATGCTGCTGTTCTCGCTGGCGGGCATTCCGCCGCTGGCGGGGTTCTTCGGCAAATTCTACGTGTTCGTGGCGGCGATCAAGGCCGGGCTGTTTACGCTCGCCGTGGTCGGTGTGGTCGCCAGCGTGGTCGGCGCCTACTATTATCTCACCATCATCAAGGTGATGTATTTCGACGAGCCGTTGACCAGGCTCGACCCGATGCGGATGGAACTGCGCACGGTACTGGCGGTCGCGGGGCTCTTCAACATCTTCTTCTTCGTCTATCCGGGGCCGCTGGTCAGCGTGGCGACGTCGGCGGCGAAGTCGCTTTTTTAGATGGCATTCAAGCTCGGTCCGCGGGCCATGGCGGCGGGTTACCGGCTCACCGCGTTCGATTCCGTCGGCTCGACCAATACGGAAGCCATGGCGCGGGCGCGCGAGGGCGAGTATGGTCCGATCTGGTTCGTGACGTCGGAGCAGACCGCAGGGCGTGGACGACGCAATCGCCCCTGGATCGCGCCGCGTGGTAATCTTGCGAGCAGCATCCTTGAAGTAATCGATGTGGCGCCCACGGTTGCGGCGACGCTGGGTTTTGCCGCAGGACTTGCCATCGAGACGGCACTGCAAAAAGTTGGCATCGAAGCATCGCTGAGGTCGGCGGGATCGGAACATATGAAGTTTTCGCTGAAATGGCCCAACGACGTCCTGGCCGGGGGAAAGAAGCTTGTCGGCATCGGGCTGGAAGCGGAGGCGGTCGCGGGTGATCGGCTGGCGGTGGTGGTCGGCATCGGCACCAACGTCGTGGCAGCACCTGAGGGCACGCCGACGCCGGCGACTTCGCTGGCGGCAATCGGCGTCCATGTCGGCGCCGAAGACCTGTTCGCCGAACTGTCGGATGCCTGGGCTGAAACCCGCGGCATCTGGGACAATGGCCGGGGCTTTGACGAAATCCGGCGACTGTGGCTGGAGCGCGCGGCCGGGTTGGGCCAGCCGGTCGCGGTCCGGGCAGGCGCCACCACCGTCGAGGGCATATTCGATACCATCGACGAACAGGGCTGCCTGATCATCCGCAAGGCGGATGGCCACCGGGTCCCGATATCGGCCGGCGACGTCCATTTCGGTTCGGCAGCGTCGGCGGGGGCGGTCTGATGTCGCGTCCGGATGAACTGACCTTTGCGCCGCTCGGCGGCGTCGGCGAAATCGGCATGAACCTGTCGATCTATGGCCTCGGCAACCGCCATCAGCGGTCCTGGCTGGCGGTCGATCTCGGCGTGTCCTTTGGCGACGAGGAGCATCTGCCGGGCATCGATCTGATCATGCCGGACATCCGCTTTCTGGAAAAGGAGCGGAAGAACCTGGTCGGCCTGGTGCTGACCCACGCCCATGAAGACCATTTCGGCGCCATCATGGACCTGTGGCCGAAGCTGAAATGCCCGATCTATGCAACGCAGTTCAGCGCCGCTCTGTTCGCGGCCAAATGCGCTTCCGAGCGCAATCCGCCGAAAATTCCGGTCACCGTGGTGCCGTCGGGCGGACGCATCGACATCGGCCCGTTCAGCGTCGAGTTCATTCCGGTAGCGCATTCGATTCCGGAGTCCCACGCGCTGGCGATCCACACTTCCGCCGGCACGGTGCTGCACACCGGCGACTGGAAGATCGACAAGACGCCGATCATCGGCGTGCCGACCGACGAGCGGCGGCTGCGCGAACTCGGCGATTCCGGCGTGCTGGCGCTGATCGGCGATTCCACCAATGCCGTGCGGGAAGGGCGCTCGCCCTCCGAACTGGAGGTCGCCAGGACCATCACCGAACTGGTGAAGGGCGCCAAAGGCCGGGTCGCGGTGACCACCTTTGCCTCCAACGTCGCGCGGCTGCGCGCCGTCGCCGATGCCGCCAAGGCTGCCGGACGCGAAGTCGTCGTGGTCGGCCGCGCCATGGAGCGCGTGGTGCAGGTGGCGCGGGAGACCGGCTATCTCGACGGCGTGCAGAATTTTCGCGGCGTGGATCTCTACGGCCACTTCCCTCCGGAAAAGGTGCTGGCGCTGTGCACGGGCAGCCAGGGCGAGCCGCGCGCGGCGCTGGCGCGCATCGCCAATGACGACCACCCGCAGGTCACCCTGAACAAGGGCGACTGCGTGATCTTTTCCTCGCGCACCATTCCCGGCAACGAGAAGGCGGTCGGCGGCATCATCAACGGATTGATCACGCAGGGCATCGAGGTCATCACCGACCGCACCCATCTCGTCCACGTCTCCGGCCATCCGCGCCGCGACGAGCTGCGCGACATGATTTCATGGGTACGCCCGCAACTTCTGATCCCGGTTCACGGCGAGGCGCTGCATCTGTTCGAGCACGCCAAGCTGGCGCGGGCCGCCGGCGTTCCCAAGGTGCTGATCTGTCGCAACGGCGACCTGGTGAAGCTGGGGCCGGGCGATTCCGGCGTGATCGAGGAACTGCCGTCCGGGCGACTCTACAAGGACGGCACGATTCTCGAGGATTCGAAATCGCGCGCGGTGATCGAGCGCAAGAAGCTGGCCTTTGCCGGCTGCGCCTTCGTCGCCTTCGCCGTGACCGACAAGGGTGAACTTGCCGATGATCCCGAGGTCGAGCTGGTCGGCATTCCCGAGAAGAATACCGCCGGCGAGGAGATCGACGAGATCGTATTCGACGTGGTGGTAACCACCGTGGAGGGGCTGCCGCGAGCCAGGCGACGGGATCCCGACGCGATGGCGGAGTCGGTGCGGCGTGCGGTGCGCGCCGCGATCAGCCAGCATTGGGGCAAGAAGCCGCTGTGCTACGTTCACGTTCTGACGGTGTAGGCGCGCGTTCCGCAAAACCGGTTTTTCGGTTAGAACTCGCGCAAGGAACATAAGGCGGAGGAGTACCATGCTGGGCCGGCTCAATCATGTCGCGATCGCGGTCAAGGACGCCGAGAAGGCCGCAAAAATCTATGGCGCGGCGTTCGGGGCGGAGATTTCCGCTGCGGTGCCGCTGCCCGAGCACGGCGTCATCACCGTGTTCGTGACCCTGCCCAACACCAAGATCGAATTCATCCAGCCGCTCGGCGAGGCCTCGCCGATAGCAAAATTCATCGAGCGCAATGCCGACGGCGGCATCCATCACATCTGCTACGACGTGCCCGACATCATCGCGGCGCGCGACCGGCTGATCGGGGAGGGCGCTCGCGTGCTCGGCGACGGCGTGCCGAAGATCGGTGCGCACGGCAAGCCGGTGCTGTTCCTGCATCCGAAGGATTTTTCCGGCGCGCTCGTCGAAATCGAACAGAACTGAGATGGCCTATTCAATCTCGACCGCGCTGGCGATCTACTTCGTGTTGTGGTGGATCGTGCTGTTCGTGACGCTGCCGTTCGGCGTCCGCAGCCAGCATGAAGACGGTGGCGGCCCGCCCGGCACCGACCCCGGCGCGCCGATCGCGACCAGGATGGGCCGCAAGCTGATCTGGACCACGGTGATCGCGGCGGTCGTCTACGGCATCGGCATGCTGGCCTATCGGGCTGGCTACCTGAACATCGAGCGGCTGTCGAACCTGATGGGAGTGTCGTTTTAGCGGATGGACAGCGAACCATCCTCAATATTCCGCATAGATTTCGATGATGTTGTCCTCGGGGTCGCGAAAGAACAGTGTGCGGTGGCGCCAGTCCGGCAGATCGGTTGGCGCCCTTAGGATCGGCACGCCCCTGGCGACCAACTCCGCGTGGCAAGCGTCGACCGCGGGCTGCGGGACCCGGAAGGCGAGCTGAACCGCCGCCGATCCGGGAATTGACTTGCCGTCGTCGCAGACGGTCCACGCCGTGCGCGGCCGCAACGTCAACAGCGCGGCGCCCACGCGAAAACTGACCCAATGCTCGAGGTCGGTCTCGATCGGAAACTTCATGACGTCGCGATAGAATGCCCGCGTTTCATCCATCCTGTTGCATAACAGGATCGTGTAATCGAGGTTGGTAATTCCACCCAGGCTCACTGCGATACTCCTAGCCTTTCCTGCGACTGTCATGAAATAACCAGCGCAATATGGATTCGCCGTATGCCGAATTCAACCAACGCCGACGATCGCGAATGCATCGAATCGTTCGACCGCCCTGTATTAGGTGAGGCTCCCGATGAGACGCGGGCTGTTCGCGCCTGCTCGATAGGGACTTTGTATGTCAGGCTTCGATTTGCGCCTGGGTCGTGGCGACGAGGCGATCGATGTCATCGAGCAATTTCCGCCACGCCGCGTCGATCTCGGGCGACCAATCGTTTCCGAGCACCTCGCGCATTGTATCGGCGATCACGCCGAAGAATTTGCCGAACAACTCGCGCGGCGTGCCAAAGGCGTCGTGCGACTGCACCTCGCATTCGATCATGCGATAATGTCCCGACCGGTCGCCGGCGAAGTCCAGCATCGCATCGATGGCCAGCGCCAGCATCGAACCCCTGACGAGCTCGCTTGCTTCGCTGCGGAACATTGCCCGCGTTTCCGGGTGTTCGCGGAACAGCCTGTCATAGACCAGCGGCGTCAGGTCCTCGCAACGCCCGGCGGCGAGTTCAAAACTGTGCCGGATCGAATTGGCCGGTGCCGTCATGCCCTGCCTCACGGTTCAGTTGCGTGAGCCGATCGTTCCCAACATGTCGTGAAAGATCTCGAAAAGCATCTCGAAAAAAAAAGAGCAGGGCGCGTGCCCTGCTCTGAAAATTGTGTCGACCCTATTTCCCCACAAAATTGGATTTGATCTTGATTGACGGGGCGACGCTGCTTGTGCGCGTCAGGGCTCCTCCCGAGACTTGGACCACCAGACTTCAACCTTGCGGTCAGCCTGAGCCTGCACTGTTAGACCATCTTTTTCGTTTTGTCATCAATTTCAGCAACGATTGTTCAAAATTAGAGCAAACAGCGAAATGATTGGAATTTCGCCACTGACAGTTGCATTCATCTGTGGCAATTCGCGCCGCGGTAGGTGAGTAGGGGGAGAATTGCCGGGTCAGCCGGCCCTACACCATGCCGCAAATGTCGTCGGAGTTATGCCTGCGCTGACAATTCCAACCAGGATGATGGCAAGGCCAACCCCCTTTCGCAGCCACGCCGAGGTGGCCCGGCTGCGGAGCAGCGGGAGTCCAAGGCCGGCGCCCACCAGCACCGGCAAGGTACCAAGGCCGAAACCGGACATCACCAGCGTACCGCCGAGCCCCGAACCGGAAAGCATCGCGTAAAAGAGTGCGGCGTAGACCATGGCGCAAGGAAGGAAACCCCAAATCGCTCCGCTCAGGACAACCCGGGCTGTCGTCGGCAGCCGGGACGCACTCGCGACGGTTTCCATGGCGCGGCTGACGGCTGACGCAACCTGGTAAAGCACCGCTGGAAGAGGCATGACCTCGAGCATTGAAAGCCCGATCCAGCCGAGTGCGGCTGCGGCGGCCCAGCGAAGAACCGCATGGGTAAACGAATGATCGAACGCGCCGAATACGCCCGATCCGACGGCGCCGACGATCGCGCCGGCGGCGACGTAGCCGGCGATACGCCCGGCGTTGATCAGCAACGTCGTAGCCAGGAGATCCAGAGCAGGGCGATTTGGATCGAGGTCGGCGGCGAAATGCAGACTCGCTGCGATGCCCGAGCACATGCCGAAGCAGTGCAGGCTCGATGACAGCCCCAGCAGCAAGCCCGCAACAAGCAGCGGTTGGTCGAAGTCGAACATCGGACGATCCATGGATATGTCCGGATCATATCCAACGTCCACGCCGTCCATTCATTGCGCTACGTCAAGTGCCTCGCAATCTCCATCAGGTTTCAAGGAGAGGAATCATCGCCTGACTGGTGCCGATCGCCAGCGAACCGAAAGCGCACGCGAACGGGCCTTGTCGGCATCGGGCTTGCTCTGCATCAAACAGGTTTTGCATTCGGGGGCCTATGAGTCGATTACAAGGCATTATTGTCGGAACTGGATCTCGACTCCGGACTCCGTGCGTGATTAGTTGGTCGCCTTGAAGAGGTGGTTTTGATGCGCCGGCGGTTGTGGAAATTTCTTCCCATCGTCCTGCTCGCTCTCGCAGTGCAGGTCCTTGCACCGGTCGCGGCTTGCTGGGCGGCCGGCATCGCCGCCTCCGATCCTCTCCATGCAGCGCCGATCTGCTCGGGCGCGGCTGCTTCGGCGACCGACCAGGCGGACCAGACCGGGCAGGGCGCCCATAACGGCGCCTGCGCGATGTGCTGCCTGGCACACGCGAGCGCGTCCTTCGCCACGCCCGAAGCGGTCTTCGCAACGCCGTTGCGACAGGCAGCGCGCGTGGTGTGGCTCGACGCCACGCCCGACTGGCTCGGTTCCCGGGCCGGTTGGTATGCCCGGGCCCGCGCGCCTCCGTCCATTTCCTGACGACGAAACACTCCCGTGATCGGTGTGGCCGAGGCCATGTCGATCGGTGTCGTTGATCCGGCTGGCCTCCGCGCCAGCATCAGGAATCTCAAATGTCCTGTGCTCCCACTATATCGAGCGCGTTCGCGCGCCGCTTCTTGCTGGCCTCCGCCGCTGCGATCGTCTCCGTTTCCGCAGCCGCTCAAACCGCCCCTCAAGCCGCCTTGCCGGCCATCACCGTGGACGCCCCGCAACAGAAGCGCGCAGCGGGAGCCCGTCCGCCGCAGCGCAGCGGAGCGCGCGCAACGCGGGTTTCCCGCGTCAGCAATCCCGCCGTGGCACCCGTCGCGGCCGATCAGGCGAGGGGACCCGCGCTCACGGTCCTCACCGTGCAGCAGGCATTGCGCGACATCCAGCAGACACCCGGCGGCGTCGCCATCGTCCCCGCCGAGGCCTACCGGAATTCGACCGTGGCCAACACCATCAAGGATGTTCTGGACTACGTCCCGGGCGTGTTCGCGCAGCCCAAATGGGGCGACGACACGAGACTCTCGATTCGCGGCTCCGGCCTGTCGCGCAACTTCCATCTGCGCGGCGTCCAGCTCTACATGGATGGGATCCCGATCAACACCGCCGACGGCTATGGCGATTTCCAGGAAATCGATCCCACCGCCTACAAATATGTCGCGGTCTACAAGGGCGCCAATGCGCTGCAATTCGGCGCCAATTCGCTCGGCGGCGCCATCAACTTCGTGACGGCCACCGGCCGCGATCCGTTTCCGAACGGGGTGTCGGCCGATATGGGCGCATTCGGGTTCAAGCGGCTGCAAGTCAATGCCGGCGGCGCCAACGGTCCATGGGACGGCTTCGTCACCACCTCGACGCAGGCTTCCGACGGCTTCAGGGATCACAGCTTTGGGCATGCCACGCGCGTCAGCGGTAATGTCGGCTATCAATTCTCGCCTTATGTAGAGACGCGGTTTTACCTGAATGCCAATGAAGTGCGTCAGCGCATTCCCGGCACCGTCACCAAGGCTTCGGCGCTGAGCAATCCTCAGGCCGCCGCGCCCGCCAACCTCACCAATGACCAGCAGCGCAACATCGATACCGTGCGGCTCGCCAACAAGACGACGATCCGGTTTGACGACACCCAGGTTGAATTCGGCGTCTTCGGCGCCGACCGCCATTTGATGCATCCGATCTTTCAATGGCTCGACTACCGCTACCAGGATTACGGCGGCTTCGCCAAGGTCACCGACGACCGGTTCATCGGCGGCTTCCGCAACCGCCTCGTCGCCGGCGTCAACGTCCTAAACGGCAGCATCGACAACCAGCAGTTCACCAATGTCGGCGGCCAGAAAGGCGCGCTGCAATCGTCCTCGATCGATCGCTCGAAAAACACCTCCCTCTACATTGAGGACAGTTTTTACTTCCTGCCGAACGTCGCCGCGATCGCCGGAACGCAATTTCTCTACGCTACCCGCAACCGGCAGGATCGCTTTCTCACCAATGGTGATCAGTCGGGGGCGACCGAGTTCAGGCTGTGGTCGCCGAAGGCCGGTCTGCTCTGGGATATCGATCCGACCTGGCAGGCCTTCGCCAACATCTCGCGAAGCGCCGAGGTGCCGAGTTTTGGCGAAAGTTCGTCCGGATCGGCGGGCACGGCGGTCATTCCCTTCACCAGCATCCGCCCGCAGATCGCCACCACCTATGAGATCGGAACCCGCATGAAGCGGGCCGATTACGCCTGGGAAATCGCGGCCTATCGCGCCAACATCCGCGACGAACTGCAATGCATCGTCGGCAGCGCCGCCGGAAGCTGTAACGTCACCAATGCCGATCGCACCATTCACCAGGGCATCGAAGCGGGCGCGGGCGCCGCGATATTCCGCGGCATCTTCGACAATGGCCCGGCCCCCGACAAGATCTGGCTGAATGTCGCGTACACGCTGAACGATTTCCGTTTCGACAACGATCCAAACTATCGCAACAACGAACTGCCCGGGGCTCCGCGCCACTATCTCCGAGCAGAATTGCTGTACAAGAGCCCGACGGGTTTCTATTTCGGACCCAATATCGAATGGGTGCCGCAGTCCTATTTCGTCGACAACGCGAACACGCTGAAGACGGAACCCTATGCGATCTGGGGACTCAAGGCAGGCATCGACAATGGCGGAACCTACTCGATGTATGTCGAAGCCAGAAACATCGGCAACAAGGCCTATATTGCCTCCGCCAGCATCATCAACACGGCCAGTTCGGCATCACCGCTGTTCGAGCCCGGCACGGGGCGCGCCGTGTATGCGGGCGTAAAAGCGCGCTGGTAAAATGGATCACGCCCCATTCGTTCACGCAAAGAAAAGGACAAGAGACATGAAACACACCGCACGCACCTTTAGCTACGTCGTTGCCTTTGCCGCCCTGTTGGTCGCGCCCGCCGCAGCACAGGATGTCAAGGCCGGCGATCTCGTGATCAGTCAGGCCTGGAGCCGCGCCACGCCGGGCGGGGCGAAAGTCGCCGGCGGGTATGTCAACATCGCGAACAAGGGCGCCGCCGCCGACCGGCTGGTCGGCGGTTCGGCCGATGTGGCCGGCAAGTTCGAAATCCACGAAATGTCCATGAACAATGGCGTCATGACGATGCGTCCGCTCGACAAGGGACTCGTCATTGAGCCAGGCAAGACGGTCAAGCTCGCGCCGGGCGGCTATCACCTGATGCTGATGGATCTCAAGGGCGCCCTCAAGCAGGGTGACAAGGTGCCGGTCACGCTCGAGTTCGAGAAGGCCGGCAAGGTGAAGGTCTCGTTCGACGTGCAGGGCGTGGGCGCGCAGGCTCCGGCGGGCGCGGGCCATTCCGGCGGCCACGACATGAAACACACGCCCGGTCATTCCGGCATGAAGAAGTGAGGCGCGGGATGTCGAAAGCCATCCTTCTCGCTGCCGTCGCTACACTGGCAGCATGGCCGGCCGCGGCGCACGTCTCGCTGGAAAATCGTCAGGCAACCATCGGTGCCGGCTACAAGGCGGTCTTCATGGTGCCGCATGGCTGCGCTGGCTCCGCCACGACCAGAATCCGCGTGCAGATTCCCGAAGGCGTGATCGCCGTCAAGCCGATGCCGAAGGCCGGCTGGAGCGTCGAGGCGATCAGCGGCAAATACGCCACCGAGTACAGCTATCACGGCAGGAAGTTCGCGGAAGGCGTCAAGGAAGTGGTGTGGAGCGGCGGTAAGCTGCCCGACGCCCATTACGACGAATTCGTCATAAGCACCTTTCTGACCGGCAACCTCAAGCCCAACACCACGCTGTATTTTCCGGTGGTGCAGGAATGCGAGCAGGGGGTCAGCCGCTGGATCGACATCCCGGCGCCCGGCGCCGGCCATTCCCATGGCGACAAGTCGCCGGCGCCGGGCGTCAAGCTGATGCCGAAACCGTAAGGCTGAAAGCGGATGCGCCTGATCGCCGGCCTGGCAATGCTGCTGTCGGTTCTCTGCCTTGCCACCGGCGCATCCGCCCATGCCACGCTCGTCTCGACCGATCCCGGCGACGGCAGCGTTTTGGCCACGGCGCCGAAGTCGGTTCACTTGCGATTCAACGAGGCAGTAGCGCCGGCGGTGGTCCGCCTGATCGATGCGGCCGGCGAGACACGCGACGATGTGACGGTACGCGCCGCCGGCGATAGCATCGTCCTCACGCTGCCGGACAACCTGCCGCGCGGGACCTTGGTCGTCAGCTACCGCGTCACCTCGGAGGACGGCCACCCGGTTGCGGGCTCCATGGTGTTTTCGATCGGCGCCGTAACCGGGGCGGCGGCGCACGAGAGCCGCGCCGGCGTCGTCAACGGCCTGATCTGGCTGGCGCGGATCGGGGTCTATCTCGGGCTGTTTGTCGGCGTCGGCGGCGCATTCTTCATGGGTTGGATCGGCCGCGCGCGAACGGGTTCGAGCCTGATCCACATGGCGCTGGTGACAGGCCTGTTCAGCGCGGCGGCGGCGCTCGGGCTGCAGGGGCTCGATTTGCTGGATTTGCCGCCGGGCAGCCTGTTGACGGCGGCGCCATGGAAGGCCGCCGCGGCGACCAGCCTGTTTCAATCCCTGTCGATCGCGGGGGTGGCGATGATGTCAGGCATCTTCGCGCTGCGGATCGGGGACAGGCGCGCCGGCTCGACGCTGTCGGCGTTCGCGCTGGCCGGCGTCGGCCTGTCGCTCGCCGTGAGCGGGCATGCCGCGACGGCGACGCCGCAATGGCTGACCGCCCCCGCCGTGTTCCTGCATGGGGTGGGCGTCGCCTTTTGGGTCGGCGCGCTGGCGCCGCTGGCGACGATGGCATGGCGGCCGGAACCCTTGCTTCCGGTCCTGAACCGGTTCTCGCATGCCGCGATCTTCGTCGTGGCCATGCTCGTGCTGACAGGGCTCGCGCTGGCCGTGGTTCAGCTCGGGAGCCCTGGCGCCCTGTTCGACAGCCAATACGGGATCATCCTGTCGATCAAGCTTGTGCTGGTCGCGGCACTGCTCGGGCTCGCGGCGCTGAACCGCTTTCGGCTGACATCGGCCCTTGCGGTCAATCCGCAGAACACCCGGCCGCTGCGGCGATCGATCCTGGCCGAGTGTGTCATCGCCGTTTCTGTTCTGGCCTTGGTCGCCGGCTGGCGCTTCACGCCGCCGCCGCGCGCGCTGGCGGCCGCGGCCGTCCCGCCGCTGGCGATCCATATCCATACCGAGAAGGCCATGTTCCAGGTGTTGGTTTCGCCGGGCAAGGTGGGCATCGACCACTTCGTCCTGCAATTGATGAACGGCGACGGCACGCCGCTGCCGGCAAAGGAAGCCAGCCTGACGCTGAGCCTGCCGGCGCGCGGCATCGAGCCGTTCGAGCGCAAGGCCGTGCTGGGCTCCGACGGCTACTGGTCGGTCCGCGACGTCGCGATCCCCTTTGCGGGGCGCTGGCATCTGCGCATCGACGCCCTGGTGACGGATTTCGAGCGGATCACGCTGGAAGACGATTTCGACGTGCCCGGGCACTGAAAGGATTTCGGTAAGAATTCCGGAAGGATTTCTGGCCCGCTTGCGCAAGGCCGCGTTTGCGCCTTAATCGCAAGGTCAATTGGACTGGTAAAAGTGACGCGTAATCTGCTGTTTTAGCGGGTTTTTCCGACCCCGCCCTTGTGTTTTTGCAGCCGATCCGGTTTCACTGGCACGCACCCGTGTCCTCCCGATTCTTTGAGTGTCCTCATGCGATTGTCGCGATTTTTTCTGCCCATCCTTAAAGAGAATCCGAAGGAGGCCGAGATCGTCTCGCATCGCCTGATGCTGCGCGCGGGCATGATGCGGCAGGAGGCGGCCGGCATCTATGCCTGGCTGCCGCTGGGTTTGCGGGTGTTGAAGAAGATCGAGCAGATCGTGCGCGAGGAACAGAACCGCGCCGGCGCCATCGAACTGTTGATGCCGACGCTGCAACTCGCCGATCTCTGGCGCGAAAGCGGCCGCTACGACGCCTATGGTCCGGAAATGCTGCGCATCACCGACCGCCACAAGCGCGAGCTGCTGTATGGGCCGACCAACGAGGAAATGATCACCGAGATCTTTCGCTCGTATGTGAAGTCCTACAAGAGCCTGCCGCTCAATCTCTATCATATTCAATGGAAATTCCGCGACGAGCAGCGTCCGCGTTTCGGCGTGATGCGCGGCCGCGAATTCCTGATGAAGGATGCCTATTCCTTCGACGTCGACGAAGCCGCGGCGCGGCGCTCCTACAACCGGATGTTCGTCGCCTATCTCAGAACCTTCGCCCGGATGGGATTGAAGGCGATCCCGATGCGCGCCGAGACCGGCCCGATCGGCGGCGACCTCAGCCACGAATTCATCGTGCTGGCCGAGACCGGCGAGTCCGCGGTCTATTGCGACAGCGACGTGCTCAATCTGCCGGTGCCACCAGACGACATCGATTACGAAGGCGATCTCGCCCCGATCATCAAGCAATGGACCTCGGTCTATGCCGCGACCGAGGACGTCCATGACGCCGCGCGTTTCGACAGTGAAGTGCCCGCCGAGAAGAAGGTGCAGACGCGCGGCATCGAGGTCGGCCAGATCTTCTATTTCGGCACCAAATATTCCGACACGATGAAGGCCCTGGTGGCAGGCTCCGACGGCGCCGAAGTGGCGGTTCACGGCGGCTCCTACGGCGTCGGCGTCTCGCGGCTGGTCGGGGCCATCATCGAGGCCTGCCATGACGATGCCGGCATCAAATGGCCGGAGGCGGTGGCGCCGTTCAAGGCGGCGATCCTCAATCTGAAGCAGGGCGCCGCGGATGTGGACGCGGCGTGCGAGCAGCTTTATCGCGAGCTTGAGGCGAAGGGCGTCGAGGTGCTGTATGACGACACCGACCAGCGCGCCGGCGCGAAATTCGCCGCCGCCGACCTGATCGGCATTCCCTGGCAGATTCTGGTCGGCCCCAAGGGCCTCGCCGACGGCAAGTGTGAGCTGAAGCGGCGCAGCGACGGGACGCGGGAGAATCTGAGCCCGGCGGAAGTCGTGGCGCGGCTGAGTGCGTGACGAATTATCCACCGCCGGCGGCGGATTATCGGACGCTGCGGCCACAATTGACCCGAATCGTGTGAAAATCGAACTATGGATGAAGCCATGAGCGAGCCAGTTCGAACCCGACCTTTCGCGCCCTTCGAATGGCTGCTGTCCGGACGCTATCTGCGCGCGCGCCGCAAGGAGGGTTTTATCTCGGTGATCGCCGGATTCTCGTTCCTCGGCATCATGCTCGGCGTCGCCACCTTGATCATCGTGATGGCCGTGATGAACGGCTTCCGCAAGGAGCTGCTCGACAAGATCCTCGGCGTCAACGGCCACATCCTGGTGCAGCCCTTGGAATCGCCGCTGACCGACTGGAAGGACGTCGCCGAGCGCATCAGCCAGGTCCAGGGCATCCGCCTCGCGGCCCCCGTGGTGGATGGCCAGGCGCTCGGCTCGTCGCCGTTCAATGCCGCCGGCGTGTTCGTCCGCGGCATCCGCGCCGCCGATCTCGTCAACCTCACCTCGATCGCCAAGAACATCAAGCAGGGCTCGCTCGACGGATTCGACGAGGGGCAGGGCGTCGCCATCGGCCGGCGGCTCGCCGATCAATTGTCGCTGCATGCCGGCGACAGCATCACGCTGGTGGCGCCGAAAGGGGCTGTCACCCCGATGGGCACCACGCCGCGCATAAAACCCTACAAGGTGGCCGCGGTGTTCGAGGTCGGGATGTCGGAATATGACGGCATCTTCGTCTTCATGCCGCTGCCGGAGGCGCAGGCCTATTTCAACCGCAAGGACGACGTCACCGCGATCGAGGTGTTCACTACCAATCCCGACAAGATCGACGGCTTCCGCAAGAGCGTGACCGAGGCGGCGGGCCGCCCGGTGTTTCTGGTCGACTGGCGGCAGCGCAATTCGACCTTCTTCAATGCGCTGCAGGTCGAACGCAACGTGATGTTCCTGATCCTGACCATGATCGTGCTGGTCGCGGCGCTGAACATCGTCTCCGGCCTGATCATGCTGGTGAAGGACAAGGGGCAGGACATCGCGATCCTGCGCACCATGGGGGCTTCGCAGGGGTCGATCATGCGGATATTTCTGATCACGGGGGCTGCGATCGGCGTGGTCGGCACGCTCACCGGATTCTTCGTCGGCCTGGTGATCTGCCTCAACATCGAATCGATCCGCCAGTTCGTGTCCTGGCTGACCAGCACCGAATTGTTTTCGCCGGAGCTCTACTTCCTCTCCAAGATGCCGGCCGAAATCGACTTCGGCGAGACCACCGCGGTCGTGATCATGGCGTTGACGCTGTCGTTCTTGGCTACGCTGTATCCGTCGTGGCGTGCCGCGCGCCTCGATCCCGTGGACGCGCTCCGGTATGAGTGAGGACCAGATGGAGCAGGGGGCAGAAGATGTACCGGTGGTCTATCTCCACGAGATCAAGCGCCAGTATACCCAGGGCACGGAGACGCTGACCATTCTCGACGGCGCCAAGCTCGCGCTGTGGGCGGGGCAGTCGGTCGCGCTGGTGGCGCCGTCGGGCGCCGGCAAATCGACGCTGTTGCATATCGCGGGCCTGCTGGAGACCCCCGACGACGGCGAGGTCTATGTCGGGGGAGCGCCGACATCGCAATTGTCCGACATCGAGCGGACCATGATCCGCCGCAGCGATATCGGCTTCGTCTACCAGTCGCACCGGCTGTTGCCGGAATTCACCGCGCTGGAAAACGTCATGCTGCCGCAGATGATCCAGGGCCTCAAGCGCGCCGAAACCGTCAAGCGCGCCACCGAGATCCTGGCCTATCTGGGGCTCGGCGAACGCATCAAGCACCGGCCCTCCGAACTGTCGGGCGGCGAGCAGCAGCGCGTCGCGATCGCGCGTGCGGTCGCCAATGCGCCGCGGGTGTTGTTTGCCGACGAGCCGACCGGAAACCTCGATCCGCATACCGCCGATCATGTGTTCGGGGCGTTGATGCAACTGGTCGCGGCGACCCGCGTCGCGATGCTGATCGTGACGCACAATATGGAACTGGCGGGCCGGATGGACCGCCGCGTGTCGCTGGCGGACGGCAAGGTCGTCGAGCTCGATTAGCTCATGAAGGGCCCTGCCGCAGGGGCCTCATCCAAAATATCGAAAACAACCCCATGTACAGTAGGCTTGACCCTACTACGGTACCCTTGGGGCGCCTTCGCCACGGGACCGGTCAGTAGGCCGGCCGCCGCCACTGGTGGCGCCGCGGCTCCGCGCCGGCGAAATAGGGATTGACCTCGCACTGGGCAGGGCGGCCGGACGCCGAAGCGGCGCACTGGGCCAGCGAGGCATATTTGCATTCGTAATAGGTGGCCGGCCCGTAGATGTGCAGGCAGACCGGATAGGCCGGGTCATAGGTCTGGGCCGACGCCGGTCCGGCCACCGAGACCGTCGCGAGCGCCACAATAGCCAAAGCCAGATTTCGCATCAGTGCCTCCTTCGGGCTGCGGCGTCAGTAACGGGGATAGACCGGCTGCGCGCGGTTGCGACTGCGATAGGCGCGCGGATCGGCTTCGGGACCGGGGTCGTAGTAGGGATTTTCGATGCAGGAGAGAAACCGCCCCGACGCGGTGGCCTGGCACTGCTCATAGCTGGTGAAGGTGCATTGGCTCAGCGCGGGAATTTCGCTGCCCTGGATGCAATAGGGATAGCGGGTGCCGACGGCCTCGGCCGGCGCCGCGCCGACCGTCGCCAGTCCGCCCGCGCCCAACAGGGCCAGAACCAGGTTACGCATCAAAATCTCCCATCGGCCGCAGCCGCTCATCGTCGAATCCGTGGCCGAACCAGAACCGGTCCGGCGGCACTTCGTCAATTCACGTTCGTGCGCGCCGTTCCGGCCAATCAAGCAAATCAAATGGTTCGGCTACCAAGGTGATGCGTTGATTGAGGGCGAGGCTGCGCGGCGGGCCACGTCATGGCAGCGGATAGCGGCTTGAATCGGGCACGCGCCGGCGCATACTTGCCCGTAGCGGAATTGCGGCAGAGCAGGAGGCAACATGGCTGAACATGGCGGCCTGAAGATCGTATCGCTCAGTCACAACATGGCGGCGGGCAAATCCCATGTAGGGCTGGTGTGGGAATCCGATCCCTCCAAATCGCTCGGCCTGGAAGTCCCGTTCGGATGCAGTCTCGAGCAACTGCCGGCGGAAGCGGAGAGGGCCGTGCGCGCGCTCTCGACCGAGTTGGCCTCGATCCCGGTGAACCTGCGGCCTTGAGGCTTGAGGTCGAGACAGCGGCGGCAGGCGGTCGCCCGTCCCCCGCCACGCACAAGCAACGTCCGAAAAGACTTCGTAAGTAAAATTGCCAGTCGGCCAAATTGCCTGGGGCACCCCATTCACAGGCCTCTTGACTCCATAGAACAAAAACGGAACAATGTTCTTCATATGTTCCAGTTCTCGGGAGGCGAGCATGTTGAAGACGTTTGTGGAAGAAGCTGCGGCGCTGGCGTCGCTTACGTTGTTTGTCGGGATGATCGCGGTGTGGGCGCAGCTGATTCCCCAGCTTTGAGGTGCTGACCGGGCAGGCACCCCGGCAGGAAAGCGGGGATGCCTGCCCGGGTGGCGCGGTTCGGCGTGGACAGGCCGGGTCCGAGGCATCACCATCGGGCCGCGAGTCGGCCCTGTGAGGGCGGCCTGCCTCCCTCATGCCAGATGATCGCTGACGTCCATGACTTCAAAACCTTCGGCAAATGTCGCCAATGCCGGATTCGTCCATCTTCACGTCCATTCCGCCTATTCGCTGCTGAAGGGCTCGATCAAGATCCAGAAGCTCGGCGAATTGGCCAAGGCCGACCGCCAGCCGGCGCTGGCGCTGACCGATACCGACAACATGTTCGGGGCGCTGGAATTCTCCGACAAGATGGCGGGCTACGGCATCCAGCCGATCATCGGCTGCGAGCTCGCGGTCGATTTCGGCGATCAGGATCCGAATGCGCGCAACGCGCTGGCCGCCGCACCTTCGCGGATCGTGCTGCTGGCGGCGCGCGAGCGCGGCTATCGCAGCCTGATGCGGCTGAATTCGCGGGCGTTTCTCGAAACCCCGGTGCATCAGGCGCCCCACATCAAGTTCGAATGGCTCGAGGGCGACGCCGAGGACCTGATCGCGCTGACCGGCGGCCCGGAGGGGCCGATCTCGCTGGCGCTTCATGCCGATCATGCGGCGCTGGCGGCGACGCGCTGCGACCGGCTGGCGAGCCTGTTCGGCGACCGGCTCTATATCGAGCTGCAGCGCCACGGCGTCGAGAAGGAGCGCCGCGCCGAAGCCGGCCTGATCGATCTCGCCTACGCCAAGGGCCTGCCGCTGGTGGCGACCAACGAGCCGCATTTCGCCACCGCGGACGATTACGAAGCCCATGACGCGCTGCTCTGCATCGCCGGCGGACGCCTGGTCGCCGAGACCGATCGCGAGCAACTGACCCCGGATCACCGTTTCAAGACCCGCGCCGAAATGGCGGTGCTGTTCGCCGATATCCCGGAGGCGCTGGCCTCGACGGTCGAGATCGCCGAGCGCTGCGCGTTCCGCCCGAAGACGCGCAAGCCGATCCTGCCGCGGTTCACGGTCGGCGCCGCCACCGCGGACTCCGTCAGTGACGAAGCCAGCGAATTGCGCCGGCAGGCCGAGGAGGGGCTGGCCAACCGGCTGCGGGTCCACGGCCTGGCGCAGGGCGAGACCGAGGAAACCTATCGCGCGCGCCTCGCCTTCGAGATCGACGTCATTACCCGCATGGAATATCCGGGCTACTTCCTGATCGTCGCCGACTTCATCAAATGGGCGAAGAGCCAGGGTATTCCGGTCGGGCCGGGCCGCGGCTCCGGCGCGGGCTCGCTGGTCGCCTATGCCCTGACCATCACCGACCTCGACCCGATCCGGTTTGGCCTGCTGTTCGAGCGCTTCCTCAATCCGGAGCGCGTGTCGATGCCCGACTTCGACATCGATTTCTGCCAGGACCGCCGCGGCGAGGTGATCGACTATGTGCAGGCGCGCTACGGCCGCGACCAGGTCGCCCAGATCATCACCTTCGGCACGCTGCAGGCGCGCGGCGTGCTGCGCGACGTCGGCCGCGTGCTGCAGATGCCTTACGGGCAGGTCGACAAGCTGACCAAACTGGTGCCGCAGAATCCGGCGGCGCCGGTGACGCTGGCGGCAGCGATCGAGAGCGAACCGAAACTGCAGGCGTTTCGCGACGAGGACCCGGTGGTGGCGCGCGCCTTCGATATCGCGCAGCGCCTGGAGGGCCTGACCCGGCACGCCTCGACCCATGCCGCCGGCATCGTGATCTCGGACCGGCCGCTGAGCGAGCTGGTGCCGCTCTACCGCGATCCGAAATCCGACATGCCGGTGACCCAGTTCAACATGAAATGGGTCGAGCCGGCGGGCCTGGTCAAATTCGACTTCCTCGGCCTGAAGACGCTGACCGTGCTCGACGTCGCCGTGAAGCTTCTGAAGCAGCGCAACATCGAGATCGATCTGGCGACGCTGCCGCTCGACGATGCCAAGAGCTACGCCATGCTGGCGCGCGGCGATGTGGTCGGCGTGTTCCAGGTGGAAAGCCAGGGCATGCGGCGGGCGCTGGTCGACATGCGGCCGGACCGCTTCGAAGACATCATCGCGCTGGTGGCGCTGTATCGCCCGGGCCCGATGGCGAACATCCCGACCT